>CAZKUR010000025.1:5303-48936 GCA_964556005.1 uncultured Ignavibacteriaceae bacterium | reverse complement strand
TTTTGCTTGAAGGAGTTCCGGGTTTGGCAAAAACCCTCGCAATTAAAACTCTTTCATCAGCTATGGATGCAAAGTTTCAACGTATTCAGTTCACTCCCGATCTGCTGCCTGCCGATTTGATTGGAACAATGATATACAATCAAAAAGAGGGAAATTTCTTTATCCGGAAAGGACCTATTTTCGCAAACTTTATTCTGGCAGATGAAATTAATCGTGCACCGGCAAAAGTTCAAAGCGCATTACTTGAAGCAATGCAGGAAAGACAGATTACGATCGGCGAAAAGACTTTCCTTCTCGAAGAACCGTTTCTCGTTTTGGCAACACAAAATCCAATTGAGCAGGAAGGAACGTATCCTTTGCCGGAAGCTCAAGTCGATAGGTTTATGCTGAAGGTTAAAATTAGTTATCCTTCCCGTGAAGAAGAATTAAAAATTATGAAGCAGAATGTTGATCATGCTGCTGCGGCAGTTAATCCGGTTATTAAACCTGAAGATATTCTTAAAGCAAGAAATATTGTTCAGGAAGTTTATGTTGATGAAAAAATAGAAAGATATATTCTCGATATAGTTTTTGCCACGAGGAATCCGAAGGAATTCGGTTTAAATAATTTATCAGATTTGATAAGCTACGGAGCCTCTCCGAGAGCGACTATCAATTTGGCATTGGGTGCCAAAGCAATTGCGTTTATTAGGAGAAGAGGATATGTAATTCCCGAAGACGTGAGAGCAATTTGCCAGGATGTGTTGCGCCACAGAATTGCAGTTACTTATGAAGCCGAAGCAGAAGATATAACTTCCGAAAATGTTGTACAAGAAATTCTGAACAGAGTTGAAGTTCCGTAATAGATGGAAACAAAAGAGCTTTTAAAACAGGTAAGACAAATTGAAATCAGAACGAAAGGCCTGGTAAACCAGGTTTTTTCCGGTGAATACCATTCTGTCTTTAAAGGAAGAGGAATGGAATTCTCCGAAGTTCGTGAATATCAATTTGGCGACGATATCAGGAATATCGATTGGAATGTAACTGCACGCTTCGGACATCCCTTTATTAAAATATTTGAAGAAGAAAGAGAACTTACCGTAATTTTAATGGTCGATCT
The DNA here is from genome assembly GCA_964556005.1 of uncultured Ignavibacteriaceae bacterium. Lineage (GTDB taxonomy): Bacteria > Bacteroidota > Ignavibacteria > Ignavibacteriales > Ignavibacteriaceae > CAZKUR01. The sequence goes on along the minus strand of CAZKUR010000025.1, from coordinate 47,837 downwards.
TTCCGGTTCGTTAATCTTCGGTTCGATTGATAAAACCAAACAGCAGATTGCTGCAGAGCTAAGTGCAATCCTCGCTTTTTCCGCATTGAAGAATAATGATAAAGTCGGGTTAATTTTATTCACAGATAAGATTGAAAAATTTATCGCTCCGCGGAAAGGCAATAAGCACGTTTTAAGAATCATCCGCGATGTTCTTTCTTTTGAACCTGAAGGAAAAACAACAGACTTAAAAGGTGCACTTGAGTATATGAATCATGCAGTGAGAAAGAGGTCAATCGTTTTTCTTCTATCAGATTTTATGGATACCGGCTTCGAAAAAATTTTAAAGGTAGTTGGACAGAAACATGATTTTATAGGTGTTGTCATTAACGATGAACGTGAAAATGAAATTCCCCCAATAGGCTTAATAAAATTTACAGATGCCGAAACAGGCGAAGAAAGATGGATCGATACGAGCGATGCAAGAGTACAAAGGCACTTGCGGGAAATGTGGAAACAAAACACTGCGATGAGGAAGTCGTTGTTTATTTCCAGCAGGCTCGACAGCATTGAGGTAAAAACCGGCGAAGATATAGTTAAACCTCTTGTACAATTTTTCAGACTGCGTGAGAAAAGATGGTAAAAAAATTTTCGTCTGCAATATTATTTCTTTTATTAATTTTAAGCAGCAGCGTTTTTGCACAAAATATTTCAGTCTCTGCTTCAACAGATACAAGCGATTATCTCGTCGGTGATTATATCCATTATAATATTGAGGTTTCATACAAAAAAGGAACTCAAGTTCAGCAGCCTGTGTTAAAGGATAGTTTATCGGGCGCTGAATTAATAAAAGTTGAGCATCCACTTCAAAGTGAAAACAATGGTAAAGAAGATGTCATTTACCGGTTCATTTTATCAAAATATGATTCCGGTAGAGTTACAATTCCGCCTGTACCGATAAAATATAAATTAGCCGGTCAAAGCGATTGGCAGACAATTACAACTAACCCGGTTCCCTTTACGGTTCACATTATGCAGGTATCCACAAATTTAGGGATTAAAGACGTAAAGAAACCGATTAGGATACCGTTGGATTGGAAAATAATTTTACTTTGGATATTAATAATTGGGATTGTTGTTGCAGCGGCAATTTATCTTTATAGAAGATATAAAAAGAAGCATGAAGGAGTGGTTGAAAAGAAGGTTGTTAAAATTCCTGCTCACTTGAAAGCATTAAGTTCGTTAAGAGAATTGGAATCGGAAAATCTCTGGCAGAAAGGATTGATAAAAGAATATCATTCGAGGATTACGGAAATAATCAGAAGATATTTTGATGAAAGATTTGATCTTCATGCAATGGAATTAACGACTAATGAAGTCTTGGATTTACTTCGAACAAGAAAAGATGCTTCGGAAATTATCGAGATAACGAATGATTTTTTGAATAATGCAGACCTCGTGAAGTTTGCAAAATTTCAGCCGATGGGTTCAATTAACGAAGAGATGATGAAACAAGCTTTTACAATTGTGAATAAAACAATTCCGAAGGTTGAAGAACCTAAGGAAGAGGTGCCTGCAAATGTTCAGTGATGTAAGTTTTGCATATCCGTGGATTTTATGGTTTTTACTAATTATCCCTTTCATGGTGTACTGGTACTGGTGGCGGGGAAGAAAAACACAGCCTTCGATTACTTATTCCAGCTTAAAGGTATTTAAGAATCTGCCGTCGACATGGAGAGAAAAATTAAAACATCTTCCATTAATTTTAAGAGTACTTGCAGTTGCTTTATTGATTGTTGCATTAGCGCGTCCTCAAAGTTTTTCTTCAGGCGAAAATATGTATACCGAAGGAATCGATATCGTAATGGCTCTCGATATTTCCGGCAGCATGATGGCTGAAGATTTTAAGCCGAACCGTCTTGAAGCAGCAAAACATGTAATAGATAATTTCATAGATAAAAGAACATCCGATAGAATCGGTTTGGTAATCTTCGCAAGAGATGCGTTCACACAATGCCCTTTAACAATCGACTACTCTGTATTAAAGCATTTACTAAGTGAAGTAAAAACCGGCATGGTTGAAGATGGTACTGCTATCGGTAATGGTATTGCTGATGCTGTTAACCGGTTGAAAGACAGTCATGCAAAAAGCAAAGTAATAATTCTTTTGACTGATGGAGTCAATAACGCAGGCGAAATAGATCCGATGACCGGCGCCGAGATTGCGAAGACTTTTGGGATTAGAATTTATACTATTGGAGTGGGAACGGTGGGAAATGCTCCTTATCCCGTCCAAACCCCTTTTGGAATTAGGTATCAGATGATCCCTGTGGAAATTGATGAAGCACTTCTTCAAAAAATTGCCAATCTAACCGGCGGAGAATATTTTAGAGCAACCGACAACAGGTCACTGCAGGAAATTTATAATAAAATAGATAAGATGGAAAAAACAAAAATTCAGGTTACCTCTTACCGGAATGCTAAAGAATTATTTTACGGCTGGTTAGGCGGCGGAGTATTTCTTTTGCTGTTAGAGATTGGATTAGGAAAAACAGTTTTGCGGAAATTGCCGTAATTTGTAAGGTTAAATGTTTTGTGAAAATTTAAAGTATAATAATTTTAGAAGGAAAAGTTTACTCATAAAAATAATTTATTCAGACTGTAGTTTCGTAGTTGACCAAAATTTAGCGGGTGACCATAAAGTAATTTCGTCATCACGAACGGAGTGAAGTGATCTCACTTATGAATTAAAAAATGAAAGATTGTCCGCCTTTGGCGAGATCTCGTCTTTGACGGGCAAAGCGGACTTCACTCGAAGACTCGTTCGCAATGACGATTCTCATCTTTTTGGTTACCGACCACAACGTTGGAGAATCTTGATTGATATTAAATAGCACATAATTGAATTTTTAATTTTGGCATACAACGGATTAGAAGGCTGAGATCAAAATATAGGAAATAATTAAATGAAAGAATTTTAAATCTTACTAATTGATTAAATATTAGTAACAAAAAATAAAATCATACGTAAGTCTTGTTACCTTATTTTATTTATGTACGAAACTCAGATTGAAAAGAATTATTAAGCACTCAATCCCAAAAATTTTGATAAAAAAAATATTAAAAAAATAACTCATGTTTAGATTTGCTCATCCCGAATATTTGTATGCACTCTATTTAATACCGGTATTCATTGTCCTTTTCTGGTTTTTAATTAGAAACAGGAATAAACTTTTAGAGAAGTTTGCCGATAAAAAACTTCATAAAGTTTTATTACCTTCTTCCAGCAATTTAAAAAATATTCTGAAGTTCGGGATTATAATGATTGCATTAGTATTCTTAATAGTGGCTGCTGCAAATCCTCAAATCGGGACAAAAATTCAGAACGTCAAACAGGAAGGAATTGATGTTTATATCTTATTGGATGTTTCCAGGAGTATGCAGGCACAGGATATTAAACCAAGCAGACTTGAAAAGGCCAAGTATCAGATAAGAGAATTAATTGGCAGACTTAAAGGGGATAGGATTGGTTTAATAATATTTGCAGGACAGGCGTATATACAATTTCCGTTAACTACAGATTACTCAGCTGCAAATTTATTTTTATCCGCTGTTGATGTAAATTCCGTACCCCAACAGGGTACCGCAATTGCTTCTGCAATAAATCTTGCAACAAAATCGTTTGATTATAAGTTCCCAACTCAAAAGACAATGATACTAATTACAGACGGCGAAGATCATGAAGGCAATGTAATGCAGGCTGTTAAAGCTGCAACAACTAAAGGAATAAAAATTTATGCTATCGGTCTTGGCTCACCTGATGGAGTTCCCATACCTGTTTATAACCAGCAGGGACAGCAAACTGGTTTCTTACAGGATCAAAATGGAAATACTGTTTTGACAAAGTTAGATGCAAGTATGCTTGAGGAAATTGCTTCGGCAGGCAACGGCCAATATTACCAGGGAACAAATTACGACGATAACTTGAATAAGATTTATGATAAATTATCTTCTTTACAAAAAACAGAATATGGTGTTAAAAAAGTTACTGACTACGAAGATCGCTTTTATTATCTTTTAGCTCCGGCGATTTTTCTTCTGATTCTTGAATTTTTTATGCCGGATAAAAAATCACCCTTATTTGAGAATATCATGAAGAGATTAGGAATTGAAGGACATTGATATAAAATGAAAAGTTTAAAAGTTTTACTATTTGTTTTTTTGGCTTCACCTTTGTTTATGTTTACTTTCGCCCAAAGATCTGTCGTAAATAAAGGCGTGGATCAATATGAAAAAGGTAAATTTGCCGATGCAGAGGTCAACTTCAAAAAGGGAGTTGAAGATAATCCGAAGAGCCTGCCTGCAAGTTTTAATCTCGGCGATGCTCTCTACAAGCAAAAAAAGTATGATGAGGCGATTAAAGCTTATTCATCTGCACTTGCCGAAAGCAAATCGAATCTTGAGAAATCGAGAATTTACCACAACATCGGCAACGCACTATTAAAATCAAAAAAGATAAAGCAAAGCATCAACGCATATGCTGATGCATTAAAACTGAATCCGGATGATAAAGATACAAAGTACAATTTATCTTATGCTTTATCCATGTTGAAAAATCAGAAGAATAATAAAAATCAAAATAAAAACGATAAAAACAATAAAAATCAGAAAAATCAGCAGAAGAACCAGGACCAAAATCAAAAGAATAAACAAAACCAACAGAAGAATAAACAGCAGCAAAATCAAAACAAGCAGCAGAATCAACCTGCTAAGCAGGATCAATTAAAACAACAGCAGCAGAAAGATAAAATATCAAAACAAGAAGCAGAAAGAATGTTGGAAGCTTTGAAGAATAATGAAAAAAACTTGCAGAAACAGTTAAGGAAAGTCCAGGGCAAACGGGTTAAAACAGATAAGGACTGGTAGAATTAATTAACAATTTATAATTTAACCATAACTGATGGAAATAAAATTTGTTGATAGGAAAAAATAAAAGTTTGATAAATATGAAAATAAAATATTTAAAATATATTGGAATACTTTTTATTTTATTTCCGTTTTTAGTTTTTGCACAATCTTTTACGGCTTCTACAAACAATACAACAGTTGGATTGCAGAACCAATTCCAGGTGTCTTTTACTTTTCAGGGACAAGATATAAACAGCTTAAGTAATTTTTCTCCGCCGAATTTTAATAATTTTTTGGTTTTATCAGGTCCGAATCAATCTTCAAGCATGCAGATTATTAATGGGGCGGTATCCGGTTCGCAAACTATGTCTTATTATCTTCAGCCGAGAAACCTTGGTAAATTTACAATCGGAAGCGCATCAATTACCTATAAAGGAAAAACATATAAGACTGATCCTCTGGCTATTACGGTAATTAAAGGATCGCCTAAGCCTCAAAGAAATCAAAGTACAAATAATGGTAATGCTACTGTTTCCAATGATGAGATAGCTAAGAATTTATTTATAAGAGCTACTGCAGATAGATCAACAGCTTATTTAGGAGAGCCGGTTACTGTAACGTATAAATTATATACCCGCTTAAGTATAGCTTCTCAAATGTCAATATCGAAGCTGCCGCAGTATCAAGGCTTTTGGGCAGAAGAATTAGAGACATCCAATAATATTTCATTTACAACTGAAATGGTTGATGGACGACAATTCAGGGTTGGTATATTGAAAAAGGTTGAATTGTTTCCGTCTCAGACCGGGGAACTTTCAGTCACACCGTTTGAATTAGATGTCCCTGTAAGAATTCGCAGGCACCGATCAAACGATAATTTCTTCAATGATTTTTTCAATGATCCTTTTGACATGGGGCAGACGGTTAATTATCATGCAAAATCGAACACGATAAAAATTAAGGTAAAAGATTTGCCTGCTAAAAATAAACCCGCTGATTTTAACGGTTCGGTTGGTCAATTTGTGATGAGTTCAAGCTTAGATAAAACAAAAGTTAAAACGAACAATTCCGTTGATTTAAAGATTGTAATTTCCGGCAGCGGCAACATTCAACTTTTGGATCTGCCGGAAGTGAAATTTCCTTCTGGCATTGACCAATATGAACCTAAAACTTCCGAACAGATTGACAGGCAAGGTAGAGTTTCAGGTAAAAAAACATTTGATTATTTATTGGTTCCCCGCACACCGGGAAAGAAAATTATACCGCCGATAAAATTTTCATATTTTAATCCGGGAAAAAGATCTTATGAAACTCTTGCAACACCTGAATATACATTGAATGTCGAACAGGGAAGCGGCAATTCTAATCAAGAAGTTGTCAGTAGTAATTTAAAAGAGGGGATTAGACAATTAGGCACCGATATTAGATTCATAAAAACCGATGCCGGTGATTTAAGTAAAAAAGGCAAATTGGAATTAAATACCATTGGTTTTTGGGCTGCGGCGGGATTACCTCTGCTTGCTTTAATTGGTTTAATCGGATGGAAGAAAAGAGATGATAGGATTTCGGGAAATGTTCAATTATTGAGATATACTCAGGCTCAAAAAGTTGCAAAGTCGAGACTCAAAAAAGCAAAAGAATTAATGAGCTCAAATAACCAGGCTGAATTTTATACGGAAATTTCACAGGCACTTTTCGGGTACCTTGAGGATAAATTCCGTATTCCAAAATCGGAATTTTCTCTTGACAGAGCCGCAGATGAATTATTCAAAAAAAATATTAGCTCCGATTTAATAAATGAAATGAAAAATACTGCAGAAAAATGTGAGTATGTAAGGTTTGCTCCCGGTGCCGACGGTAAAGCAGCCATGAGTGAGATGTACAATGAAATGGCAAAAGTTATTATTGGACTTGAAAGATCAATTGGTGCAAAGAAATATGTGTAATAAACAAAATATTTTTTCTATCAAGTATTTCAGCATATTTTTATTAATTGTCTTTGTTTTATTTGCAAAAAATTCTTTTGCCGGTGAAGCTGAGAGTCTATTCAACCAGGCTAACGGGTATTATCAAAAAAACGAATATCAAAAAGCAGCTGATATTTATCAAAAGCTTGTCGATGAAGGTTACCAGGGAACCTCGTTATACTATAATTTAGGGAATGCATATTATAAGTTGAATAAGATCGGTTATTCAATATTGAATTATGAAAAAGCATTAAGGCTTTCACCTGGCGATGACGATGTTCAAAATAATCTTGCTCTTGCAAATTCTAAAACCGTAGATAAGATTGATTCGTTACCTCAATTCTTTTTATTCCAGTGGTGGGAATCTTTGCTTGCATTATTTTCTTTAAGCGGTTGGACGTGGACAGCCTACTTCCTCTATATCCTGCTTTTAATTTCTGTGGGAGTTTTCTTCTTTATAAAAAACGGTACGTTTCAAAGAATCTCATTATTTTCTTCACTGAGCTTTGGATTTTTATTTATTGTTGCGGTTGTACTGCTTGTTGTAAAATTAAACCGTGAAGTAAATATTAAAGATGGGATTATTATTCAGCCTGCTGTTACTGTTAAACTTGCTCCTGACAACAGCAGCAACGATGCGTTTGTTATACACGAAGGATTAAAAGTTAAAATCGAAGATCACGTCGATAATTGGTATAAAATCCGTCTTCAAGACGGAAAGATCGGCTGGATGCCTAATAATGATTTGGCAATAATCTAATTTCTTAAAAAATAATTTGAGTCTTTTTTAATAATTAAACAACATACCGCTCCTATCGGAGCGCTTTTTTTATTGGAATTCTTTTTTTTACAAGCATTTAGCTGCTGCGGAGCAACGAAAAATATAGGTTAGAAAATCATTAGCAACTGTGGTGGCGCATCCGCGGAGTGGATGAAAGTGAATAACAACGGATATAATCCGGTGAAAATAGAACCGGGAAGTATGATAATCCCGATAGGTATTCAATAAGGATTTGAGAAAAGAAATCTTTACCCACGAACACTTCACAACCCTATCATTTATCTTTTAAGTACTGATGCGTTTAATTTTAATTGGCAGTAGGAGTTTTTATTTTTGTATTATTATTTTTTGGATTTAGAATTAAAATGAATAAAGAACGATATAAAAAATATAATAACTTAAAATTAGCGCTCGGCATCGGGGAAGCTGTCGCTTCATTTATTTTACTTTTGCTGTTTGTAGCACTCGGTTACAGTTTAGGCCTTCAAATTTATCTTTCCGATTACATCACTAACCGCTACATTTTATTTTTAGTGTTTATTTTCGTGATCGGGTTAATGGGTTCGATTATATTCTTTCCCATTAACTTTTATAAAGATTTTTACATGGAACATATTTATGATTTATCAAACCAGACTTTTTTTAAATGGATGTGGGAAGACTTAAAAGAAGTTTTAATTTCTCTAATTATCGGTGTGCCAATATTATTGATTTTCTATTACTCGATGAACATATTTAAAAATTTATGGTGGCTGCCTTTTGCGATTATCTTATTTATTGTTTCGGTTATTCTTGCACAGGTTGTGCCTGTTGTAATCTTACCTCTTTTTTACAAGGTAACACCGTTGGAAGATGAAGAGCTTAAAGAAAGAATTAAAAAATTAGCACAGGGAGCGGGGATTAAAGTAGAGAATGTTTACAAGTTCAATATGAGTAAAAATACTAAAAAAGCAAATGCAGCATTTACAGGGCTTGGCAAAACAAAACGTATCCTTTTGGGTGATACACTTTTGGATAACTATACAAAAGATCAAATTGAAACTGTAATTGCACACGAACTTGGACATTATAAGAGAAAGCATATAATAAAAAATCTTTTTATCGGAACAGCATCGAGTTTTTTAACTTTATTTTTGATGGCCGTACTGTATGATGCTTCACTTTCCTGGTTTGGATTTCACTCAATTATTCAAATTTCCGCTTTACCTGTATTGGCTTTATGGGGAATGTTAATCGGCGTAATTCAAACACCTTTTGGAAATATTTTATCGAGAAAATTTGAGTATGAGGCTGATCAATATGCGATTGAAAGCACGAGAAAACCGCTTTCATTTAAATCGACCCTTGAAAAGCTGACCGAACAAAATTTGGGCGATAAAGAACCTCATCCTTTTGTTGAATGGTTTTTCTACAGTCACCCTTCAATAAAAAACCGGATGAGTGCAATAGAAAAATTTTCGCTGGCTAATAATATCCATGAAGAAATTATACAACAGGATAATTCAAACTTAGAGGCAGTTTAATTGCTTACCTACATGAGGATAACTTTTATAGTAATTTTCACGATTATTCTTTCTATCAGCACTTTAATTTTTTCAATTATTGACCGCTCTTTTAAATCCTATTTTATACTATCAAAAATTTTCAGCAGCGGAGTGCTTTGGTTAAGCGGGATCAAATTGAAGGTTACCGGGATTGATAACATCGATAAGAACAGCACTTACATTTTTGTTTCCAACCACAGTAGCCAATACGATATTCCTGCTATACAATTAGCTGCGCCTATTAAATTATCCATCGTTTATAAAAAAGAATTAGAAAAAATTCCCTTGTTCGGATGGCAGTTAAGTACCGGTCCGTATATAGTTATCGACAGGCAGAATGTTGAGAAAGCTCTTCAAAGTATTGAAAAAGCAAAAAAGACAATGATTAAAAAAAAGTTCTCTGTAATTCTTTTTGCGGAAGGAACAAGAAACAAGACCGGTGAGATTCAGCCATTTAAAAGAGGTGCCTTTAATTTAGCTGCGAAAGTAGGCTTCCCTGTTATCCCGGTAAGCATTTGGGGCACTCAAAAAATTTTACCCAAAGGTGAACTGCGAATAAAGCCCGGAACTATTCATGTTCATTTTGATAAACCAATTGAAACAGTTAATGTAAAAACAAGAAAAGATGAACTTGAACTTATGGAAAAGGTTAGAGATATTGTCATTGATAATTTTAATAAAATGGAAGCACAAAGCGGCATCACTTAGTTATGAATAAAAAATACAGCGGACTCTTTTAATATGATTATCGGAGTAATTCCCGCCCGTTTTTCATCGACCCGTTTGATGGGAAAACCTCTTGCCGATATCGGGGGAAAGCCGATGATACAGCATACTTATGAAAGTGCTAAAAAATCAAAATTAATACAGAAATTAATTATCGCAGTTGACGATACTAAAGTTGAACAGGTTGCAAGAGGATTTGGTGCTAATGTAGTTATGACTCCAAATGATATTAATACCGGCTCTGATCGAATAGCATATGTAGTAAAAAAATTACCCGATGCAGATATAATTGTAAACATTCAAGGGGATGAACCTTTTATAAACGGTGAAATGATCGATCAAGCGATAGAACCTCTTTTATTCGATAGCGAGGTTAAGGTATCAACACTTGCAAAGAGAATAGAATCGGTACAGGACTTTAAGTCTCCTGCGGTTGCAAAAGTAGTATTCGACTATAATAATTATGCTTTATTCTTTTCTCGCTCGCCTATTCCTTTTATAAGGGAAGGTAAATCTTTAATTGAAAAAATTCAGAACTGCGAAGTTTATAAGCATATAGGATTGTACGTATTCAGGAAGGATACTTTATTGAATTTTACAGCTTTTGAACAAACAGACCTGGAAAAAGCCGAAAAGCTTGAGCAGCTTCGTCTACTGGAAAATGGTATTAAAATAAAACTTGTTGTAACAGAATTCGATACTCTTGCTGTCGACACACAGGACGATCTCGATAGGGCGAGAAAATTTTATTCACAAAAATTAAAAAGAGAAAAAGAATTAAATAAATGAAAATTCCACCGAAAACAAAACTTGCAAATATTCCTACTCCTCTTGAAAAAGTATCGTTTGAAAATCAGAATTTTTTAATTAAGCGTGATGATTTAACGGGGATAGAATTATCCGGGAATAAAGTCCGCAAATTAGAGTATATTTTTTACGATGCTAAAAAAAAGAAATCCGATATTGTATTTACATGCGGAGGTGAACAGTCGAACCATGCACGGGCAACGGCAATTGCTGCTGCAAAAACCGGGATGAAATCAAAATTATTTCTGTGGGGGGATGATACCAAGAAGGCTGAAGGGAACCTATTCCTTGATAAATTTATAGGTGCAGAATTGACATTCCTAAATAAAAAAAATTACGATAATGTAAATCAAATTATGTTTGATGAAAGTCAGGCATTACGAAAAAAAGGAAAGAAGGTTTATGTCATCCCGGAAGGAGGTTCCTCAACACTCGGCATTTGGGGTTATATAAATTTTATGGATGAATTAAAAAATCAAATTGATTTAAAAAAATTAAACGGAATTGTTATTGCAGCCGGTTCTGGAGGGACTGCTGCCGGATTGTTAACTGGAATTTCCTTGTTAAAATTAAACATGAATATTTTTGCGGTAAATGTTTTATACAATAAAGACGTTATTAAAACGAAAATTCTGCAGTTAGCCAAAGGTTGTGTACTGGATTATAACCTTCCTTGTCAAGTAGACGAAAACAATTTAAAGATAATTGATGGATATTCTAAAGAAGGTTATAAAAATATTACAAAGAATAAATTAAGCTTAATTAAAAAATTCGCTTTGCAATCAGGTATAATTTTAGACCCTGCATATACAGGGAAAGCTTTTGCAGCCTATTATGATAAATTCTTATTAAAAAACAAAGGGATGAAAAATATATTTGTCCACACCGGCGGATTATTCGGAGTGTTTGGTAAAAAGGAAAAGTACCTACATATATGATCCTTATATTCTTCAAAAATAATTTTTAAGATTGCCTGTGAAAATATTTAGCAGTATTTTTTAAATATGAATTGTATTTTTTGTGACATTGTGGAAAGAAAAGCAAGGGCTGAGATTTTATTTGAAAATGATAAAATCATTTCATTTCTCGATATTAGGCCGGTAAATTTCGGTCATACACTGGTAATTCCCAAAAGACATTACAAGGATTTTATTTCACTGCCTAATGATGAGCTTCCAGGCTTAATCAAGGTTACACAGCAGATGTCTGCTGCAGTTCAAAAAGGACTTAACCCGGATGGATTTAACCTGATTGTAAACAACGGAATATCAGCCGGTCAAACGGTATTTCATTTTCATTTTCACATTATCCCAAGATTTGCAAATGATTTTAATTTTAAACCGCGTTTTAAAAATTATAATGTCGGCGGAATGAAAGAATTTGCCGACAAAATTCGTTTCGCAGTTAATAATTTAGAGGAATAACATGGATAAAAAAATAAGAGTTTTAGTAGCTAAAGCTGGATTGGACGGCCACGATAGGGGCGCTAAAGTTATCGCAGCCGCACTTCGTGACGCCGGTATGGAAGTAATTTATACAGGATTAAGGCAAACTCCTGAAATGATTGTTGAAGCAGCATTACAGGAAGATGTTGACGTTATCGGAATTAGCATTTTATCCGGCGCACATATGACGATATTACCCAAAATAAAAACGCTTTTAAACGAAAAGGGGATGGATGATGTTTTGCTCACAGGCGGGGGTATCATTCCTGAAGCTGATATTAAGGAATTAAATAAAATAGGTGTAGGAGCATTGTTTACTCCCGGTGCTTCGACAGTAGATATTGCAGAATATATAAAAGACTATTGCAAAAAAAATCCGCGCAATTAATTTTTCAGATTCTTCTTAATTGTTAAGGGGATTATGTTTCACTAAATCAGAGGAAAGGGTTGTATTGATGAAAAAGTTTTACCCATTCTTATTTTTACTTTTCGCTTCATTTTCTTACTCACAAACTTTAATCGGCTCCGTAGATTTACCTGCAGGTAATTTCTTTCATTACGGATATGGATTGGTTTATGAAAATTCAAATTACTGGATTTCTTCTAGCTATTCCCCGGATGGCGATGGAGTAATAAAATCCGTTGATAGTAACGGGAACCAACTCAATACTATTAACTTTAATTATCCTTCAATGCATGAATCGCAAGGACTTGCCTTTGACGGAACAAACTTTTGGTACGTTGAAAGAAAAACAGCGAGGTGCGACTTATTTAAAGTTTCATCTTCAGGTGCTGTGCTGGATTCAATACCGACACCATCACTTGGCGGTTCATGGTACCTTGGAGGTGCAGCTTGGGATGGTTCAGGTTTATGGATATCGGTTTATTACCCGAATTCAATTGCCGCTTTATATAAAATCGATGTAAGTACTAAACAAATTGTAGATACCATTCAAACCTTTGGTATTCAGCCCACCGGTATAACCGTCAAAGGTGATACATTATTTTATGTTATGGACGGCTTTGATGGAGATGCCGAAAGAGTTTATGCTGTTGATCTGAATTCAAAAGATACATTGTTTTCATTTCACGTTCCCGCTGCTCCGGGAGTCAGGGAAAATCCGCGAGGATTAGCCTGGGATGGCAGCTATTTTTGGTTAATGGCACAGAAGCTCGGCAGCACTAATATGCAGTTATTTAAATACGATTTAAACGGTTCGGGTACTCCTCAAATTTCCGTTCAATCAACTTCGGTCGTATTTCCACAAACCACAGTTGGAGATACCAGTCACGTAAACTTTTTAATTAATAATATTGGTAATGCTCCGCTAAATATTACAAATTTATCATTTGATAATAATGTATTTAGTTCGAATATTACCTCATTCCCGTTAACTATTCAGCCAAATTCCGGGCAGAATATTGTATTGAATTTCCATCCGGATGCTTTTCAGACTTACAGTGGAAATTTAACCATAACGAGTAATGACCCTGTAACACCGGAAGTTAATGTTTCACTTGAAGGCCAGGGTGTTACAAGCGGACCGCAAATATTACTTACTGCAAACTCACACAATTTTGGAAATGTATGGGTTTCAGGTGATGGGAATGCTTACTGGTATTTCAGCATCATAAATCAGGGCGATCAAGCTTTACAAATTTCCGATATGCATTTTAACTTACCCGAATTTAATTTTGATGCTCCATCAATTCCTTTCCAGATTGCACCGACTGATACACAAAAAATAAGAGTTGTCTTTGATCCTTCTCAGGCAATAAATTATTCCGATACATTAAGAATTGCTTCAAATGATCCGATTAATCCTTTAGTAGATGTTGTTGTGCAGGGGACAGGGAGTTTAAACAGTTATGATCTCGGTTATCAATTCTGGACTTACCAGGTACCTGATAATCCGCGGGCAGGTTCATACCAGGAATATAAAGTAATCGGATTAAAGCCGATTGAAGATATTAACGGCGACGGTAAGAGCGATGTTATAATTGCAACAAGTAACTACTGGCTCATGGCTTTAGACGGAGCTGCCAGCGGAACAACTGACACTTTATGGACTTTTAATACTTTTATAAATAATAATGATGCAGGTACAATCGGAATGGCAAATGATTACGGTGTTCAAGATGCTCTTGCAATCGTAAACGATTTAAACGGCGACGGGCATAAAGATGTTGTCATCGGAACAGGCGGCGGAAATGAACACGTATACGCACTCGACGGGACTAACGGACACGTAATCTGGAAATTTGGTGATGATATAAATTATGATCTTGGTGATTTTGAAGCTGTCGACGGCAGAAGAGATTTTAACGGCGACGGTGTTCCGGATATTTTAGCAATTGCCGATGGTAATGAATTATGTACAGGCTACCATGAAGCATTTTTATTTAATGGTGCCAATGGACAGATAATTTGGACTTACTCTTATCCCGGCCCATGCCTGGCTTTCGGTAAAACAATAATTTCCATAGACGATATAACCGGCGATGGAGTACCTGACGCTGTTATTGCAATTGGAAACAACGGAACAACAGACAGGGAGGTTATCGGTTTGAATGGTGCAACAGGACAACAGCTCTGGATATTCCCAACGCAAAATTATGAACCTAAAGAAATGCTGGAATTATCTGTACCGGGGCAAACTCCTGATGTCATAGCAGCAGAATATTTTACAAATGTTTATAGGATTGACGGTGAAACAGGCCAGGTTGTTTGGACTTATAACCCGGGTTTTACGGGAACAATTCAGATTTCACTTTTAAATGATATTAATGGTGACGGAATCGATGAAATATTGATTGCGGATTTATCTTCGCAAATGCAATGCATCAGCGGTGCCGATGGCTCAGTTTTGTGGACTTACCCGATGGCTTATCAATATGGTGTTGCTCAAGTTCCTGACTTAAATAATGACGGAATAAATGATGTAATTACGGGTGATCAGAACGGCACTTTCTATTGTATCGAAGGAAGCGGTACTCCATTACTATTCAGTCAAAATTTCCCGGGGGATAAAATTTATACGGTTAATGCGCTGCCTTCGATTGATGGTAATGCAAGCTCCGAACTATTAGCAGGAACTTATAACGGAAAAGTTATTTGTTTTTCGGGCGGATTGGATGCTACACCTGTAGAGTTGACTTCTTTTACGGCAGCAGTAAATTATAATGATGTTACGATATCATGGTCTGCTGCTTCTCAGGTTAATAATAAAGGTTATTCGATACAAAAACGAACGGGTAATCAAAATTATTCGGATATAAGTTTTATAAAGGGCGATGGTACAACCACTCAATCCAAGTCATATAACTTTGTCGATAAAAATGTTATTCCCGGAAAATATACTTACAGGTTAAAACAAACTGATTTTGATGGTGCAGTCCATTATTCAAATGAAGTTAATGTAGATGTATCTGTTCCAACAGAATATTCGTTATCTCAAAACTTTCCAAATCCTTTCAATCCATCGACAACAATAAAATATTCGATTGTTAAAGATGGATTTGTATCAATAAAAGTATATGACATACTCGGCAGAGAAGTGAAGACACTGGTAAATAAAAATCAGGCAGCAGGAATTTATTCAATCAATTTTAACGCTTCTGATCTTCCAAGCGGTGTTTACATTTACCGGATAAATTCAGGAAGCTTTCATCAAAGTAAAAAAATGATGATATTGAAATAATTTACCGATAAAATATTTTTCAAGTTACCCGGCTTTTGTTTTTTTTTAAAATATTAGCCGGGATTTTTTTTGAATTATATTACTAAAAATAACTCCATCATTAAAATTTATTAATTAAAAATTAATCATCTATAGTGGAATAGATTTTGCTTGCTTGAAAATGATTTCACAAGATGTGATTTTCTTTATTACTATATTGTAATCGTAAAATAACGAACAAGTTTTTCAATCCATTCTTAAGTTAAATTGAGTTATGCGAAATAAGTTACTATTCCTCTTAATGATTTTTCCTTTAATGGTTATATATCCGCAGGAAGGCGGTTATCTGAACCAGCTTACATTTAGACCGGGGGATACTTTAAAATTTTATATTTCAACTGATGTCCCAAATTATCAAATAGATTTTTATAGATATGATCAACAAGGTTCGCCTGTATTTACTACATCTAACATTGCCGGAGGATTGCGTACTTTACCTCCAACATCATATGAGACAGGATGTGATTGGCCATTAAGTTATCAAATGGTAATTCCTACAAGTTGGGAGCCTGCTGTTTATGAAGCTGATTTTCCCGTTGATAGCGGTTACGGTCAGTTGGATTTTGCAGTTCAACCTTCTGTGTCGGGTTCGCATTCCAAAATCCTTGTAATATTAACTTCAAACACCTGGCAGGCTTATAATAATTACGGCGGAAAAAGTTTATATGAATTCAATTCCTCAAATGGAGTAAGATCATATAAAGTTTCTTACAATCGTCCGTTTACTGCAGGGGCACAATGGGATTATTATAGATGGACCGATGTATTTATTCATTGGATAAACGACCTTGGTATAAATGTTGAGTTTGCCAACAATGTTTACTTAGATAAAAATCCGTCGCTGCTTAGTCATTATAGTATTGTAATTGATGTCGGGCATGATGAATATTGGTCGTATGCCGAAAGAGAACAGATGACCGGATTTATAAACAGCGGAGGAAAGTTAATGATTCTTGGAGGGAATACATGCTGGTGGCAGATACGATTTGAAGATAATTTTAGAACGATAGTCTGTTACAAAGATGCAAGTCTCGATCCGCTAACGGGAATTGCTGATTCGCTGGTTACGGTAAATTGGTATAATAGTCCAGTCAATAACCCTGAAAATTCTCTTACCGGTGTCAGTTTCAGAGGAGGCGGGTATGTAAATAATGGAAATCATTTGCCAAAAAGTGAAGGTTATGGAGATTATGCAGCTTACAATACCTTCGATTGGGTTTATAAAGGAACAGAATTAAAAGATGGCGATGAGTTCGGTTACAATGCGGCTATAGTCGGTTATGAAACCGATGGTGCAGAATTTAATTGGCATGATGGAATCCCGAAAGTTACAGGCATGGATGAAACGCCTTTGAATTTTAGAATACTTGGCTTATCGCCTGCATATAACCCGGATGGTTTTACAAACACTCATGCTACAATGGGATTATTTTATACTCCTTCCGGTGGGGCAGTTTTTGATGTGGCTACTACCGATTGGTCAGAAGGACTTAGCAGCGACGATACAGTTAAAAAAATTACTAAAAATGTTTTGGAACAATTTATTAAAGGATATTTCCCACCCCAAATCATTAACTGGTCGCCTGCCGTGATTGAATCAAAAATAATAAACAATGAACAAGACTATGTGAATAGACGGGATTCAATTTTTCTTCAGGATGATTCATTAATATTTAGTATTTCAGCATTTGATCCGGCAAATAAGTCTTTAAATTATTTTTGGACTGTTAACGGAGTTCAAGAAACCGCAGATTCTATTTTTGTTTATCATAAAGACGCAACAAATAATATGAAAGTGATTACTGCATATGTTTATAATGATGTGGATACAAGTTCAATCTCATGGAACTTGTACACAACTGCAGTCAATTCGGTTAATTCGAATGATAAAGTTCCAAAGAAATACCTGTTGTACCAGAATTATCCTAATCCTTTCAATCCATCGACTACTATAAAGTTTACTTTACCTAAAAGCAGTTTCATTAAGCTAAAAGTATATGATATTATCGGGCAGAAAGTTGCTGTTTTAATTAATAGGGAAATGAAAGCAGGAAATCATCAAGTTACTTTTAACGCCGTAAATTTGCCAAGCGGTATTTACATTTATCAGCTAACGGGAAGCGGAATAAATTTAACGCGTAAGATGATTTTGCTTAAGTAAATTTCTTCCTTTAAAAATTAAAAAGAATTTTTCGTTTAAAATAAACGTTACCTTTACTTAATGTTGCTGTAAGTCATTATATTTAATCTTATTCCTTCCGTTTTTATTTGAAAATCTAACCCGCTTTAAGTAATTTTGATAATCTAATTTAACTTTCATTTTGAATTTCAAAGAAGAAAAAAATAGGAGTAAAACATGGCAATTAAAGTTGGAATCAACGGTTTTGGCCGCATCGGCAGGCTCGTCTTTAGAAGAGCATTGGACTTAGGCGGTTTCGATTTTGTCGGCATAAATGATCTAACCGATGCCAAAACGCTTGCACATCTTTTAAAGTATGATTCAGTTCACGGCAAATTTAAGGGTGAAATAAAAGTAGATGGGAATGATATAATCGTTAACGGTGACAAAATTAAAATTACAGCCGAGAAAGATCCTGCTAATTTAAAATGGAAAGAATTAGGTGCCGATATTGTTCTTGAATCAACAGGAATTTTTAGAACAAAAGAAGCATGTTTAAAACACATTCAAGGCGGAGCTAAAAAGGTTATTCTTTCAGTTCCGGCTAAAGGCGATGTCGATGCAACAATTGTTATCGGGGTAAATGATAAAGAACTTAAAGGAACCGAACAAGTAATTTCCAACGCATCATGTACAACTAATTGCTTAGCACCTATGGTTAAAGTCTTAGACGATTCGTTCGATCTTGAAAAAGGATTTATGACAACAGTTCATTCATACACTAATGATCAAAGACTTTTGGATTTACCGCATAGCGATTTGAGAAGAGCACGTTCGGCGGCGGTTTCAATTATACCGACAACTACAGGCGCCGCTAAAACAGTTGGAAAAGTAATTCCCCACTTAAAAGGTAATTTAGATGGATTTTCACTGCGTGTTCCAACACCGGATGGTTCAATAACTGATTTTGTCGCAGTGGTAAAAAAAGTTACCACGGCTGAAGAAGTTAATGACGCATTCAAAAAAGCTGCTTCGGGCCCGATGAAAGGTGTAATGGAATATTCCGATGAACCTCTTGTATCGGCAGATATCGTTGGTAATCCGCACTCAGTTATTTTAGATTCATTGTCAACAATGGTAAACGGAAATTTGGTGAAAATTGTAGGATGGTACGATAATGAATTCGGTTATTCTTGCCGGGTTGTGGATCTGATAAAAATGGTAGCTTAAAAATAATTTATTAGAGACCAGGTTTTTACCTGGTTTCTTTTTTTATTAATAAATTAATTCTGGCAAAGGGTCATCAATGAAAAAATTATCTATAGAAAGTCTGGACTTAAAAAATAAAAAAGTTTTGGTCCGTGTTGACTTCAACGTGCCGCTGGATGATAATCAGAATATTACAGATGACAGTAGAATTAAAGCTTCATTGCCAACCATAAAAAAAATTATTGCCGTCGGCGGTAAGGCTATTCTAATGAGCCATCTCGGTAGACCAAAAGGGAAGGTGAATCAAAAATATAGTTTAAAACCTGTTGCCAAAAGATTGAGCGAATTGTTGGGAAAGGAAATTCAGATAGCTCCCGACTGCATTGGTGATGAAGTAAAGAAAATGGTTGATGATTTAAAACCGGGTGATATTCTGCTTCTTGAAAATTTACGATTTCATGAAGAGGAGGAAAAGAATGATCCGGGATTCGCAAAAAAAATTTCAGAATTCGGCGATGTTTATATAAATGATGCATTCGGCAGCGCACATAGAGCGCATGCTTCGACAGAAGGCATAACGAAATTTATAAAAGTTTGTGCAGCGGGATATTTAATGGAAAAAGAATTAAAATATCTCGGTTCGGCAGTATCAAATCCTGAACGGCCATATTGTGCCATACTCGGCGGCGCAAAAATATCCGGTAAGATAGATGTAATCACAAATCTTTTCGATAAAGTAGATACTCTTTTAATAGGCGGCGGAATGTCTTTTACTTTCTTTAAAGCTCTGGGAAAGGAAATTGGAAAATCACTTCTTGAAGAAGACAGGCTGCAAATGGCTAAAGACATTCTGGATAAGGCTAAATCGTCCAAAGTAAATTTAGTATTTCCTGTAGATGTTGTTGTTGCTGATGAATTTAAAAACGATTCACCCTCCGAAATTGTTAAAATCGACAATATCCCAAGCGGTAAAATGGGATTGGATATAGGCCCCGAAACAATTAAATTGTTCAAGGATTTAATACTAGATTCCAAAACGATAGTTTGGAACGGCCCGATGGGTGTGTTTGAAATGGATAATTTTGCCAAAGGTACATTTGCAATTGCACAGGCCTTAGTCGACGCAACTAAAAAAGGAGCAAAGACAATTATCGGCGGCGGTGATTCTGCTGCGGCGATTTCAAAAGCAGGCTTAGAGGATAAAGTTTCGCACGTTTCAACCGGAGGCGGCGCATCTCTGGAATTTTTAGAAGGAAAAACACTTCCGGGTGTCGCAGCTTTAAATGATGTACAATAAGATGATTTATTTTATTTCTTATTAATTTCAGACTAGCTTGATATTAAATTTATTATTGATTTATAATTCGAAAACGTAAAAAGGATATTCAGTGACTAATTATTATAAACCAGCGGGATTCGGTAGGTTTAGCTTTTTCCCACCTGTTATAAAATATTTATTGATAACTAACGGTGCGGTGTTCCTTTTTCAATTGTTGATGAATAATTTGAAATTCGGCGGAATACCCGGATGGTATATAATTGATCATTGGCTTGCCCTAAATCCCATTGGCGGAGTAAATCCATATGGACAGCCTTACAACTTTCAGATATGGCAGCTAATTACATACCAGTTTTTACATGGCGGCTTTGCGCATATCTTTTTTAATATGTTTGCTCTTTGGATGTTTGGAATTGAAGTTGAAAACATGTGGGGTTCCAAGAAATTTCTAACCTTCTATCTAATTTGCGGCGTCGCTGCCGGTTTATCCCAAATATTCATAACACCTCTACTGACGGATCAATTAGCAGTAACGATAGGTGCAAGCGGAGCAATTTACGGTGTGTTAATAGCATTCGGTTTACTTTTTCCCAATAGATACATATTCCTCTGGTTCTTTATTCCAGTTAAAGCTAAATATCTAATTGCATTTATGATATTGATTGAATTTTTCGCTATAAGCCCGGGAAGCAACGTTGCACATTTAGCTCACCTCGGCGGAGCGTTTGCCGGCTTTATCTATTTAATGCTTGATAAAGATATTAACTTCGATCTTAAAAATATGTTACGAAGTAATGCATTAAGATCTTCAAGGCCGTCAAAACCCTTTAATCCGCTTAGTGGCCTCGGTGATAAATTTAAAAAGAAAGCCACCGATGTTCAAGAAGCTAAATTTTACGATATAGATAAAAAAGACGAAAGTTCAAAGGTTAACCAAGAGGAAATTGACAGAATACTGGATAAAATTTCCCGTTCTGGCTATCAAAATTTAACCGAAGAGGAAAAAAGAATTTTATTCGAAGCAAGCAAGAAAATGAGGTAAGTACTGCTATGAGTATGAAACTTAAAATAAGGTATTATAAAAAGAAAATAGATTTGATGTAAAATATTTTATAAAAAATATAAAAATAAAATAACCTTATATAATTAAATCAACCTTATTAACAACAATACTGGTACCAATCTTTACCTTATTACCTTATTTTCAAGCAGAAATTAAAAATCAAAAAATACACAAAAAATCTACTGATTTTTGTTCGAAATTATTTAATATAAATTTCATGTAACTGTAATTAGCGTGATAAGCCGTAATAAAAAAATTTTACTTCGTCTTTCAGCTTTCATTTGCCTGTCTTTATTATTTATCCCTGCCGGATGTTCAAACAATAGTAGAATTCCTGAAAAAAAATTAGTTAAAATTTATTCCGATTTAGTCATTTCATTCGATACAACTGTAGAAAAAGTGAATGCAGATTCTTTAAGGCAAAAAGTCTTTTCAAAATATGGTGTAACCGATGATGATTATAAAAAATCCATCGAATGGTATAACCAAAATCCAAAGGAATGGAATGCGTTTTTTAATAAAGCTATTGCTTACGTTGATAGTTTGAGGAAGCAGAAGAAGTGAACTTATGCTTTGCAACCGCAATTCTAATAAGTGAATAAGTTATATTTCCCGGAAGCCTTTTTTTCAAATCTTTTAAATTTTCAAATCCTTTTTCAATTTCAGCGTTAATCATTTCCAATTCATTATTTTCAAAAATGTTTTTAATATCGATGCCGGGATAGTATTCAATTATTGTTTCAATCTGCATTGAAATTACGGCATCGGGTGCTTTACGCATTGAGGAAATATCTTTAAGCTTAAATCCCTTTTTCAGAAGATTGTATGTTTCAACTATATTCCCGGGCAGAGTTCGTTGCTCATCGATTTTAATTACCGTCTTTTTTTCTTTGGAATCTAAAAATTGGTTAATAACCTCCAAAAAATCTTCCCCTATTTTATTGAACATTCTTTGATTAAAACCATCGATTGAAAGCAATTCCCATTTTGTCTTTGGCTTTTTACCGGCAACTTCCCTTAAAATTTCATCGGGACAAATCAGGTATCCTGTCTGCATAAACTTTTTGGAACCCTTCTTCCTTACTTCTTTTAAACGGTTGAATAATTCAAGATCTTCCTCGTAGTGCGGTTCCGATTTTTCATCGACAAAAATTCCTTGAGATTTGAGAAATGTTTTCCCGGAGTCAGTTAACATCAAATTATTTGAATGGTTATTCTTAACAACGTAGTGAGTTTGAAGCAGTTCCTGAAGTACTATCTTAAGGTCGTTTTGATTATAATTTGATGCACTTCCGTATGAATCCGAATTCGCAGTTTCTTGAGTGAAGTTTTTCCCGGTTAAAAGATTAAGTAATTTTTTCTCATTTAAAACATTATCTTCTTCCCACAATGCTTTCAAAATTAATTCCTTTAAATATCCGGTTGATGACGACGGCAGTTTATTATCGATTGTACAGCAATCGCATTTTGTGCATTTATATCCATCGGTATTCTCTCCGAAGTAATTTAAAATAAATTTAAACCTGCATTCTTTAGTTAAAGCATATTCAACCATCAGATTAATTTTATTTTGAAGATTTATATATCTTTCATTTATCTTTTTATAATTAAGACGAAGATATTGCGATTCAATCCGCGGCTGAATTAATAGTATACTGTCTTTTGCAACGGTTCTGATATACTCGATTACTCCCAATGCATCAAGGATTATCAACGATTCTTCTATTTCATTTTCATTCAGTTCATGATTTGCCGCAATCTTTGAAATAGAGATAGACTGATTACTTAAAAACAATTTGCTTCCGTATTCGCGTAAAATTAATAATATTGTTTCTTTGAGATTATTGTTTGATGTGGTTTTCACGAATTCTTTGAGGTGATTTTTATCGAAGTTAATTTTTACGGATTCTTTGTTATCGAATTCAGAAAGTATTTTAATATAACCGCCGTCTTCAATTATTTTCAACGAAGAATATATTAACGCATTGTTCATTTTCTTTTTAGCAAATGCCGAAATGAAATCGTTATTTACCGGGAGAGGTTTTTCAGGCATAAAATCAAGCGGTACTTTATTAAAATCGCATACAGCATCATACACTGCTTTTATCAGTTCCTTGTCGGGGTGAGAATATTTTAAAAAATATTCTTGAATATGAATATCGGATTCGTCATAAAGTAAGTAAATATTAGACGGTTTACTGTCTCTTCCCGCGCGCCCTATTTCCTGGTAATAATTTTCAATTGAACCGGGAATGTTATAATGAATAATTAAACGGATATCTTTTTTATCTACTCCCATTCCAAATGCATTAGTCGCAGAAATTATTTTTAGATTTCCGCCTATAAAATCTTCTTGAATCTTTCTTCTTTCTTCTGCTGCCAGCCCCGCGTGATAATAGGAACAATTTATCCCGTTTAAATTTAGAAAGTCCGAAACTTCCTCGGTTTTTTTTCTTGAAGCACAGTAAATAATTCCGGGCAGTTCGTTGTTTAGAATTAATTCGAGGCAGGTTTCTTTTTTCTTTTTTACAGTTAAAACATTTAAGCTAAGATTATTACGTTCAAATCCTTTCACGAAAATCTTGGGATTCTCAAAACCGAGTTGTTTAACAATATCTTTGACAACTTCGGGAGTTGCCGTTGCCGTAAATGCAGAAATTCTTTTTATCCCGACATAATCAATAAACTCTTTAATTTTCCTGTAACTCGGCCTGAAGCTGTGTCCCCATTCACTTATGCAATGAGCTTCGTCGACAAAAAGATATGTCGGGTTCATTGATTTGATTTTCTCTGCAAACTGCAGATTTTCCAATCTTTCCGGAGCAATATAAAGAATTTTAATCCGGCCCAAAGAGATTTCATTTAAAACTCTTTCAGCCTCATAAAAGCTCATGGTGCTATTTATAAAAGCTGCAAGATTTTCCTGGGTATTTAATGAATCGACTTGATCTTTCATTAAAGCAATCAATGGTGAAACAACGATGGAAAAATTATCTGAAATTAAAGCGGGAATTTGATAGCAAATTGATTTGCCTGCCCCCGTGGGTAATATAGCGAGTACATTTTTCCCTTCAATTACAGAGGTGATGATCTCCTCCTGCCCGGTTCTAAAACCGGTATATCCAAAATATTTTTTTAGTGCTTCAATAATAGACATTTTGCCAGTTCAATAGTTCAAATTTTGCATAATCTTATCTAAGCAAAAGCTCGTATACGTCATGTGATATTCACAAATATTATACTGGAATGATTATGCCCTAATATTTGAAATTCTATTTTTATTGTAATAAAATAATTAATTCCTGTGCAGTAAATCATTTTTAAACCTACAAAAGTTTTTTATAATTGTCTGCGAAATATTCAATTAATGTTGGTAATGGAATCGATTTTTGATCACAATATAAGTAACGAAGAATTTGCCGTTTTATTTTCTTCCTACAAAAATAAAGAAGACTACCTTCTCTACACAAATTTGTTTACGAGGATGATAGATATTTTTTGTTTGTATAAATATCGCGGTGAGTATAGTAAGGCTCAAACGTATTTGAAAAAAACCCGTCAGCATCTTCAGGACAGTTATTCTCTTTAAGCTTAATAACAAATTAACTACCGTCCCAAGTGGTCTGTCCACATAATATCTGAGCTCGATAGTTATTGTTTGTCTTTATAGGAAGACATGCCATCACTGGAACTGATTTCTTAATAAAATTTGACATATTTATCTATTATAGGAGTACTCGAAACAGCCCATTTGAATTTAAAGAAAAGTTAGGAAGGAAACATTTGTATAAATATTTAACTTCATTCTTAAGTTTGTCGATCCGGATGAGAAATGAATGAAAAGTACTATTAAAAACCAGCAACTTCTTTATTCAACATTAATAATGCCCTCGTAACTCAATTTAGTATTAACTGTTTTTCTTATTTTTGAAAAGCAGCCCATTTCCCATTCACCTTCTCTGCCGGTGGAAATAGTACAACTAATCGTTCCTTGTTCACCGGGTTTAAGTTCAAGATTTATAGCAGGACGGTTCTCTTGTGTCCTAATATTGCCAGAATTTACTATCTCGCTGCCGGGAACCAATATTTTATTAATACTGAGTGTGGTGCCAGAATTTTTAAAAAGATCTACTTTGAATCCGTTATTCCGGCCGGCCGGAAATTTCCCCGCCATAAATGAGTGTGTCATTTTTCCTTTGTTTGTAATTATTAATTCTATCGGTACTTCTGTTGGTATTGCAATTGTATCCGGTAAAAATTTTGAATCGGTCATAATAATGTTGATTACTGTTTGATCGCCGTTTTTAGTTTCATTAATACGCGGTGTTACCGATTCAACCGAAGCTTTCTGTTCTGCGGATTGATCTTTTTTGCATCCTGAAAATAAATTGACAAATAAAACAGTAAAGATTAATAAAAAACTTATTCTAATCATCATTCCGAAATTTTAATGATTTATTTTGCCCTATTCGAAGAAAGTGCATATATAAAAAATATATTAGCCTTTTCAGCTTGATATTTTTTTATTCCTTTTTGTCTTTAAAGAAGATCTATGAGCTTATGTCCTTTTTCATCTGTTCGAATTCTTCTTTTGTAATTTCACCTTTAGCATATCTCTTTTTAAGGATATCCATTGGTGTCTCTTGATGCACTTGATTTTGCGGCGGAAAATCATAGCGGTAGTGACTTCTTTTACTTCCGTTAATTATAAGCCAGATTATCAATCCGATAATTATCAACCAGAAAATGCCACCGAACCACATTCCGCCCCAGCCCGGGTTAAACCACATTTATTTCCTCTTCTAATATTTTTCTTCTTCAAAGATAGTATTTAAATAGCTATAAGTCATATTGTTGTAAATCAAGGACAACATTTCCTGTGTAATAATTGAGAAGTAATAATTAATTGAATAAAATTATGACGCAGTTAACTAATTACATGTATTTTAATTTAATATCGTTGTTATTATCAATAAAGATTAGTTGGTTTGAATATTGCGTATTTGGTTCTTTATATCCCATATTAGGTGATGATTGAATAAATACTTTATCATTAAATAAATAGGAGAAACTTCTATGCCGCAGGAAATTAGCAGAAAAGAATTTTTTAAAAGGCTGAGTATTCTCGGGATAAGCGCAGTAAGCGTAAGTACATTTTTAGAAGCATGCGGTGGGAATAAAAATCAACCTCATGACCAGGGGCAGCAACAAACTGAAAAACAATCACCAACCAATTCCCAGCCCGATCCTTGTTCCGATGTAAGCAGTTTAACAGAAGCACAATTAAAGAATAGAGAAACCTTAGAGTATGTGGGGCATTCGCCTTTTACAGATAAGTTTTGTGCAAATTGCAGTTTTTTCATCATACCTGAAAACAATGGGCCTTGCGGTAAATGCCAGGTTGTGAAAGGTCCAATAAACCCGATGGGGCATTGTACGGCATGGGTAGCTAAACAAAAATAATAAAATTTACTTTGATGGTTAGATCAATAAATAAACAACCGGCAATGGTTCATATTGCCGGTTATCATTAAATAATTCAATTTATTCCTATCACAATTGATAATGCATAATTTCTTGGAGCGCCGGGTTCAATATAGACCGGGTGTCCATCTACAATGTCGGGATTTATAAACGCAGAACCTATATATTTTTTATCCGTTAAATTGTTAACCGATAGAAAACCGCGTATACCAAAATTACCTGCTATTTTAATCTCATCTTGTAATCCTATCGAAGCATTAAAAATTGTATAAGATGGTACCGTTATTTTATTAGCATCATCAACAAAGTAGTCTCCAATCCCGGTTATATTAAAATTCAAAAATATTTCCCTTAAAAAATTCGGTGAATATGTAATCCCGGCATTATAAAAAATATCCGGAATTCCCGCTACCTTATTGCCGGAATAATCAGCAAATTTACCCGGTGAACCATAATGAACTGAGTCTACCATGTATATATCATATTTATTTAATGAATATGTAACTGCGGCATTTAAAGATATTCCGCTGTTGAGTTGAAACTCAGTGCTCAGTTCTGCACCTTTCCGGCTGCTTTTACCCGCTGTGAAATAAAACCTGCCTCCACGGTATGGAATTATATCATTTTTAATTTTGATATAATATAATGCCAAATCGTAAGTTAGAAACTTAATGAAAGAATTTTTAAGAGAAATTATATGTTTAGTTCCCAATTCAAATGTAGTTGATTGAATCGGCTCCAACAATGGGTTAAGCAAATAAACCGTATCGAGCCCATAAGTACCTGCCGGATCGGTTTCATTTCCGGCCGGAACTTCAACTCCGCCGCCGAGATTAAAATATATACTCTGAAGAGGAGTGAATCGGTATGTTATTCCGGCTTTCGGGGTAAATTTTTCGAATGTCTTTTTCTGTAACCCGAATTCAGGGGCTAAATAGTCTTCAGAATTATATGTAATATTATCATACCTTCCGCCTGCTATTAAACTAAATTTATTGTTTATAATTATTTCATCCTGAACGAATGCACCGAAATTTTCAGCACCTTCTCTTTTATTGGTTCGTAATTCGGAACCTCTAAAGTTGGTTGGCGAAAGTGAATAAAATAGAATTGCCCCATCTTGGTAGGCTTCATCAATTCCGGTAACAAGCATATTATTAACGGATTTGGAAAACTTCACATTATTTTTATAAATAAAATTTCCTCCAAGATGATACCGCGTAAAATCTCTAAACGTTCCTCTTTCGGATCTTTGCAAATATTTTGGATTTACAAATACCATAGCTGAAATATCATTATTTGAATTAAAACTATGATCCACTTTCACACCGACTCTTCCAAGCCGGTTAAAGCGTCTTTCATCTCTTTGTTCGTAAGTGGAATTGGAAGCGTCAGGGTTAACATTATAAAGTGAATCCGAAATAGGTCCGGGTACATGAAAAACATTACTGCTTCCGGTAAGAAAAACTTTTAGAGCCGTAGTTTCTGATAAATTTGAAATCAGGCCGATATTAAAATCGAAGCGTGTGCTTGCTGAGTGAATCCTCCATCCATCATAATTTGTATTGGAAAAAGCACCGTAAATACTTCCATTCCCGATTCTGCTTCCTAATTGAAGTGTTGATTTATTGAAACCAAAACTTCCCGAATATCCTTTGAGCCTAATAAAAGAGTCGTTGAATTCAGGAACAGTAGACATATTTATTATTCCTCCGGCGGCGTTACCCCAAAGCGCCGAGGCATTCGAACGGATAACTTCAAGATTTTCCGCATAACTTAAATCGAAATGGTCGAATGCAGTTCTGCCGTCCGGCTCGGTTTCCGGGATTCCGTCGAGCAGAATTCTAATACCTCTTGTTGTTCCGGAATTTGATCTATCTCCGGCGCCACGTGCACCAAATCCACGTATTACAATTCTAACATCCTGGTTTCCAGCGCGTGACTGTGAAAAAACACCGGGTATGGTTGATAGAATTTCATCCAGCCCATATCCTTTAAGATTTTTCAGTTCATCAGCAGAAATTATGGTTATTGCATAGGGTACTTCCATAGTGCTTTCAGGATACCTGGTTGCTGTAACCGTCACTTGATCCAATTTATAAACAATTGAATCTCGGCTGACGCTGAAGATCTTGTTTTCTTGGGGATAAATATTTTGAATTAAAATAATAATTAAAATGGATAAAAATAAATTTCTCATATTGGCCTCAATTCATAATTATTGAATGACTTAATGACTATGTGAACCACTAAAGGTCTGCATAGAAAGATTTAATAAGTTTTCGACTATGAATTGTATTGGGGAGGAGGTGTTAATATTTTGTTGGTTTGAGAAATATGTGAACTTGTATCGAAATAAAAGAATGGTTCCCAATTCATTATTTCGGTTAACTCTGCTTTATTCTCAAAAAATAAATCTGTTATCAGGCTTTTAAATAAGTTTTTAATATTCTTTTTATGATAGTTTAGATCCCCGTCTTCAAAATTATCCTGAATTAATTTCTCCAAAAGATCTTCAGGCTCATCTGCAATGCAGTAAAAAATTGTAACACTGTCTTGTTTTATTGTTTCAACTATATCAAATAATTTGCCGTTGAGCCTGATTTCATTGTCTTCAAGTAGCTGGATATTTAAATTTCCGGAATTAAGAGTTGAATTAACTACATTTATTATTTCCATCTCTCCAGGCTGAATTTTGCCTGTTATTTTTTGACGTGCATTCTCTTTTAATATTTCTTTACACGGAAGATAAAAAAATAAATATCCACCGATATTTGTCAAATAGGTTATTATTAAGAAGCTGGCAAGAATATTTTTCAAAATTTCCCGCTTATTGTTTAGACAAAAATAATTATAATTTTTTCCAATATCATCTTGTTTTCATCCATAAATTGTTGTAATTTAATTGAAAAATGAAACAAGCTTTAGCATCCTGATTATTGATTATTGAAGCTAAAAAAATAATTAAGTAAAAATTATATTATTCCATTTTTCCCCGGGGGTGCGATGGACAAAAAACCTTTCATAGAAAATAAATCTCCGAAGTACTTTCATATTATTATAACGAGGAGTGCAGTATGAAATTTTTATACTCTACGTTGTTTCTATTAATTTCATTTTTCTCTATTTTATTTGCACAAGTGCCCGGACATCCCTATAATCCAATGACTGCGCCAGGAGCCGTAGGAATTGATGAACATTTTCATATTTTATTTTGGGCAAACCAAATGGGTGTGGTCTATAACCAGGTATATTTTAGTGCTGATTCATCGATGGTAGCTGAAATGGACAGCTCAGTAAAAATTTTTGATGGATACCCGTCGACTGTAGATACATCGGTAAATCTTAATCCTTTAGGTATGCTGAATTATAATACTAAATATTTTTGGCGAGTTGTAGAATATGATTCAACCGGCTATACAGCAGGGCCAATTTGGTATTTTTTTACTCACATTCCTAGTGTCTTTTGGGCTAGTTATGACTTCTCATATGGATTTCAAGGATGGACAGCAATTGGACCTGAAGGATTACAAAACTGGACTTGGTCACCAACCAATTATGCTGGCGGAATTGATGGAGAATTGGATTTCCGTGATTACCCGTTTTTTTTAGGTCAATCATATATCGTGTCTCCTTCCTTACCACAAAGTTATTCAGTGCAAGGAGGGCAGATAATACTTTCATTTAACTATATGGTCGATTGGGATGCCGGTACAGATACATTGGGTTGTGCTCTTACTACAGATAATGGAAATAGTTGGACATCAATTTGGGAAATAAATGTTATAGGTAATATCGGTCCAACGACAATCAATCTTTACGGTCTTCAAATTTCTCAAGGATTCAGGGTAGGTTTTTATTTTAAGGGTGATTCATATAATAGCAACAATATTTATATTGATGATGTTGTCTTTGATATGCCGCTGACACCAGCCCTTCCTCCTACATTACTTCAAGCTGAGGCAAACTCAAATGAATTGAATGTCACTCTTAACTGGAATCCCGGTTTTACTCCTGATCCAAGCTGGGGGTATGCAATAGAAAGGAAGATAGGTCTGCCGACAGATACTTCGAACTATATGATAATAGGAAATACAGGCCCAAGTACATTAACATTTAATGATAGCGATGTTGAATTAAATTCAAACTACACTTACCGGGTTTGTTCAATAATGGGACCTGGCGGTGGAACTTACAGTATGTGGGGAAATGAGGCAACTGCGTATGTACCTTCTGTTACCCCTGTAGAGCTTAAATCTTTCACCGCAAATATTATAGACAATAAAGTTTCTCTTAAATGGCAAACGGCAACGGAAACAAATAACCGTGGATTCGAAATTGAAAGAAGTCAAAATTCAAATGTCAAAAGTCAAAAGTGGGAAAAGATTAGCTTTGTTAATGGGCAAGGGACAACGACTCAGCCTCATAATTATTCTTTTACTGATAATGAAATTTTATCAGGCAGTTATAAATACAGATTAAAGCAAATAGATTTCGATGGAAGCTTTAAATATTCAAACGAGGTTGAAGTAGCATTAACAAATCCAACCAAGTTTTCGTTGGAACAGAATTACCCGAATCCATTTAATCCAACTACTACGATTAAGTATTCAATTGGCAGTCAGCAGTTGGCAGTGTTGAAAGTATATGATGTTTTAGGAAGGGAAGTAGCTACATTAGTAAATGAAATAAGGCAGCCTGGAAATTATGAAGTTGAGTTTAATGCGAGTAAGCTTTCAAGTGGAATTTATTTTTACACTTTGCGAGCAGGAGACTTTAAACAAGTTAGGAAGATGATAATCATGAAATAATTTGAACAACCTTCTGCAAAAAGTCGTCAGACTCCGTTGAATCTGTCAGTCGATAGATTCTGAATAGTCTAGCGGACTCTTCGAGAATCTAACGAGCATCACTATGTGAAAAGTTAGCAAAGTGAAAAACGAAGGGTAAGCTTGAAGGTTTGTGCTTTTGATTTTAATAATATAAGTAAAAAATAAATAACAAATTTTTGTTTTAAAAATTGACATAAGGGAAAGCAAAATGAAAATTGTTTTTACTACTATTCTTATTTTGTGTTCAATTTCTTTATCATTGGCACAAGAACCAGGGAAAGCATATCATCCTGAGACCGCTAACGGAGCTTCTAATGTTTACTACCAATATCACTGGCTGAAGTGGCAAAATTCTGTTAACACTGTTTTTAATAAAATTTACATCAGCTACGATTCTTCTAAAGTTGCCAATATGGATACTTCTGCACTTTTTATATCCGGTTATCCTTCAACAGCCTTCGATTCTATTCAAATTAATCAACAGCTTTACAAACCCACCAGATATTTTTGGTGTGTAATTGAGTACAGCACAAACGGATTTACTCAAGGAGATGTTTGGTATTTCACTACAACCTGGGATAATATTGATTTTAATCAGCTGGACGATTTTTCATTCGGACTTGGGAAATGGAATATAAATAATAACAGCGGCTGCGGTTGGCAATTAGGAGAAGAGAATAACTATATGCTCCCTGCTCCATCTACAGGTAAAGTTCTAGCTGCAGATGCATTTCAATGTGGAAGCGCTATAAATTCTACTGCTGATTTTCAACAGACCAATGATATGCAATTTATGTTTGAAGCTAATTTGCAATTTACTTCGGATTGGAAAACAGATAATCCTCAAGACTCTGCTTTAGTAGAAATGAGTACAAATGGAGGAAATACCTGGTTTGTAGTTTGGAAGAGATTAGGGGTAAGTGACCGGAATAAAAGAATTGACACAGTTCTATTCTTCAATAACCGAATGATAGATACAATTTATATTGTACAAGTTCGTTTCATGACAATTCAGCACGGAACAAATAGCTGGTGGGCAGTTGATAATGTTGGAATCATTGGTTTTGATGGAATTTTAACCCATGTTCATCCGCTTGGTTTGCATGTACATGAAATTAATGAAAACCCGCCGAGAGTATTGCTTACCTGGGGTCAAATACTTTCAGTCCCGGGTGAGATAGTAGAACGAAAAATTGGTATACCATCCGATACGAACTCTTATCAAGTTATTGGAGAAGCCTGGGGTTATATAAATGATAGTTATGTAGATTCAACAGTAAGTGATTCTATGACTTACACTTACATAATAGGAAATGCCGAAGGGGGTTTCGGTGATACATCTTGGTTTGTATACAGTAATGAAGCCACGGCATATATTCCGGCTATTACTCCCGTTGAGCTTACTTCTTTCAATGCAAATATAATAGATAGCAAAGTTCATCTATCCTGGCAAACAGCAACGGAAACAAACAATCGAGGATTTGAAATTGAAAGAAGTCAACCGCTTGAAGCGAGTCTCGCCGAAGGCGGAAAATCAAAATTAAAAAGTCAAACATGGGAAAATATTGGCTTTGTTAATGGGCAAGGGACAACAACTCAACCTAAGAATTATTCTTTTACCGATAATGAAAAATTATCAGGCAGTTATAAATACAGATTAAGGCAAATAGATTTTAACGGAAGCTTTAAATATTCAAAAGTAGTTGAAGTAATAGTAACAATTCCAGCAAAGTTTTCATTGGAACAGAATTATCCGAATCCTTTTAATCCAACAACAACTATTGAGTATTCAGTTGGCAGTCAGAAGATGGCAATTTTGAAAGTTTATGATGTATTAGGAAGGGAAGTTGCTACTTTGGTTAATGAAGTGAAGCAGCCAGGTGATTATGAAATTGAGTTCGATGGAAGTAAACTTGCTAGCGGAATTTATTTTTATAAATTAACAGCAGGAAATTTTATTGATGTAAAGAAAATGATAATTCAAAAATAATTTCATACAATATTATACATATTCGGTTTTAATAAGAATATTTTTTTCTTTTGAAAAACAATTTAAATAAATCAAGGACTTACGGAATGAAAGGTATACATCTATTTATAGTAGTTCTTTGTCTTTTTATTGCAAAAGGTATTAACGGCCAGTATATACCATCTTACGTGGAATCATCAACCGGACTAAGTACACCCTCTTGGGATGGAGGCAGAACTGAAATTGAATTAGCTGATATTAATAACGACGGCAACCTGGATATTTTATCAATAGGCGATCATGGTTCT
This sequence comes from uncultured Ignavibacteriaceae bacterium, assembly GCA_964556005.1. Lineage (GTDB taxonomy): Bacteria > Bacteroidota > Ignavibacteria > Ignavibacteriales > Ignavibacteriaceae > CAZKUR01. The sequence continues at coordinate 13,677 of CAZKUR010000025.1, read as the reverse complement.
CCTTATATAAATACAGATGAGCACGGTATAATGGTTTGGTTTGGTGATGGAAATGGAAACTGGTCTGATTATGAAAATGGAAACTTTGGATACGGTGGAATAGCAGTCGGCGATGTAAATAATGACGGCTATCTTGATGTCGGATATGCAATGCACCATAATTATTCATCAAACGATTTCGGCGATCAGCTTATTGAAGTTGCACTCGGTGACGGAACAGGACAAAACTGGATTCCATGGGATGACGGCTTAGCAACCAATGGTGAAAGCTGGGGAATGTTCGGTACAGACTTTGCGGATATAGATGATGACGGTGATCTCGATATCGGCTGTAATTCATTCGGAGCAAGCGCCGGTATTCATATCTACAAAAACAACGGCGATGGAACTTGGACCCAATCTTTCGGATTTATAGGCGGCAATTCAACTGAAGATTTTGTTTTCGGTGATGTTAATAATGACGGATTTCCTGATTTTGCAGCCGCACAGCAATACGGTACAGTCTACTTAAATGACGGTACTGGAAACTTTACTCTTGGCGACGGCAATCTTCCACCAGCCGGAAGCATGGGAAGATTTGGTCCGGACCTCGGCGACATTGATAATAACGGAACAGATGAACTCTCTTTTGCTAATGATAACGGAGGCGTTGAAGTTTGGAAATGGTCTGAAGGCAACCAGTGGACATCCATGTCAAATGGCCTGCCTGCGTCCGGTTCTTTCCAATGTACTCAATTATATGATATGAATATGGACGGTTTCAAGGATTTAATAGCTTTTGGAGACGGTTTTGTTAGGATATGGCTTGGAGACGGAAACGGCAATTGGACACAAGCTGTGGATATAACTATCCCTAACCAGGGAACTTTCACTGCGCTTCGAGTTGACGGCGACGCTGATCATAACGGTTACCCTGATATTGCGCTCGTCGATGAAGAAGGAAGTTTTATTACATATCAAAATCATTTGAGATTTTTTAAAGAATCTTCTCCTGCCGATAATCTTTCTATAAGAGCAGTGTATCCTTCGCCCAATAGGTATTTACATATTGGTTCGGTACAAACAATAAAATGGATTAGTGAAGTTCCTTCCGGTAATACTTCTACGGTTAAACTCGAAATTTCAAAGAACGATACTTTAGGACCCTGGTCATTAATTTCCAGCCAGCTAAAGAATAATGGAAATTATCAATGGATAGTTCCCGATTCACTTGCTTCTTCAAATCCTTGCAGAATAAAATTTACTGTTTATAGCGGAGGTGATTCGGTAATAAATTACTCATCTGGATTTATAATTGGTCCTCAGCCGCCAACACCTGTAGAATTAACTTCATTTACTGCAACTGCAGAAGAAGGTAAGGTAATATTAAAATGGCAAACAGCTACGGAAACGAATGACAATGGATTCGAAGTTGAGAGAAGTCAAAAGCCAGATGTCGGAGATCTGAGATCAGATGGCGGAAGTCAGAGTTGGGAGGATATAGGATTTGTTAGAGGTAATGGAACCACTACTCAATCGAATTCATATTCTTTTGTAGACAATCTTACTCCTTCTCTTGCTCATACTCTTAACTACCGTTTGAAGCAGATAGATTTTGATGGGAGCTACAAATACTCGAACGTTGTGAAAGTTTCATTTACAAATCCGACAGGATTTTCTTTAGAACAGAATTATCCGAATCCATTTAATCCAACCACAACGATAAAATACGCGATAGCAAAAGAAGCAAATGTTACATTAAAGGTATATGATGTTTTAGGAAAGGAAGTAGCAACATTAGTTAATGAAGTCAAGCAGCCTGGAAATTATGAAGTTGAGTTTGACGCAAGTAAGTTAACTACCGGAATATATTTTTATCACTTTCAAGCCGGTAATTATAGCCAGGTAAAAAAGATGATTCTTTTAAAATAAATATTGAAAACATTCCAGGTTTTCGATGAGAAAATCAACCTTAAATTTTGTAGATACAAGTATTATTTTTTTTTATATGAATTAAATGATTAAAAAATTTTAAAATTAATGTGTTAATTTAAAAAATTGGTTATATTGCAATTAAAGTGATTGCTTAGTTATCCTTCAATAAAAAATTAAGGGTTTTTACATGGATAACGTTTTACTGAATCAATCCGAACGTCCTACAAAAACACACTATCGTATACTCATAATGAGCTGGGCAGGCTGGGTATTCGATTTTTACGATCTCATACTTTATACTTTTCTTCTCATCCCGATTGGAATTGAATTAAAATTAGATGATATTACGCTTTCTTTTGTATTAGGGGCATCATTGGCTGCTACTGCTATTGGCGGTGTCATCTTCGGATTTCTTTCAGATCGATATGGAAGAAAAAGTGTTCTGCAAATGACTATTCTAATTTACAGCATCGGTACTTTTCTCAGCGGCTTTTCATTCAATGTTTTTTCACTGGTTGTATTTCGAATAATTACCGGTTTAGGAGTTGGCGGTGAATGGGCAACAGGGCAGACTTACATTGGTGAAACTTTTCCCGCAAAAATGAGAGGAAAGTATTGTGCTTTCATGCAGACAGGTGCACCGATTGGAGTGGCGCTCGCCTCTGTAGTCGGAGGTCTTATTGCGCCAATTATTGGTTGGCGAGAAAGTTTTTTCATTTCGGTTATTCCGGCAATAATTATTGTTTTTATTCGTAAACATCTTCCCGAGTCAGACCTCTGGACTGAAAGACAAAAATTATTATCAGATAAGAATATTACCGAAGCGGTAAAGAAAAAAGAAACGGCAAATAAATTTTTACTCTTATTCGTTAAAGAAAATCGAAGGCTTTTTTTACAAGCCCTTGTTCTTGCAATTTTTGATATGTCGGCATACTGGTACACTTATTCATGGCTGCCTGGTTATCTTCATCAGCAGAGACATTTTTCACTTTCAAAATCTGCAATGTGGATGCTGGTAACTCAAACCGGCGGATTCATTGGTTATTTTCTTTTTGGATATATTGCCGATCATCTCGGAAGACGTCCTGCATATTCTATTTATTCGGTAATAATGGCAGGAGGACTTATCATGATTACGATTATGTGGAATCAAATTGTAGCTTATCCGGCTCTAATTCTTTTCTTTATGTTTTTAGTTGGATTCGGAACCGGTATGTTCGGCGGGTTCGGTTCACTATTCTCGGAAATATTTCCGACGTCAATTAGGAATACAGCAATGGGAACTGCGTTTAACCTGGCTAGAGGAGTTCAATTCTTCACACCCGTTATCATTGCTGTAGTTGCAACCACATACGGGCTTTCAGGAGGAATTTCAATTGCTGCACTCTTTGCTTTATTAACCGGAATTTGGATTTGGACTTTTCCGGAAACCAAAGGAAAAGTTTTAGCAAGAATAGATGCTGGAAGCAATTAGTTTATTTATGTTAGTATTCGCGTATTAGCTGCAGGAAATAAAGCCGCTAATGCGCTAATTATGTACATGTATTTCTTATTTCTATAGAAAAAAGCCTTCATTGAATCGGCTTTGTTTTTAATGAGCGCTAATGGATTCTTCCGCAGGAACCCCCATGGGAAAACCAATGCCTCCCTTCAAAAAAGTAATTATATTTAAAAAGGAAAAAGCCGTTAAAAGACGGCTTTCTTTTAGTGGGCGCTAATGGATTCGAACCAATGACCCTCTGCTTGTAAGGCAGATGCTCTGAACCAGCTGAGCTAAGCGCCCGGTTTCAATTAACAATTATTAAAATTCGAGTTTCAAATATTGCGAAATTCTAAAAATTTTCCAAAGAATATTGAAAATAAATTTGAGCGAGCGACGGGGTTCGAACCCGCGACATCCAGCTTGGGAAGCTGACACTCTACCAACTGAGTTACGCTCGCATTGAGATAAGTTAATAAAAGAACTATCAAAAATTACTCAAGCCCTTTTCAATTATCAAGAAAATTTATAAAGTAAAAGCTTTTTCAATCAAATCTTTTTGCTGCTGTGTTGAAATCTTCGATGAACCTACTGCCGGGCTTGCACCTTCAGACCTGCCGGAATAATAGAGTTTTTGATTATTATTTAATAATTCTGCCAATTTTTGATTAATAAATGACCATGCACCCATATTTTGAGGTTCTTCCTGAACCCAAACAACTTTTTTCACATTTGAATATTTCTCAATTATTTCTTTCAATTGTTTTGATTCAAAAGGGTAGTACTGTTCAACTCTAATAATTGCTGCCTTGTTAATTTCGTTTTTCTGCATGTACTTCAAAAGATCGTAATACACTTTACCGCTTGTAATAAGCAACCTTTCGACAATATTAAAATTTTTAATAGTAGTATCATCAAGAAATTCGTGGAAACTTCCGCTTATAAATTCTACTTTTGAAGATATAGCCGCCGGATTCCTTAGCAGGCTTTTGGGAGTCATAACAACGAGAGGTTTTCTTACAACATTTTTAATCTGTCGTCTTAAAAGGTGAAAATATTGAGCAGGTGTAGTCGGGTTGCAAACCTTCATATTGTTCTGAGCGCATAGAATAAGAAATCTTTCCAGCCTTGCACTTGAATGTTCAGGGCCCTGGCCTTCATATCCGTGTGGTAAAAGCATAACGATACTGTTTGGCAAATGCCATTTTTCAAATGAAACCACTACAAAATTGTCAATAATTATTTGTGCACCATTGGCAAAATCACCGAACTGAGCTTCCCATGCAACAAGCGCAAGCGGGTCGGCTGTACTGTAGCCATATTCAAATCCAAGAACAGCAGCTTCGGAAAGTAAGCTGTCTAATGCTTCTAACCTTGCCTGTTTATTGGATAGATGATTTAACGGAAAATATTCTTCACCGGTATTTATATCCGCTAAGGCAAGGTGCCGTTGGCTGAAAGTTCCTCTTACACTGTCCTGCCCGCTTAATCTCACAGGAGTACCTTCAAGCAGCAAACTTCCGAATGCAAGGCTTTCAGCAAAAGCCCAGTCAATATCGATATTTTTAAAAATTAATTCTCTTCTTCTTTCCAGTGATTTTTTAAGTTTAGGATGAATCGAAAAATCCTCAGGCAAATTTGTTAAACCTTCTACTACAGTATTTAAATTATCTTCCGAAATTCCTGAATTCTCAACCGGTTTAACAGATTCAACTTTTTCTTTGGAAACTGCAAGAGGTATGTCCGTATCGAATGAACTGCTTTTTCTTTTAATTTTATCAAATGAATCACTGAGTATTTCGTTTATTTCGCTATTCATTGAAGTAATTTCTTCTTCGGTTAAAATACCTTCTTTCAATAATCTTTGGGAATAAATTTTTCTTACCGAAGGATGTGATTTTATTTTTTCATATAAGATCGGCTGAGTAAATCCGGGTTCATCGCCTTCGTTATGACCATGCCGTCTGTATCCGAACAAATCGATCACTACATCTTTTTTAAATATCCGCCTAAATTCGAAAGCTAATTTTGCAACCCAGACCGCTGCTTCCGGATCGTCGCCATTTACATGAAAGATTGGCGCCTGGATCATCTTTGCCACATCGGTTGCATAAACGGAAGAGCGCGCATCTTCAGGAGTAGTAGTAAATCCAATTTGATTATTAATTATGATATGAACTGTTCCGCCTGTTCTGTATCCTTTCAATTGGGAAAGATTTAATGTTTCAGCAACTACACCTTGCCCGGAAAAAGCTGCATCACCGTGAATTAATAACGGCATTACCTTGCGATGTTCTTTATTATCGCCAAACCTTGTTTGTTTTGCTCTAACAATTCCTTCTACCACAGGATTAACCCATTCAAGATGACTCGGATTGGAAGCGACCGAAACTGTAATATGTGAACCGTTGTCCGTTTTATAAATACCTGAGGCACCTAAATGATATTTTACATCTCCGGAACCCTGAATTGAGTTTGGATCTTGGATATCTTCAAATTCTGAAAAAATAGAATCGTACGGCTTGCCGATTATATTTGCGAGTACATTTATTCTTCCACGGTGCGCCATCCCAAGTACTACTTCTCCAATTCCGCTGTCCGAAGATTCATTTAAAATTACATCCAATACGGGAATCAATGTTTCCGAGCCTTCAAGTGAAAATCTTTTATGCCCAATAAATCTATTATGAAGAAAATGTTCAAAGCTTTCTGCAATAATTAATTTATTCAGAATTTTTTTCTTCAGTTCAACATCAAAATTCGGCAAATTTTTTATCGGTTCCATTTTATTCTGAAGCCAGATTTTCTCTGCAGGATTTTGAATGTGCATATACTCGACGCCGATTTTCTCGCAATAAGTTTTTTGAAGAATCTCAAGAATATCGCGGAGAGTTGCAGTTTTCAATCCGCTGAATCCGCCGGTAATAAATTTTCTATCAAGATCCCAGATAGTTAATTTAAAGCTTGCCGGGTCGAGTTCGGGATGATAAGGGATCTGAAAACCTAACGGGTCGAGTTCAGCAACTAAATGACCTCTAACCCTGTAAAGATTTATTAGCTGAAGAACTTTTGCTTGTTTTTCAATTTCTTCTGTGTTAGCCGCACCTTCAAAAATTCCAGGCTGATAATCTGTTTCCCAGACTAAAGGTTTCATTGGGATTTTAAGAGCTTCGAAGAGCTCTTCATAAAAATTATTTTTCCCCAAGAGGTATTCATTTATCTCTTTTAAAAACAAACCTGATTCGGCACCTTGAATTATCCTATGATCATAAGTGCTAGTAACCGTCATTACCTTGCTTATACCGAGAGTAGAGATAGTTGATTTAGACATTGCCTGGTACTCGGCGGAATACTGGATTGCTCCAGTCGCGATAATTGCTCCCTGTCCAATCATCAAACGAGGAACAGAAGCTACGGTACCTATTGTACCGGGATTTGTTAATGTTATTGTCGTACCTAAAAATTCAGCGGGATCGATTTGCCCTGATCTTGCTTTCCGAATGAGTTCTTCATATGCATCCCAAAATTCCTTAAAGTCCATACGGTTAGCATTTTTTATATTGGGAACGAGGAGTGAATGGGAACCGTCTTTCTTTTGGATATCTATTGCCAGGCCGAGATTTATATTTTTCCTTTTGAGAACAGCAGGCTTTCCATTTGAGATGGTGAAAGCAAAATTCATAACCGGTACGGATTTAATTGCTTTTAGAATAGCCCAGCTAATTATATGCGTGAATGAAATTTTTCCTCTATCCTTTTTCTTTAAATATTGATTGAGGACTTTTCTGTTTTCTTCAAGAAGCTTAACCGGAATTACTCTTTGTGAGGTGGCCACCGGAATAGTCAAACTGTGGTTCATGTTATCTAAAATTCTTTCGGCACTTCCGGCAATTATTTGTGTTTCATCTTCCTGTTTTGGTTCAGGTAAGTTTATATTTTTAAAATCTAAGAATGAATTTGTACCGGTAGTTTTATCTTTTTTACCGTTTACTCTATCTTTTCCGCCTACTTTTCCGAAAAATTTTTGCCATTGTTCAGGTAAAGCGGAAGGATCTTTTAGGTATTGTCTGTGCAGAGATTCAACAAACCAGGTATTTGCACCAAATCTTTCGATCTCCTCTTTCTGTTCGGGAGTCAATTCTAACGATTTCATAATTGTTATAAGGTTTTATTTGTCGGTATTTAGATTCTTAATTTATTAAAGATAAATTATACTTCATAATAAACCGAACACCAGAGGATATTTAAATCAAATTGAACACTATCATAAAATAATTCACATTAAATTGTTAAATTTTCATTTAACAAAAGGAAAATATTATTTTGGATAAAATTTAATTGGTGATAAAGAAAAAATTGATTAAAAGCGGAAGTAGTATCTAATGACAAATTTTTCTTTCAATTAAGAAAGGAGTATTCTTTGAATCCTTTAAGTAAATCGGATATTGATAAAAATCCCTTTAAGCAGTTTGAAAACTGGTTTGAAGATGTGGTTAAATCAGATCTGGAAGAACCGAGCGCAATGATTGTAGCAACTTCAACCCGCGATGGTGTACCATCGATAAGAACAGTTTTACTTAAAGGAATTGAAGATGACGGTTATATCTTTTATACAAACTACGAAAGTCAGAAGGGGAGAGACTTAATAGAAAATCCTTATGCAGCATTACTATTTTACTGGGACAAACAAAGAAGGCAGGTTCGTATTTCAGGAAGAGTAAAAAAAGTTTCGTATGAAAAATCAGAAGAATATTTTAAATCCAGGCCAAGGGAAAGTCAAATCGGTGCATGGGCATCGCAGCAGAGCAGGATAATTCCTAACCGGGAATTTTTAGAAGCCCGGTACCGGGAAATGTACGATCAATACGACAGCAAAACTATTCCGTTACCGCCGTATTGGGGTGGATTTAAAGTAATCCCCGATAGATTTGAATTTTGGCAGGGAAGGGAAAGCAGGCTGCATGACAGAATTTGCTACAT
>CAZKUR010000025.1:3545-5203 GCA_964556005.1 uncultured Ignavibacteriaceae bacterium | reverse complement strand
TTTGAAAAGTTCAGATCTATAATTGCAATATCTTCATCTTCATTATCATTTAATTTATAAGGATGATCATTAATAACGGGGATGGGTGTTTTTATCAGTTTATTAATATTCTTTAAGTAATATTTTTCATCAGAATCACAGAATGAAAGTGCAGTACCGCTTAAACCGGCTCTACCGGTACGTCCGATGCGGTGAATATAAGTTTCGGAAATATCCGGGATATCATAATTGAATACATGCGATAATTTTTCAACGTCAATTCCGCGCGATGCTATATCGGTTGCAACAAGTATCCTGGTACGATTTGATTTAAAGTTTTTTAATGCGTTTATTCTTGCACTCTGAGATTTGTTTCCGTGAATAGAATCGGCATTAATGTTAGCGTTATTTAAAAATTTAGTAACACGGTCTGCTCCGATTTTGGTACGTGTAAAAATTAAAGCTGATTCGACATTTTGAGTTTCCAAAATATGAATCAATAATTTCTTTTTATCCGGCTGAGAAACAAAATAAACTCCTTGTTTAATTGACTCGACGGTTTTTGATTCAGGGGCAATTTCTATTTTTACAGGATTATTTAACATTGAATCTGCGAGTTTTATAACTTCCGAAGGTATAGTAGCAGAAAAGAATAAAGTCTGTCTTTGAGCCGGGAGTTTTTCTAAAATTTTCTTAACGTCATTTATGAAACCCATATCGAGCATTCTATCCGCTTCATCGAGCACTAATATTTTTAGATGTTTAAGATTTATAAATTTTTGATTGATCAAGTCGAGCAGTCTTCCGGGAGTTGCAATTAAAATATCAACACCCTTCCTTAAATCATTGGTTTGCTTTCTTTGGGATACGCCGCCGCAGACAACAGTGTTTCTTAATCCTGTGTACTTACCGTAAGCGTTAAAACTTTCACCTATTTGTAGGGCAAGTTCCCTTGTCGGGCTAACGATTAATGTTCTAATCATCCTTTTCGATTTAAATGGTTGTTTATCTGCATTAAGTATTTGCAAAATGGGGATTGCAAATGCGGCAGTTTTACCTGTACCTGTTTGTGCACTTCCTAACAGATCTTTTCCATCCATGATGATTGGAATTGCCTGCTCTTGAATTGGAGTCGGTATCGTATAACCTTCGTTAGCTATTGCTTTTTGAATCGGCTTTATGAGATGTAATTTTTCGAATGACATATTTTCTTCTTTTATGACTTGCCGGATGAAAACTTTTTCCCGTAAGAGCCGGGTAAGTGGGTTTTAAAACAGCGGTCTGTTGATAAGTAGTTTATTTAAAGATTATTGTTAGGGGAATAATTTGAAATCCATCTAAAAATAACATCTGGAAAATTACGGCAAATTAAGTTCAAATCAAATAATCTTAGCATTCTATAATTTTACAACACATCCGAATTCTTTGATTATTCTTGAATTCAAGGCGATATTCGTATTTAGTTTGAACAAAATAATAGAAACTTCATAAATGAGTTGAGAGATTTCATATTTAAGATAAATTCGGAAATATCCTCACTTTTACAATTTATTCGCAAGCTTGACAATGTCACTTACCTCTAAAACTTTTTTATCATATCCTTTTAATACTGAATTTATCATAGCTAATCCGATTTCTTTCAGTGAGCAGATATGTTTAGGAAAAAGCAGTTTAACGAT
>CAZKUR010000025.1:0-3445 GCA_964556005.1 uncultured Ignavibacteriaceae bacterium | reverse complement strand
CAAAAGAAACAAGCGTTTAAACCTTTTAGTTGGCTTTCTAAATTTGTGAAATCGTAAAAATTATCTTGAATGATTTCGGTTAATTTCGGATGGTTAATATTGCAAGGTCTTCTATTAATTACCAATACGGATTCAACTTCCGGGTGATTTAAACATTCGTAAAGAACACCTTCACCAACCATCCCGGTAGTTCCAGTTATAATTGCTTTTACCATAGCTCGTAAACGAAATTAGAAATGACTTATCCCTAGTGCTTTGTTAATTTTGTGGTTTCTTTTAAATCCTTTTTATATAGCCGCGAATGCGCTAATGTTATTCGCGCATTAGCGGCATTTTAAGGTTGACATGACTCTAGAGACAATTCGTTTAAAAGAATTAGTCAAAAATACAAAGAAGTATATTCTGTAATTTTATTTGCAGCTTCTAAAATATCATCAATTAATAATTTAGGATTTCGCTTAGACATAAATTAGTTCATCTTCAATTTCTTTAAAATATCTTGATTTAACTCCGTTTTTAGAAACCAGATCAACTTTAATTTTTAATATTCGTTCAAGTTCTTCGGCGAGATCAATAAATTCTATTCCAATTGGTTTATTAAATTCAACCAAAATATCAATATCGCTTTTTTCCGTTTGCTCTTCACGGCTGAACGAACCAAAAATTGCTAAAGATTTAAGATTATACTTATTGATTAAATTATCTTTATTGAACTCTAATAATTTTTTTATTTCGTTAATGTTTTCCATGGGTTATGGTTATTAGTTATTTCTATTAATTTAAATTAAATATTCTTTTTATACAGTTCAAATTTAGCGTTTTAATTATTTTCTAATTTTAACCGTGCCTTTAATGAAGGTGAACCGCTTAAAACTGATCTTACAACGATTGCAGAGAGGATAATCAAACCGCCGATTATTGAAAAGAAAGAAGGTACTTCACCATATCCAAGAAATACCCAAACGGGATTAAGCACGGGTTCTATAAGAGAAATTAAAGAAGCCTCAATTGCATTAACACGTTTCAAACCTCTGCTGAAGAAAATGTAAGCAATTCCGATCTGAAAAACTCCGAGAAATGCTACCATCCACAAGTTAGAAGGATTAACGTTTGTAATCCCGCTTAAAAAAGGAATACAAACTAAAGCTACTATTACATTGCCGTAAAAAATAGAACTGAATTGATATTCCGGTTTATTCTTTTTCAATCCTAAAAAAAGAGCAGCAAAGAAAACTCCTGATAGTAAAGCATAAATATTTCCTTCAAGATGTTCGGGAGAAATTTTTCCGATGAAAAACAAAATCATCCCGATAAAAACAACGGCTACGCTGATGATATTTATTTTTTCATATTTGGTTTTAGAAATTAGCGGTTCAAATATTAAAACATAAATCGGCGCAGTTGACTGAAGAAAAATTGCGTTTGCGGCAGTAGTAGTTTTCATTGCCAGCACATATAAAATCAAAACCGAAGCATAAAATAAAGAGTTAATTATTGTAAAAACATTCGCTTTGAATATCTGAGTTCTAAAAACAGCAAAGAAGGTTAATGATGCAAACGCACACCTAAAAAATGAAATCTGCATTGCATCAAAGGTGACTAATTTTATAAGCAATCCGCCGCTGCTCCAGAGAAGTGCAGCGAATGCAACGAATAGGAGTCCTTTTTGGTGTTCGGGTAAACGGTTCATTTAAAAGTAAAATTAGATTAGATTGGTCAAATTAAAAATAAATTTGATAATTTAATCGATTTCTAAATATGGAAAGAAAAGATATGATTGGGCACTCATACGAATATGCTATTAATTATTTGTTGAAGGAAATGAGAAAATAAAACCCAAAATCCCCGAATGCCTGGTTAATAATTATTAAAATTTCACTTCCAATCCGGCATAACACCGTTAGAAATGATTTTATGGCGATTTGTACCATCACTGTTCATTAACCAAATATCCGCCGGCTGTGAACCGTCGTTTGGCACATTCTCAAAAATTATTTGTGAACCATCGGGTGAAAATCTCGGATGTAAATCATTTGTACCATCAACTTTTTTGAATGAAACATCAACTGAATCGCTATGATCGAGACTTACAATGAAAATGTGGGAATTAAGCTGCCTGCCGCTTTGCACCTGGTAACCTGAAACATCATGTGTGTACATAATTTTATTTCCATCAACAGAGAAAGAGGGACTTTCCGTCACTCCCTGAAGGTTGCCTAAGAATAAAGCATTATTGCTTCCATCGGAATTCATCAAATAAATTTCCGAATCATAAATATTATCGCCGATAGTTAAAGCAACGAGCCTATCACCAAGCGGTGATTGTTCAATATCTCTAAAATTTCTTCCGGATGGGGAAGTGGTTATTGTAATAAGGCCGCTTCCGTCTTTTCTTATGCTGAATAATTTATTGTAGTAGCTGTAAAAGAAACCTCCGCCGTCGTAAGACCAGCAGAACCCTGTACCAAGATAATGATTGCCGGAAACCGGAAGGGAAGTAACCAGCGTTAAACCCGAACCGACCCTGTTCATCAAATAGATTTGCGGGCCGGATGAACTTTCGGAAGTAAATGCAATTTCATCATTTCTCGGACTGATTCTCGGCCACCAATCACGGACGATATTATTTGTTAAGCGAATTGTATTTTGCGCTGTAGTATCCGAAACATAAATTTCATAATTGCCGTCCCGGTTTGTAGCAAAGGTAATTGGTGTAGTAGGGAAGGATGCTGTTTGAAAACTCCATACATCACCGTTTGTAACAAGGCCTAACGAATCTTTTACTATTACCTGCCAGAAATAAGTTGTATTAAACTTTAAACCTGCTGCTTGCACCGTAGTATCTGAAATGCCTTCTGCAATGTTGGTTTGAGTAGTTGAACCGGATTCATAAAGGTAAACATCGTATGTCAGCGGATCATTGGAATTTGGAGTAGTGGCATTCCATGCCAGAGTTAAATCTACAGACTGATTGACAGCTTGATTATCCGGTGATGGATTTTTTGGTTTGCTTGGCGGTTTGTTGTTTGTTGTATCTATGTCTAAAAATATATCGGCTTGAGTTGTTTGATTTTCCTTTACTGAAATTGAAACCGTACCTTTCTTATATCCTTTTTTAGATGCTGAAATAGTATAATCACCTACCGAGACCTGGCTTATGCTGTATTGTCCCGAAGAATTTGTAACAATTGCACTCGTCGGCGGATTTGAAGTAATATTAGCGCCTTCTATTATTTGTGAAGTTGCAGCGTCGTAAATTGTACCCGAAATATTTCCGTATAGTGTAGGCTGGATTGTATTTTCTTTACAAGAGAAAATGAAAACAGAAAATAAAAAAACGAGAAATAAATTAATTCCCCTGAAAATTTTATACATGCTCCGTCTCCTTAAAGTTTTAATATTCATGATTTTGAATCTCTTTCCCTGAATAAGTTTTATGAATTTC
>CAZKUR010000024.1:8095-49561 GCA_964556005.1 uncultured Ignavibacteriaceae bacterium | reverse complement strand
GCCAATTCCGAAATTGATGACGATTATCGACTTGGATATGTAGCTTTTAGTCGAGCAAGAGATATGTTATGTATTGCTTGTTTGGAGGAAATAGATGATGAATTAAAACAAAAACTTGAATTATTGGAAATATTATGCCGCCCAAATACGTAAAAACAATCCGTGAAGAAATTTATTACGAGTATGCAAAACTTATGTCGCGTTCTGCTTTTAAGGGACAGCTTCAGTACGGCTTTATTACAAATAAATTTAAAGAATTAAAAAACGGTGCAATTACAATGTCCGGCACAATCAGGGAATGGCAGCGTGAACAGGAATTGCCGAAGGAATGCGTCTTTTGCGGTTCAACTACGGATTTACAAACGGACCACTTAATTCCAAAAGCAAGAGGCGGTTCGGACTCTGCAGATAATCTTGTATTGTCATGTAAAACATGCAACACTTCCCGAAACGATAGAGGAATATTCGAATGGCTTGGACTAAAAAAGAAAGATAGTCTTCACCGTCTTGTTGCAGGAAAATATCTTAAAGAACTATACGAATTACATTCAGCAAAAGGAACACTGGGAAAATCTATAGAAGAGCTAAACACATTATGCGTTAATTGCAGAAATCCGGAAGTGTGCAAGGAATGGGATAAAGTTGGTGAGTTGACGTGCTTTTGTTTGGAGAGTGTATTCTAATCGCAGCGCTTTTCAAAATTTAATAAACTGAGTGAAAAATTCTTATCATGTACATACTTAAATAAAAGTAATATTTCATTATAAAGTCATTAAGGCTTTTATTGAAAAACGACCAAACGAAATCCCGATAAACACTATGGTTTGCATATTCACCAAACCAATTATCTTTTAGATCAATTGCTAAGAAAGCTTGGAAAAGATTTTGAAAACGAATGTGGTTTTACCGAACGGCTGTATCAAGTTTGAAAGAATCATCAAAGAAAAAGAGATCTGTAACTCTGCATTATCATGACGAAAACGTGATGATACAAGTTAAATAAGTGCTGCCACGGTACGACCGCGGCAGTCCCGGTTGAAATATCCTATGGATTCAATAAGTATAGTACAAGATTCTCAAGCGAAATTTTATCATAACTTTTAAAACCATTCTGCATTATTAGGGAGTTAAATAATTCTGGCTTTATCCTATGCTCCAGCGGCGGACCATATTCTGCTTGCGTATAAGGCCATTCGAGTATTGCCGCTCTTTTCTTTGCGACGCGATGAACTTCTTTTAATGCTTGGTTCAAATCATCAGATTCATGAAGCACAACTCCTAAAAATATCAGGTCGAATGAATCATCAGGAAAAGGAAGCTTCTCTAAGACGGCTTTTTCAAACCGGCCATTCGGCACATGTCTTTTTGCAGCCTCTACCATTTCATCCGAAGCATCAATCCCTGAAACCTCCATACCGCGTTGTGCAAATTCTTCGGCAAACAGACCGGATCCTGTACCCACATCGAGTACGTTTTGAATATTTAAATTTTCAATGCTTAATTCAACTACCTTGCTGACTTCAAGAAGTGCGATTCTCTCCGGTGTTCTTAATCTGTCAATTCCACCGTTATACCGGCGCTCGTGCATTTTATTTCTCCTTTTTGAAAAGCTTTTTTAAAACTGATGTTTTTAATTTAACAATTATATTTTTTAAAATATGATGCCGCATAATAAGATATGATTCGTTATAAAAAAATTTAATAATAAAATGTGATTTGAGAGCAGCAATTGAGTTTTTAAAAATATCATTTTTATTCCGGCAGATTTGTGTGTTGAGAAGACTTTATTATTATATGTTACAACTTACCGGTTAGCCTAATTTCATCGTTTTTATGTATAGATTATTTTTTAAATTATTTAAAATATATACTGCTAAAATGTTTGATATAATTTTTATAATCTTTAATTTTCATCGTTAAATATTATAGGCCAGGGGAGTTAAATATTGGTCCTTTATTCTATTGCGTTAAACCGTATCGAATTAAACAAATACGGTAATAGCATATATTCTTTAAAAGGGATTTATAGATATACTATAGAAAAATTTGTTTGGTTATTCAGCTCTTGGTGTATGCCGGCGGCTAACCTGCCAAATTCCGCTTCTCCTGCCCTACAATCATTTCGTGTTCACCGAAAGTTTTTTTCGAAAATATATAAACGGCTTTAAACTGTCTGTTATATAATTTTTTATAACCTGAAGTTTATTAAAGAGGGAGACAAATGGGACATAAAAAATTACTATCCGGTACATTGTTATTCATTCTCATAAATTCATTTTGCTTTGCTCAATCCGGGGCAGGTTGGGTATCTCTTGATCGTTTTTCTCAACCCGGCTCAAAACCACGCGTACAATTAATCAGCAGCGATCTTAACGGTGCAATCATTAAAGTCGATCTGCCCGGCTACAGTTTAAAGGAATTCACTGCAAACGGAAAAACTTATAATTCAATCAGCATCGGAGATGAAGGAATTACAGTTGAAGAAGGCATGCCTGAAATTCCCTACATTGCTAAAATTCTCGCTATTCCTGATATGGGAACTGTAAATGTTGAAGTCATTGAGAAAAGCGCTGTACAAACATATAAGGGAGTTGTTGTTCCTCCGGCAAGAAAAAGCTGGATGGAAGGCAAACCTGAAAGCCCTTACGTAGAAAATTCAGGATTTTACAACTCACAAAACATTTATCCGCATGAATTTGTAATAGCAGAAGACCCGGTAGTCTTTCGTGATTTTCGTATTGCCCGCATTTCGATTTTCCCGATAAGATATTTGCCGGCAAAAAAAGAAATTGAAGCTGTCTCATCTATAACTGTTCGCGTAAGCTACGGGGCGGGAAACGGTATAAATCCGAAACTAACTCTCAAGAGAGTAATAACTCCTTCCTTCAACAAAATATACAGGAGTTTTATTTTTAATTATAACCAGGTTCTTAATGAACGCTACGGCGGAAGAGTTGAAGGGCATGATATTATGTTGTGCATTATGCCTGATATGTATGTAGATGAATTTCAGCCGTACGCCGATTGGAAAAATAAATCGGGAACGGAAATAGTTGTCACGAAATTCAGTGACATAGGAGCGAATTACAGCAACCCTGAACCAATTAAAAATTATATTCTAAGTGTTTACAACAACTCGCCGCAGCCGCCAACGCATGTACTGATAGTTGGAGATTACGGCACGGTAAACGGCTGTGCTCCAAGAAAAACCGTGACAATGGATGGATGGACCTTTGCCAATGAGGATTACTTCGTTGAGCTTGAAGGAAACGATTACTTTCCCGAAATGATGATCGGCAGATTTACCAACCACGGCACCGGTGGAGAATACCGGCTGCAGGTTATGGTTAGTAAATTTCTTAGCTATGAAAAACCTTCCGCTGCTTCAGGGGACTGGTACAAGAAAGCTACCGTCTGTTCCAACAACGAATATCTATCGCAGGTTGAAACAAAAAGATTTACCGCAGAGAAGATGATGAACAACGGCGGTTTTATTTCTGTGGATACTATGATGAGCCGCTATCCAAGCGGGTGTCCCTATGATTTGAATGATGTTATTTCTGCAATAAACAGCGGAAGAAGTTTTCTAAATTACCGCGGTGAAGGCTGGTATTACGGCTGGTGGGCAAATTGCTACCAGTTTGAAACTTCCGATGTAAGCAGCTTGAATAATTCCAATAAGCTGACTTTTGTAACGAGCATCGGCTGCGGAGTGGCTATGTTCGATGCCAGCGAGCAATGTTTCGGTGAAGAATGGATTGAAATGGGTTCGCTGGGATCGCCGCCTAAAGGCGGATGCGCTTTTATTGGGCCGACTTCAAATACCCATACCGAGTACAACAATAATATTGATAGAGGTATTTACATTGGTATGTTCCAGGAGGGATTGGACAGCCCGGGAGAAGCGCTCCTTAGAGGAAAATTATATATGTATCAGCAATTGGGCGGAGTTTATTATGTAGAATACCATTATAAAATTTATTGCATCCTTGGTGATCCGAGTATACATATATGGAAGAATATCCCGAATAAGGTTTTGGTATCGAACCCCAGCCAAATTTATGTAGGTTATAACCAGGTGAATGTAACTGTTACAGATTCCGTAACCGGTTTGCCCATACCTAATGCAAGAATATGTATTTCAGGGAAAAATGTTTATGCAATCGACACAACAGATTATAGCGGAAAAGCCAACCTGGATGTTTCTTGCGATTCAGCAGGCACACTCTCTCTTACGGTTTGTGGTGAAAATGTTATCCCAAATGAAAAAACAATACAGGTTTCAATAGGCACGGAAAACATAACTCTTAACGGCCAGCCCGCCGTAACAGATATTGACGGAAACGGTGACGGTCTAATTGACCCTAACGAAAATGGCACGATGATTATTTCTCTTAAGAACTGGGGAACGATCACATCCCATGATGTCTACGCTATCCTTTCGGTTCCCGATTCGGTAACAAATGTTCAGATTACTACCGACTCGGTAAGTTTCGGAGATATTGTACCGAATGATTCCGTAACCGGTTCGTCGTTTGGATTTTTTGTTAATCCAGGATGCCCTGTCGGTTATGTAATTCCATTTAATCTCCATGTCGGTTGTACAACTTCATCATGGGATTATAATATTAATTTAAAGGTACACGGATGTAAGTTAAAAAGCGATGAATTTTTTATTGATGACGATGGGAGTATTTATCACAATTACAGGATGGATCCCGGTGAAACAGTAAAAATAAAATTCAAGATTGTAAATAAAGGCGATGATATTGCACCGGATGTGGTAGGTATACTCAGCACTAATGATCCTTATATGACAGTACTCGATTCAACCGCAGAATTCGGAACAATTGAACCTGACACAAATTTGGTAAATGATTCCGATACTTATACGGTAACCGTTAGTGAAGATTGCCCACAAAAATATAATGCCGTATTTACTTTAAAGCTTTCAACACAGAACGGATTATATCCTTATTCTAAAATAGATTCGGTAACTCTGCCTGTCTCTATGCCGTCCGTATTCGATCCAACCGGGCCGGATCTGCACGGCTATTATGCATACTCAAGTAATGACGTTCTTTGGGATCAGCGCCCTGAATTTAACTGGAAAGAGCTGGAAGGAATCGGAACCGAAATACAAAAACCGGGAAATATGAATTATTACAGGAAAATTGTAAATCTTCCTTTTACTTTTAAATATTATGGAAAGGATTTTTCCAATATTGGAATAAACGGCGACGGATGGATTGCTTTCGGCGGTGATACTTTAACAAAATCTCAAAATCATCCTTTACCAAGTCAGGACGGAATTCTAAATATGTGCACTGCATTTTGGGATGATCTGTTTTCAAATCAAGCGCGTAATTACGGAAAACTGCTGTATTACACCGATACTGAAAACCACAGCTTCATTGTTGAATGGTCGAAAGTGCCGCATTTTTCCGATACTTCGGATATAGAAACTTTCCAGATTATTCTTAGAGATCCTGCTTTTTATCAAACACCTACAGGGGACGGTGAGATAATATTTCAATATAAACAGGTTGAAGAGCCGGGAAGCTGTACTATCGGAATTGAAGACAGTACCGAAACTATTGCTTTGCAATATTTATATAATGAGAGTTATGATTCAACTGCTAATGAATTGGTTAATAATATAGCGATAAAATTTACCACTGCAGCTCCGAAAGTAGTTTATGTTGATAACGGACATAACAGAAGCAGCATTCTTCCTTCAGATTATTCGCTCGAACAAAATTTCCCGAATCCGTTTAATCCATCTACAACGATTCGCTATTCTATTCCAAGGGCAGGGCATGTAACGATTTTTATTTACAATATTAATGCACAGTTGATAAAAACGTTGGTTAATGATAGTAAACCTGCAGGCCGGTTTACGGTAACCTGGGATGGAACGAATAATTTAGGAAGTAAAGTAAGTTCCGGTGTTTACTTCTGCCGTTTGCAGTCGAATAATTTTGTCGATGTTAAAAAGATGATATTGCTTAAATAACTATTGCGAAGTGAGAGGCTGACCAAAAAGTCTGTCGACCTGGTCGGGTCGACGAGACCTCGTCTTTGACGGGCATAGCAGACTTCACTCGAAGACTCGTCTACCTTTGGTAGATAAATTCGCAATGACAATTTCTCTTTTTTTTGGTCAGCCACTTATTTCATAAAATTCAGTTAAAGTTGTTATGTATACTTTTACTCTCTTACTTGTGTTATTTATTGCAGTTCTAATTTTAGGGATGTCGGAATACTTTATTCATCAAAAAAGAATTTATTCAATCCCCGTTAGAATTCATATAAACGGTACCAGAGGAAAATCAAGTGTAACAAGATTAATCGGGGCAGGTTTAAGGGAAGGCGGTATCAAGACAATTACAAAAGTGACAGGCTCATACCCGAGATTAGTTCTTGAAAACGGAGAAGAAACCGTAGTATTTAGGAAAGCCGAAGCAAACATAATCGAGCAGTTGAAAATCGTTAAATTCGCAGCCGAAAAAAAAGCGCAAGCATTAGTAATTGAATGTATGGCGCTTGAACAGCAGTACCAGAGAATCACCGAAAATAAAATGATACATGCAACAATAGGGGTTCTTACAAATGTAAGGCTCGATCATGTGGATGTTATGGGCTACTCGCTTCCTGAAATTGCAAACGTTCTTGGTGAGACAATTCCAAAGAACCGGCATTTTTTTACTTCCGAAACTTATGTTCCTCATGTTCTTAAAAAAATTGCAGATCAAAAAAAAGCAGTAATGCACATTGCCGATGCATCTTCGGTAAGCGATGAGGAAATGAACAGCTTCAGCTACATTGAGCATAAGGAAAATGTAGCATTGGCCCTCGCAGTATGTGAGCACGCTGGTGTCAATCGAAGTGTCGCACTTAAAGGAATGTATAAAGCGCTACCGGATGAAGGCGTACTGAAACGCTTTAAGATAGAGACATATAATAAAACAATCACTTTTTACAGCGCATTTGCTGCTAACGATCCTCAATCGACATTGATGATCTGGAAAATGCTGAGAGATGAAATAGGACTTGAAGGGACAAAAATTGTTTTATTGAATACACGTCAGGATCGAATGGACCGCTCACGCCAGTTAGCGGAAATGGTCGGGAAGGAAATTCACAACGATGCAGATTATTTAGTCTTAATCGGTCAAGCAACGGAATTTGTCCGGAAGATGACAATCTCTTACGGCTTTGAAAGAAATAGAATTATAAATATAGGATGGACAGAGCCTTCGATTGTATTTGAAAATATTTTATCCCGCACAAAGGATAAATCTTCGGTTGTTTCCATGGGAAATATCGGCGGGATGGGAGGGCCGGTATTGGAATTTTTTCAGAACAGGAGTAACGGTTATGATTGAACTTGCAATAACGCTCGGTTTAATTTTTAGTTTATTGTCTTATGAAATTTTCGGGTTAGCTGCAGGCGGAATTGTCGTTCCCGGTTACATAGCTTTATTATTGTCTGAACCGGACCGGCTCGCAGGAATTTTTATAGTTAGTCTTGCAACATACCTTATAATAAAAGCTTTGGGAAATTATATTTTTCTTTATGGCAGGAGGCAGATGGTGATGTGCCTCTTGATAGGATGTTTGCTTGCTAATTTTTCCCGTCATTTTTTAATGCTCGATATTGCATCGAGCACTATTCAGCTTAGAGCAGTAGGCTGGGTTATACCCGGGTTGATTGCTCATTGGTTCGGTAAACAGGGAATTTATAGAACTGTCAGCGTTCTGATTATTACGGCTGTACTGGTGAGATTGCTTGTAATAATTTTATTCAACGGAGAATTATTCCCGGCATAATTTTTTATTCAATAATAATTTATGAACAACTTTACTGCTCAATCGAAAATAGTATTAGGAGTTTTGACATTGCTGTCACTGCTTGCCTTCCTGGCAGTGGAGTCTGAAAAAGTTGATGTTAAAAGAAAATGGTACGCAGAAAAACTGGAAGCTGCAAAGCTTACGCAAAAAGCTGAAAGGTATCTTAAAGGGAAACGTTTGCAAAAAGGAATCTTTATTGATCCCGTAAATGATCCGAATGAAACGGCATTGATAGGGCAGGATATTACGCCGATTACAACAGACCAGGGATATATCGAATCGAAGCTGACTGCAACGAATCCGAATTTTTCTGCAGTCATCGTGGATATGCTGAAAGAAGCGGGTGGATCCGATAAAGATGTAGTCGCCATTTCTTTTACAGGTTCTTTGCCTGGATTAAACCTCGCAGTTCTTGCAGCAGTTCAAACATTGAAATTAAAACCAATAATTATCACATCAGTAGGAGCTTCGAACTGGGGCGCTAACGATCCGTACTTCACCTGGCTCGATATGGAAAAAGCACTATTCGATGCAGGTATAATAAAGTTTAGATCTGTTGCAGCTTCAATCGGGGGAAGCCAGGATTATGGCAGAGGGTTAAGTCCCGACGGAAGAAAATTAATTAAAGAAGCAATTGAAAGAAACGATGTTGAGTTTATAAGTGAAGAATTTCTTGAAAACAGTATAGAAAGACGCTGGAAAATTTTTAACCGGTATAGAAAAAATAACCCTATAAAAATATTCATCAACGTCGGCGGTGGAATCGCTTCGTTAGGTTCTACAGAAAATGATAAGTTTATACCAAGCGGTTTGTCCCTTACGCTTCCGATGAGAAATTATCCAGCAAAAGGCATATTAATAAAAATGATCGAGAATCATGTCCCGGTCATCCATCTTCTGAATATAACAAAACTTGCGGCTAAATACGGGCTGCCGGTCAGCCCGGTACCTCTTCCCGAACCGGGTCAGGGAGAGATATTTGTTCAGAGGCAGTACAACACGGTACTGACAATTTCCGTAACTGCATTTCTTGCACTGATTATTATTTCGGTTTTCATATTGGAGAAAAAACGTCACCGGCTCGGCACCGAAGAGGTTGATAAACTAAATCAGGATAAATTGAATAATGAACCCGGCCTGTAAATTTTAAAATAGAGGAAATAATGAGAAAACTTTACTTTCTTATTTTGATTTTTTTAACAGCAGCATATGTTTTTCCTGCAGGATCAAAAGTAATAAAACCAAAAAATGTTACCTCGCAGGTTAAAATAATTATTTCCGGTAAAAGCAGGATTTATTATTCTCTCCCGGTAAAGGATTCTTCAATAATAACAGTGAGAGGGCCGGGTAAATTGGAGATGATTTCAAGAATACAATTTGCACCCGGTCAAAATCAGCCTTTGGATTATACAATTTATTACAGAGTTGATGGGGGGAAAAAAATTGAAAAGAAATTTAACAGTATTACCAAATCAAATGATGCGGTTTATAAAGATGCATCACTCGGCTTTCCTGGAACCGGAGAAAAATTAACGATAAATCTAAGCGGAGGAGAACATTCCATTGAGTTGTGGCTTGGCAGCGGAAGTCCGGGTGTAGCTGCAAGGTATTTATTTACTAAGAAAAAGGAAAAGAAAATTGATTGGGTTGCAATTAGTCCGCTCGCTCCGAAAGAACCTGTTTATCTTACTTCTACCGAAGATTTATTAAAATATTACCGTTTCTCAGAAAAAAAGCCTTTGAAAATTAAGATTACGGGACCGACTACTATTAAGATATTAACTCGGGTTGAAAATCATTATTATATGAAGGGAAGAATAAATTACCGGCTGCAGGTTAAAGAAGACAGAAAAGTTAAAAACACCTATCTGCTTAACAGCGTTCGTTCGGCTGTGACACGGTATAAAAATGACGGGTCAAAAATTCCGGGAAAGGCAAAAGAAATTGTTTTAGATGTCCGGCCGGGCAGCCATACTTACGAGATAATTCCTCTCGATAAAGATAAGGGCACAGTTTTAGGCAGAGTTTTATTCCCTAAAAAAGATATTAAGCTGGAAGATTAGGAGACTTAAATGAGGAATATTTATTACAGCAGAAAATTTTATACAATTGTTTTATACATATTTATTTTTTCTTTTATAGGATATGCAGCTTCAGCCGGGAATTATACTTCATCCTTAAATGCCGGCAATACAAGTAAAAGCTCAAAGACAAAGGTTAAGAATTGGAGTGTCGGCCTTTCAATAAGACCTTTTTATGATAATAATATTTTAAGGTATTCAGATAAATACATCGATAGGTTTTTAAATCGTGAAGACGAAGGCAGGTTTCAAATTAACCGTTTGGACGACCTGGTGATGGATTATACTTTAGATGTATCCTACAGTAAAAATATAATCAAAAAGCACAAGTCTATTTTTTCGGCTTCAGTCGATTACACTTCATATTCATATAACCCCGTAAAATCATGGGCCTCATTTGAATTTGCGTTACGCCAGGCTGTAGCAAAAAATACAAGCTTTAGGGTTTCTTATTCACATATCCCGAAATATTATATCAATCATTTTCGTGACGATGATTGGATTGCAATTTATGGATACACACCTATAACATTTCAGCCGTACGATTATGCAAAAAACGATCTCAGCTTCTGGGTTCAGCAAAATTTATTTTCTTCAACAAGAGCGCGGTTATATTTTTCTTATATGCAGTACCGGCTTAACGATCACTTTATAGAATATGATTCCGATAATTTTCTCTTCGGTATCGGAGTATTTCATTCGTTGACAAAAAAGATTAAAGTAAATGCCAGCTACAGGTACGTGAGGTCCAATGCTAAGGGATATGATGAAGCCGGAGAAACGCTGGAAACTTCGGATGATGTCGATGCAACTTACGATGAGCATGTTTTTTCTGCCGGGATAGATTATCAATTGCCGAAAATTTTCAAGCTTAAAACCAGTTTAGGCTTAAATGCTCAATACAGCAGAAGGCTTTATACTACAAATCATTTCGGTGAGAATGATCCGTTACACGCAGGCCGTTACGACGATTACTTCCGTGTAAATGCGGATTACAGTGTGGATATTCTCAGTAATATTTCTATAACCGCTTTTTTAAACTGGAATACAAGGGATTGTCAAACTTCGTTTCCGCCAAACGAAGAATATGTATCGGATGAAAAAGATTACAGCCAGTATCAGGTCGGTTTAACTTTTAACTATATATTCAAATTTTGAAAATAATCATCATAAACTTATAAAGGTATAAAGATGACGGAATTAAATAAATCTTATTTTAAAGAGAATTGGGAAACGGGACAAAGCCATAAATTATTCCAATATAACATTCAGTCATTCAACAAATCATCCATTCTCATATTCGTATTATTACTCGTGTTTAGTTCAATCTTCCAGTTCGGCTGCCGCACACCCAATGAACCTGAATCAATTTTAGGCGGAGACGGCGGGTATAAAATTGTAAATAAACTCGTCACATCAGGATATGCACAGGATGTAGCCGTAAGAAATTCATTAGCTTATGTAGCTCAGGGACAGGGCAATTTAATGATCGTAGATATATCGAATCCTAAAGAGCCAAAGGTTGTTTCGGAGCTTGCAAACGGGGTGAAAGGATATTCTTATAAAATAACTTACAAGGACAGCGTAATTTATTTAGCAAACGGTGATTTTGGTGTAAGCATTGTTAATGCTGCGGATCCTAAGAGTCCCCAGGCTACCGATACTAACCTACCTATCAAGCCTGCAAAGAATTTTTGCTTTTTGGGAGAGTATCTTATTACGGCAACAAGTGAAACGGGTGTTGATATTCATAAAATCAGCGATGGAGTACACCTGGAATCAAGATCGCAATTCGAAACTCCGGGCTATGCGGTGGGAGTATGTACTACCGCCGACAGCAATTATCTATTCGTAGCGTGTGGAGAATTGGGTTTAGCTGTTTACGATATATCCGAATTTGGAGACGGCTGGAACTATCCTCCTTATCGTGAAATTTGCCGGGTAAAAACACCCGGCTATGCCGAAGACATCGCTCTTCACCCAATTGTACATGCAGCATTTATTGCCTGCGGAACAGGCGGACTTGTAATTGTTGATTACTCGGATACTGTAAATGTAAAGGTTGTCGGAAGCTATGATACGGGAGGATATGCAAAAGAAGTAGCGTATAAGGATAATAAAGTTTTTGTAACAACGGAACTAAGAGGCTTGCAGATATTCGACGTAACGAATTTATCTTCTCCCGTTCGACTTGGAACCGTACAGACACAATACGCTTTAGGTGTAGCTGTTGACGATAACTATGTTTATGTAGCCGATCAGCAGGAGGGATTGGTTATAATTTCACGGCCGTAAATTTTTTTAATGTTTAAATTTTGCCGAATCTTTTTCTGCGGTTATTAATTTGAAATCTTGTTCGGCAAGCATCTTATGCGATAAGTAAAATTTAACTTTATAATTGCCTGCCCGGCGTTTAGTTGGGGCGATTGAAATAGAACTTTTTATTACGGAAGATGAATCGCTTAAAGCAATCTTAATTCTTTTCTTGTAAAAGGAACTATCGTTCGGTCCAAGCCAATCGAAATAAAAGTTAAGCTTTCGGCTGTTGTGTGTATTCTGATTTTTTAGATTAACAATAGCATGAACCTTTGCCTTATTATTAATTGTAAAGATGTTTGCTGTGCCAATCAGTTTACCGGTCTTTTTATTTACTTTTCTGCACAGTGCAATTTTAGCTTTGATGCCGTCCGTAAATTCTTTTTTATTCTTTTTTATTAAATTTTTGTCTTCTTTTTTCAGAATAAAATTCTTTTCGGCTAATAATTTATTAAGCAAATAAAACCGGAATGAATAATTTCCCGGCAATCTTTTACCGGGAGTAATGGAAATTGCGCTTCTTATTGTAGATGAAGAATTAAGAGAAAGAGCAATTTTTTTCCTGTAAAAAGATTTATTGTCAGGTCCTATCCACTCGGCGTAAACAGTAATGTTTCGGTTTTGGAAAGAGCTGCTATTAAGTTGGTCAATAGGAACGACCTTCAAATTAACAACAGCATGAACATATCCTTTTTCTTTTATTGTAAATACAGTACCGGGATTAATCAATCTGCCGTTTTTACTATTTATTTTCTCGCAAAGAATAATGTTTGCCGCCAAGCTGTCTGCTGAAACGATTGATTTTAAGACAGATACTTCGCCGGATGAAGCTTTAAGTAAAAATCCTTTTTCCGCAATTAATTCACGGAACAGGTAAATGCGTAAAAAATAA
This sequence comes from uncultured Ignavibacteriaceae bacterium, assembly GCA_964556005.1. Taxonomy (GTDB): domain Bacteria; phylum Bacteroidota; class Ignavibacteria; order Ignavibacteriales; family Ignavibacteriaceae; genus CAZKUR01. The sequence goes on along the minus strand of CAZKUR010000024.1, from coordinate 36,418 downwards.
TTCCCCGGCTCTCTCTTTTCAGGAGGAACCGTAATGGAACTTGTGAGTAACTGCGTGGGATCTCCCGGTAAGAAGTCAATACGTTTTGTAAAAAAAGAATTTCCGCTTGGTTCAATCCAATCTATATGGAACATTAATCCATGATCATTATTTTGTTTTACATTTTCAAGCTTGGCTACAGCGTAAATTTTCGCATCTTCTTTAATTTTGAATACCGAGCTTTCATTAACCGGCTCATCTGTTTTCGCATTTATATTTTTACAGAATAAGATTTTTACATTAATCCCATTCGTATCCTTCGGCAGGTAAACTATTGTTGAGTCCTGTTGTATATTCGGAACTTCATATCTGCTTGAACATCCCGTTAATAAAATAACCAAGAAGGAAAACAGATAAGTAATACACAAAGCTTTCTTTATTTTATTCATTTCAACAATTAGATCATGCGAATTAAAAAATTTTTACTTCTGCGTTTTACGCCGCCGAACCATTTTGTCAGCGGCAGCATAATGAGAAACATAATAACAAAACCTAACAGCGTTTCTAAAACGGTGCCTTGATGATAGAACAAACCCATTCTTTTTGAAAATATTCCGAGTAACGCTATATGTACACAATAGAAAAACAGCGGAACTATTCCTACAATGTCAAGTGCGATAAGAAGCTTCGGCGCTTTTTTATTTATTGCTATGATTGCGCTTATTACAAGCACAACACAGCCGAAAAACCATAAGCTGTGGTATAAACTCGGCGGATATTTTTGATCCATAAAAAATGAGTAAGAGCCTAAATTGGAGAAGGGGAATATATTGCCGAAACCTCGCGCCATTCTTATTATAGTCGCCAAAGCTATTGCACCTACACCGATTATCAAACTGTATTTTATTTTCTCCTTGTCTGAACTCCAAACCTTCAGCCAGCCTTCAGCCATAACAGATCCCAAAGCCGACATAGCAAGCCAGGGGAGAACGGGATACTTGTTAAAATGGCCTGAGTCTATAAATGTCTGCATTAAATCTCTCAGCCAGACATTTCCGGAATCGTATGGAATTTTTAATAGGAAGGGATGAATAAGATAAATCGCCAGCCCGATGCCGAGACGAACCTGCCACTTTGTATCGATGAATAAAGTTAAAAGAATCATTGAGATTCCTATACACCCTATAATGCCGAAATACTGAGGCTTAAATTCACTGAAGCCGCCCCATGAAGAATTCACCCATGTTAACTGCAATAGGACAAGAAAGAGTCCCCGTTTAATTAAATGCCATCTTGCATTCCAATCGGAAATCCCTTTAGCAGTACGCCGGCTGTAAGCCCACCAAACCATTGCCCCATTCATCATTAGGAATCCGGGTGCGCATAAATAGCTTACATACCTCATAATAAACTGTCCCCAATTCCCAAACAGAGGATCAAATGGATCGATATGCTGCCATGCGGCGTTGAGAAAGTAAGAACTATGATCGAGGAGCATCAGGATAACGACAAGTCCCCTGAACTGATCTATGAAATTAAATCGCTGGGTTTTTTCACGAATGATGCCCGGAGCACCTGCGGTAATGTCCAATATCTTCCCTGAATTTTTTGTGCAGCTAAAATTAAGAATTTTCTTTGTTTGTTCACAATCTTCTGTACATTATTTTGTAGCTTTTCATAATTTCTACATTTAAAATCAAAATTGTTCCGTATATTTTATTTTAGAGATTTTAATTGTCAAATTCTTTATTTTAAATTTAAATTGTTTACAAAAATTCTTTGATGGTAATAAAAAATCAATATTGAATGATTATTAAATAAAAAATTTCTTTAGATAAATTGTCAAGGTAAATTTAATTTTATAGTATAAAATGAATATAGATACACAAATATATTTAGGTAACTGTAAGGAAGTTTTAAGAAATTTTAAAAATAACTCTATCGATTTAATAGTTACTTCACCACCATATGCTGATCAAAGGAAAAATTCATATGGTGGAATTCATCCAAATAAATATGTTGAATGGTTTTTACCTATTTCTGAGCAATTACTTAGAGTATTAAAACCCACAGGAACTTTTATCCTTAATATTAAAGAACGCGTTTATAATGGAGAACGACATACATATGTAATTGATTTAATTTTGGAGATGAGAAAACAGGGCTGGTTATGGACAGAGGAATTTATTTGGCATAAAAAAAATAGTTATCCTGGTAAATGGCCTAACAGATTTAGAGATTCTTGGGAAAGACTACTTCAGTTCAATAAACAAAAAAAATTTAACATGTATCAAGAATCAGTAATGGTACCGATGGGAGAATGGTCAAAATCGAGACTAAGGAATCTTAGCCAAACGGACAAAATAAGAGACAATTCAAAGGTTGGAAGCGGATTTGGGAAAAATATCTCTAATTGGGTCGGTAGAAAAATGGCTTACCCCACAAATGTATTGCATTTGGCAACAGAGTGTAATAATAAAAATCATAGTGCGGTATTTCCAGAAAAATTACCTGAATGGTTTATAAATCTTTTTACAAAAGAGGGCGACACAGTGTTGGATCCTTTCATGGGTTCAGGTACAACAATCATTATCGCTAATAGTTTAAGAAGAAACTCAATGGGTATAGAAATTCTACCAGAATTTTATAACTTGGTGAAAAATAAAATTCCCATTAATCAGTTATCACTATTTGAACCTAAAATATCATATGAAAAAACTAGATCTAAAAGACATAAATAAATATGTGGAAGAAAACATTGGCTCTTTTCATAAGCAACGCTGGGAAAGTTTAAATAAATTAAAACTTTCCAAAATACTTAAACGTAAAAATCCCTATCTTTTCAAAGCAAAGAACGTTTTAACCTCTGAGCAAATTGTTAGAGGAATTTTAGATGCTCATATTTCATCAAATGAAGAAACAATTTTTGGAGATTGGTTGGAAGGTCTAGCTATTTACATTAATTCAAAAGTGTATAATGGATGGAAATCTGGAATTCAAGGTATTGATTTAGAATTTGATAAAGATAAAATTAGATACATAATTACGATTAAATCTGGCCCTAATTGGGGGAATGCTAGTGCTATAAAGAAAATGATATCAGATTTTAATGCTGCAAGAAAAACTTTAAGAACAAGTAATTCAAAATTGAATACTATTGCAATAAATGGATGTTGTTATGGTAAAGACAATAATCCTGATAAAAATGGCATTTACTTTAAATATTGCGGTCAAGAATTTTGGGAATTTATTTCTGGAGATAATGAATTATATATTAAAATAATCGAACCATTGGGTCATAAAGCTAAAAATAGAAACGAAGAATTTTTAAAATCGTATTCTATGATAGTTAATAAATTTACAGTAGAATTTAGCAAAAAGTTTTGTACAAATGAAGGAGAAATTGATTGGGAATCACTTGTGAAATTTAATTCAGGGAAAAATTTAAAACGCGGATAAGTGTTATTATCGGTTAATATTATCTTTTCATCAATAGCTTAATAAAAGATGGGTTTTGCAAATTTATGTTGTTATTAAAATATTTAATCTACCTAAACATTTTACCGCTCATCATCATTTACTTGCCTGTTAACCAACTATTATATAAGTTTTTCGTGAAATTTTTAATAAATTGAAATGAACAGCACAAGTACAGGACAGAAATTCACCAGAGTTTTTAGGGAAGATCTGCGGAATATGAGATTCAGCAGAGATATTAAGCGTGAATTAAAAGAACTGAAAGAATTCTACTTAGACGAAGATCAGAAAAAACGGCTGGAAGGAATGAAGCGTGTACACGGATGGTTTCATCAAACTGTCTGGATGACAAAAAGCTTATTCTTTCACTTAACACCTACACGGAGAATTTTAACTGCCATAGGCTTATTTATTGTCATATTCGGAACAAGCATTATTTTTGATAACGGGAATCTTCAAATAAACAACAACGGCCTTTTAGGTGGGGTAATTATTTTCATTGTGCTGATGCTGGAACTAAAAGATAAGCTTCTTGCAAAAGATGAACTCGAAGCAGGAAGAAAAGTTCAGCGCGCTCTAACTCCTGAAAGAAGTCCTAAAGTTGACGGCTGGTCTATCTGGCTATTTACAAGACCGGCAAATGAAGTAGGCGGAGATCTTGTAGATTACATGAAAATAAACGATGACAGGATAGGAATTATTCTTGCTGATGTTACCGGCAAAGGTCTGCACGCAGCACTTCTAATGGCAAAACTGCAGGCGACAATAAGAGCCTTGGCTGCTGATTTCAATACTCTTTCATCGCTTGTTACAAAAATAAATTCAATCTTTTACCGCGACAGCCTGCCGAATATTTTTGCATCAATGGTTTATGCTGAAATTAAACCGGATGATCCTCAATTACGTTTTGTTAATGCCGGACACTTCCCACCCATCTTAATTAAAAACGGAGAAGTTACCGAAACAAAAAAGGGCAACACCGCAATCGGGCTGGCTAAAGATTTTTCTTTTAATGAAGATGAATTGATAATGGAAAAAGGTGAGATACTAATTTCTTACACCGATGGTGTAACTGAAGCCCGGAATGAATTCGGGCAGTTTTATGAAAAAGAAAGACTGCTGAAAATTCTTCCGCGGATCAGTCAGATGAAATTTGAAGATATCGGAGAGGCAATAGTACACGACGTCGACATGTTCGTCGGTGAAGCACCTGTCAACGATGATCTTTCGCTTATGATTATAAGGAAAGAATGAAAAGTAGATTAGTCAATTTTAGATTCATAACTATATAATGATTTATTTAGTTATTTAAATAGCATCCTTAATGGCGGATACTCGATACCATTTTATGATATCGAGTGTCCATCGATTGGTTCATATAATGGTCATTTTTACATAATTTTTATTTTTTCTTGCTGAGTTCAGGCCAATTTTTTTCAGCCATTTCAATATTCTTTTTCAAGTTTTGCTTGAAGAGTTTTCTGACCTTTGCATTAACGTTTAGATATAATTTCCCGTTTTGAATTGTCCATTCATTGGGATCGCCGCTTATAAGCTTATCCCTGCCGGCACCGTAAGCACAATATCCGCCGAACTGTGGTGCATACTTCTCGGGATTTTTCATAAACATATCCATGTGTTCTTTGCTTGCGAATTGCCATTGCGCTTCCATCCATTCATATTTGTATTTGGACATTCCCATTTCCGGTTTCATGTCGATAAAATAAGAAACAGGGTCGTAGCCTTTTAGTGCAAGGCCGTTCATGTTCTTATCTATTTTCATCATCATTTCTTTGTGCATCATGTCATCGCTTTTCATTTCATTATTCATCATTTCTTTTTTATTTATTTCCTTTTTCATCATATCTTTTTTTTGCATTTCATTATTCTGTGCAAAAGAAATAATGGAAAAGAAAATTATTAACATGAAAATACCTGGAAGAGTTTTTGTGAATTTCATTTAATCTCCTATCTGTTTGTGAATAAATTTTTCGGAATGAAAAATAGAATTGAAAAGTCACGAAACTTTCACGGAATTATAATTAAAAATCAGATGGAATGGGGCTCAAACTAATAAGCTGACGGGCGCAAATTAGTTTAATGAAGCGCTTAATTTCGGCCAGTTTTTTTCCGCCTTTTTTACATAACCTTTTATGTCTTCTCTGAATTTTTCCAGTGCTTTTTGATTTACCTCAAGATAAAGTTTGCCCTCATCAATTGTCCATAAAGTTCCGTCCACATGAAACAGGCTGCCGTTAGCAACGCCGTAAGCTGAAAATCCTCCGAATTGCGGTGCGTATTTTTCAGGGTCATTCTTGAATTTTTCAAGGTGATCTTCGCTTGCAAACTGCCAAACAGCATTCATCCAGTTGTAAGTAAAATCCTTCGTCCCTTTTTCAGCTTTATTGTCGACAAAGTAAGCTACAGGATCGTAACCGTTTAATGCATGAAGATACATATCTTTATCGAACTTCAAAACTGTAGTATCATCTTTAGGAACAGCTTTACCGGAAGGATTTTTTTTATAATTATCAGTGTGCAAACTATTGCTGCTTTGTGCCAAACAGCTCATCGAAAATAAAAATATAAATACAAAACTGCTTATAAAGAATTTTGACGCTTTCATGTTTGCTTCCTTATTTAACCTTTGTCAATCTAAAATATAAAATTATAAAGTGAAAAAATTTCATTAATATCAATTTGAAAAGAATGATGTCATCTATATCACTTGATAAGTTTTTTTATCTTTTTAAGATTCGAATCAATTTTAAGTCAAAATTTTACTTTTCAGCAGATTTGAAAAATAAATATATTAATGTGCCGCTGCAGAATGCTTTCTCCTATAAGCGAGATACCATAGAAGAACAATTACCCACGGGTATCTATCAATCAGCACGGAACGTTTCTTTATAAATATCCTTGATTTATTTTTTAAAGAATACATTTCCTTGCAGCTTAACAAATTTTCTCCGGCTAATGTATGAATTTCATAACCGGTGCGAAGCATTTTAAACATAATCTTTAATTGATTTTCTTCCGGAAGATTGAGAATCCCGAATTGCTTTAATCCGTGCCGTTTGTATTTTGCAATCGGGGAATATTCCCCGGCTTCTTTTATTAAAACCAATGAATTCCAGAAGCTCGGCTGGTATATTTCCCATTTGCCGTTCTGCATTTCTACATTGAGTTTTGAACTGAAAGTTTTAGGGAAAGAAAATTTCCCGATTAGCTCACTATCATGTTTTAATTCGTAATATCTTTTTCTTAATGAAGGTTGAATTATAAGAAGCGATTGACCTGCAAAATCGGAAATATTTTTCATGATTCAATAATTTTTACGGAAATAATTTTTTCAGCATCCGGTTATTTCCAGAAGCCGTATTTTTTAATATGTTTATATGCCAAATATCCTACGGCTCCCGCCTCAGCCATTCCTAAAACATACCTAACCGGGTTAAACTTTGAGTTCTCCATATATTGATTGTATAGAGGTGATAATATGTTTCTCGGAGTATGGTCTGAAAATTTCCTGTCGAATTGATTGTTTGAGAGTGTATAGGAAGTCCAGAGCCAGATATTATTCTGATTGACATTAAATAATGAATTAAAGTCGGAATTTTGAATTCCGTATTCAAGTTGAAATTGATAAAACTTTGTTTGAGTTTCATTTGATTTTTCAAACAGCGGTGAAATTTGTCTTACTGAATCACTACTGTTTTTCTGTCCAAACGCGTAAGACGATAAAAAAATTAAAAAAATAAGAGTTGAAACGATTTTATTCATTATAACTCCTCGATTAAATAACTACTCAATATAAATTCTCGGTACTCTTGTATTAATATTAGTAAGAATTTCATAAGGAATTGTATTTGCCCAACCGGCAAGTTCCTCGCATGTAATGGAGTTTTTTCCGTCGCTTCCGATGAGAATAACCTCATCTCCGTTATATGCGCTGTCCTGTTCGATATTAACAATTATTTGATCCATCGATATTACACCTATTTCATTGTAACGTTTTCCTCGTATTAAAACCTGTGCTTTATTAGTCATGCTCCGGAAATATCCGTCGCCGTACCCGACCGGAACAGTTACAGCTCTTACATTATGGTCGGTCTTCCAAGTTAAGCCGTACCCAACAGGGTGTCCCGGCTTAATAACTTTAAAATATACGACAACTGATTTCCATGAAAGAGCCGGTTTGACCTCGATAGTTTTCTTAACTTCATTTGAAGGATAAACACCGAATAACAAAATTCCCGGCCTCACCATATCGAAATTTGCTTCAGGAAATTGCAGGATTCCGCCGGAGTTGGAAATATGGCGTATAGGAGGTTTGATTGAATGAGTTTCAAAAAATCTTAATACATCGTAGAATCTTTCCAATTGAAGATGTGTATGTTCCAAATTCTTTGTATCGGAATTTGCAAAGTGGGAAAAAATTCCTTCCACTTCAATGTTAGAACATTTATAAGCGGATTCAAGAAATTTTTCAGCATTATAATAATGCACCCCGAGCCGTTCCATACCCGTATCAATTTTTAAATGAACCTTTGCTTTCATTTTCATACGTTTGGCTGTTTCATTAACCTGGTTCAATTTATCAATTGATGAGGCAGTAATAGCCAGATTATGTTCTAAAAATAAAGGTATCTGGTTTCCCCAAATTCCGCCTAAAACAAGAATCGGAATTGTTATACCCATTTCACGCAGCAAAATTCCTTCCTCAACTACAGCTACTCCGAGATAATCTGCACTTAAATTCTGGAGGAATTGTGCAATTCTAACCAGTCCATGCCCATAAGCATTAGCTTTAAGAATCCACATTACTTTAGCCGGGGCAACATGCTCTTTGATCTTGATGAAATTTTCTTTTATCACATTAAGATCGACTTCGACTTTTGTCGGCCGGATAATTTCGTTTACACTGATTACGGGATGGTTGGTATATTGACTCATTAAACAGATTTATTTTGTTCTTTGTAAAGATAAAGATTTTTAATCAGGGGTGAAATGACTTTAAGCCGAAGTTTAATATGACAAGTAATTAAAAGTAGTTGAGCTTATTTATTAAGTAGATGACAATTTTTAATTTCTGCAGAACAGTTTCAACTTTAATAGAAAATAAAAATATTTACTGTCATTGCGAATCCGACTCTTCAGTTCACAGAAATTGTCGGGATGAAGTCCGCTTTGCGAGACCTCGCCGATAGGCGGGCAATTCCACTTTTCATTATTTTGTCAAAGAGATTACTTCACCCGGCTTACTAATGTTAACTGCGGGAAGCCGGGTTCGTAATGACCAACATATATACTGTCTGCCTCCGCAATTAAGGAATATCATTATTTAGAAGAAATGTTAGCTTAAATAAAAACTTTATTAATAGCCGGACGCATCCTTTTTTGAAGAATGAAGTTCAAAATGTTAATTCCGCGCCGATATTGAAAAACCTCGGTGAATAAATATTAGAAACAGGTACAGGCTGAGAAGTATGGGGAAAAACATGATACCATGAATATGATGCAATGTTATTTTTATTAAAAACATTAAAAACATCTGCCGTGATCAATAAACTCCCGTCATCACCCAAATTAAATTTATATGTCAAACCCATATCAACACGAAAATAGAACGGATAACCCCATATGTTTGAGTAATCGACAACAATATTATTTTTCCCGGTAGACGGATCGGTTACACTTTTCCTGGGATGAAATAAATAGCCGGATCCGAATAAAAATTGTACATGAGACTGGAAGTTCGGATGTTTACGTACCCTATCCTGAAGGAAAATTCTTACCGTATTTGTTTGATCGAGAAGGCTTCTTTGATAACCGGAACTTGTGCCGAAATTTCTCTCTTTAGAATTTAAATAGCTGTAGCCAATCCAGGTCTTCATTCCCTCAACTAATTCGCCTTCATACTGGATATCAATGCCGTAAGCATAACCGTTTCCGCTGTTTGCATCGGAATAAACAAGCTGTAATTGGTTAATGTAATAAGGAATTAAATCACTGAGCTTTTTATAATATACCTCGACAAGAAATTTCATGTCCTTATTAAATGTATTATCCCAACTGAGTACATAATGAACGGCTTTTTGCGCCATCAACGGTTTTTGTGTTGAAAGATTTTTGTCGTGAAGTTCATAAAAAAAAGGCGGCTGATAGTAAACGCCCCAGCTAAAGCTTAAAGTATGAAGGGGAGAATAATGATAAAATATGCTTGTACGCGGGCTGAATAATGTTTCATTATTATAATAATATTTTAAAACTCTTGCACCGATATTTGCTTTCCATTTTTCTCCCAATAATATCTCATCTTCGGCATAACCGGAGATAGAATTGAAGTTTACATTTTGAACGGCATAAGCTGAGTAGGGAGGATTCAGAACGCTGTCTATACCTGATTCGTATGAAGATTCATCAAACAGATTATTCATTTTGGTCAGCTTTAAATTCAATCCGGCTTTTATATCATGGTTTCCCCGCAGAAGATCGTAATCTGATTTTACTTCAAAAGTATTTATTTTCAGTCCGTTGTTTGCGTATTCATAAATTGTTTTTAAAAACTCCCTGTTTGTGCCCGGGTTATATGCATCATCGGAGTAAAAAACATTACTTGATAAATTTTTATTAGTGTTTTCGTTTATGTTGTAAAATGCAACGGATGTTGTGAACTTGGAATTTTCGTTCAGCTTTTTAATGTATCTTAAACCGGCTAAACCGTTTTTAAATTGGTAATACTGCTTCCCGGAAAATTCAAGAGTAACCTGTTTAACATCGAGAAATGAGAGTTGAAAATTTCCTTCCCAGTCAGAAGGAGTTAAATCAAATTTGTTATCTGCGTAAAGCAAAAATAATTCTAATCTTGAATCGCTCGATAAATCATAATCGGAAAGAAGCTGAACATCTTTAAATGTGGGATGATATGCTCCTTTAGTTTGCAGCACATTTGAAAATAGTTGAGGGTAAGCGTACCTGATTCCCAACGACCAATTTAAATTGCCGGATTTATTTTCAAGAGTAAGACCGGAATTCAACAAATCTGCCCTGACGGTTCCGCTCAATTTTTCTTTTTGATTTCTTTTGTACTCTACACTTAATACGGAAGACATTTTGTCACCGTATTCGGCAGGAAAAGCGCCGCTGTAAAATTGTAAATTGTCTACAAGATCGCCGTTGATTATCGATTGGCTCTCTTCAATTCCCTGCTGCAGCAGAAACGGCCTGTAAATTTCATATCCGTTTAGGTAAATTAAATTTTCATCAAAGTTTCCGCCGCGAACGTTATATGCGCTTGTTAATTCGTTATTTGATGTAACACCCGGAAGTATTTTAACGCTTCTCATAACATCGGAAAAAATAGTGGGCATTTTATCGAGATCTTTTTCTTTTATAGTCTGGAAAGAAGGAACGAAAGATTCGCGCCTTGCCGTTACGCTAACTTCACTTTGAAGGAGCACCGAGGGAACCAAAGATACATTTATTTCGATTTCTTTATTGTTTTTACTCAGCGATACTTTTGCAGTTTTACTCTTGTAGCCGACATAGCTGAATTTGATTTCGTATGATCCGTAAGGAACCCTGATGGTATAATTTCCCGTACTATCTGATGAAGCACCGTAATTTGTTTTTATAATACTGATATTAACATCTCTTAACGCAGCTTTTGAATGGGAATCTGTAATCCTTCCTTTAATGATACCTGGATTGGATTGTGCAAATAGAGAACCAAAGGTAAGAAATACAATAAATACCGCATACTTCATAAGTTTATTTTTTTTAATGTTAAAGATGCAGTATCAATATGTTAAATAGGACTCTCCTGGACCGATGTGAAAAAATTAAAATTAACATTACCAACAAAGCTCAAATTCCGACGATTTACAAGTCTTTTTTTAAAGTCTTTTTTTGCAAGATATTAAAACCCGAAGCAAATGTATTTTATTAGCTTGCCGTCCTTTATATGCTGTAATTCATACTTGGTCTTTACGTTCTCAGCAAGCGTTAAATAAGTGCTTTTGTAGAGGTCGCCGGATGATTTGAAAAGCTTAAGATTTTTTTCATTCACTAATTTTAATGTATAGTTAAATAAAGATTCATCATCGGTTTTTAAATTTATCTTTCCGCCGGGCAATAATATTTTTTGATAAATCTGAAGAAAACGTGGATGAACTAATCTTCTAGTGATGCTTTTATGACGCGGGAAAGGATCCGGGAAAGGGATCCAAATTTCTTCAAACTTAATTTCTTGTAATAGATTGAGCAGGTTATCGGCGTAAGTAATTAGAAATGCTGTGTTATATAATTTTAATTCCCAAGCTTTTTTAGCTCCTGTCCAGATTCTTGCACCTTTAATATCAACTCCTAAAAAATTTTTATCGGGCAATTCCTGTGCAAGAGAAATAGAATAATCTCCCTGGCCGCAGCCGACTTCCAAAGTCACCGGGTTATCATTGTCGAAATACTGTTTGATAGCTCCTTCCAAATTCAGCGTATCTTTTGTAAACACGTTTGGAAGCGATTCAACCTCTTCAAGTTTTAAATGTTTTTTTCTTCCCAATTAAAAGCATCTTTAATTTATTGTAACAATTTAAGGACTGTAAAATTAATAATCTTTAATAATTCATGAAAAATTCATCCGTATTTCATTTTTTACTATTTTTTGAATGGTTTTTTAAACGGTTTCTAATTTAATTAGCAGAAAGAAAAAAAGGGATTTTTATAAATCTTCATTTGTTTTTTATTGTTAATTTTTTGCACAAGACGGACCACATGAAAAAAAATTTCCAACCTTTTATTTTAAGTTCATTTATAATTTTCTTATTCATTAATATCATTTTCACGAATTATTCATCAGCCCAGGAAAAAGAAGATACTTTAAAATATGAGATAAAAGATATAGTCGTCACGGGAACAAGAACGCAGGAGAGAATGATCGATGTTCCGTTTTCAGTTTTTAAAGTGGATAAAGTTGAACTTTCTTTGGGTAGAAAAACAATTGCTAGAGATGTACTGGCCGATGTACCTGGTCTATTTTTGCAGACGCAATACAGCAACCATGACCTTAGGATTTCACTCAGAGGTTACGGTTCGCGTTCGAATACTGGAGTTAGAGGTATAAAAATTTTACAGCAGGGAATTCCGGTCTCGGAACCCGATGGCCAAACTGTTGTAGACGATATAGATTTTTCCTCGCTGAGCGGAGTTGAAGTTGTTAAAGGAAACTTATCTTCTCTATATGCCAATGCTCCGGGCGGTGTTATTAATTTTACTACCGATATTACTTTCCCGCAGTCATTCGTTACTTCAGCAAATCAATTCGGAGGTTACGGGTTAAGACAAAACGGTTTTAAAGTCGGTGTTGTAAATTCAAGCTACAGGTTTTTCCTGTCATACTTTTATAGGAATAATACCGGCTACAGGCAGCATGCAGCCGAGCATCAGCATCTTGTTAATGCAGTTTACCAGGGATACTTAGGGACGAAATCTCTTTTGACTATTTTAGGCGCTTACACTTACGGCGATATTAAACTCCCCGGTTCATTAACTCAAGCCGAATATAATGCCGATCCGTATGGCACAGACCCGCTTGCAGTTGCTCAAGATTATAAAAGCCAGACAAAAAAAGGAAGGCTGGGTATTAAGTTTGAAACCACTTTCGGTAAATCTGACAATAACGAAATTGAAATTTCGGGGTACGGCGGTATTAAAGATGGTGTAAACACAGGTAACCAATTTTATAGTTTTGCTACAAGGTATTCACTCGGCTCAATTTTAAAATATACCAATAAATCAGAAATTTTTGATCATGAAAATAAATTTACTTTCGGGATGGATTATGCCTATCAAGCCGGGCCGGTAACAGACTTTGATAATATTGCCGGCAATAAAGGCTTAGACCTTCAAAATAATTATAACGGAAGCTTAGGCGACCTCGGCTTTTTTTTAATGGAACATTATAATATAATTAATGAAAAGTTTGATGTATTCCTGCTTTCGCGTTTTGATAAAAATGTTTTCCAAAATTCGAGTCTTTTCCCTATAGGTAAAAAAGATACTACCAGGACGATGCAAAACTTTGCACCAAAAATCGGTTTGAATTACAAACTGACTCCTTATATTGCATTATACTCATCTTACGGTGTAAGCTATGATTACCCTGCGTTAAGTGAATTAGAAAATACTGATTTTAGTACACGGCGCCAATTATCACTTAATCCCGATTTAAATGCCGAGAAGTCTTACAACTTTGAATTAGGCATCAAGGGAGATATCCTTAATTCCAAAACGGAATTTATGAGAAAAGTATTTTTTGATATTACATTCTTTGATTACACCGTTAAAAATGAAATTATTCCATATTTAATATATCAACAAACATATTTTAGGAGTGCGGACCAAACGCATCGTGTGGGGCTTGAAGCTGGAATTAAAACAGAGCCCTTCGAAGGCATCGAGTTTACTGTGAATTATACTTTTACAAATTTTAAGTATAATCAATACAAAGCTACAATTTATACTCCTTCAGGTTCTACCCAGGCTGTTTTTTCGGGTAATAAAGTACCTGCAATTCCGACTCACAGCGTAAACGTAATTCTAAATTATGAATATGAATTATCGGATGATCTTTTCGGTCTCCTGCAATGGGATTGTGATTATTTTTCTAAAATGTATGCGAATGACGACAATACCCAATATGCACCCGGATATTTTTACGGAAATATCATGGCAGGATTGAATGTTAAACTTGACAGCTATAAAATTACCGGTTATGTTGGTGTAAGAAATATTTTCGATAAAAAATATATCGGGTTTGTAAATATCAACGATTATCTCGGTAGATATTTTGAACCTGGCGAACCAAGATATTTTTATATGGGTTTAAATCTTACTTATCTTTTATAATGAGTGATTTATGATGCAAAAAGTGATACTATATTTCTTCGTTATTATTATGATTTCCGCTGTTAATATATTTGGTCAAAGTGGTGACTCAACAAATTTTTTAATATTTCCCAGCACAGTTACTCAAACCGAACCTGTACTTACAGTCAGTCCTGTAGATCCTAATTTTATGTTTGCAAGTGCGGTTACAATAAATACAAGTGCTTTCTTTAAGAGCGAAGGTGTTTACATTTCAACCGACGGGGGCATGAGCTGGTTTGGCTCAGATACTTGTAAAGGAAATCAAATCATAAATCACGGAGGTGATCCGCAAATAGCAATCAACCGAAATAACAGGTTGATTTTAACACATATCGGTTTTGTTTTCGCTGGTATTTACAGCCATTTTTCAGATGATACCGGCAAAACATGGTCTGATGCTGCAACCATAACTCAAGAACAGGTTGAAGATAAGGGAACCGTTGCAATTGACAATAATGCCGGCAGTCCTTACTACGGAAGATTATATTCAGTGTGGGTAAACTACGCTGCACCCAACGGAATTCTTTCATCTTTTGCATCTTCAACGGACAGCTCGCAGGTTTGGAGCCCTGAGCAGGTCATAAACAGTCAATCATCTACACGGTGTTCGGGCGGTTCAATTGCAATTGCTGAGGATGGAACTGTTTATGTATGCTGGGCCGGAGTTAATAATAGTACACCCTTTAAGGAAATTTTTGTAGGATTCGGAAAATCTTCCGACGGTGGTGTAAGCTGGCAGGCTGCTCAAAACATATATAACATGAGCGGGATAAACGGAACTCTGCCGGAAAAAAGTAACATCAGGGTAAATAGTTTGCCGCAGATTGCAATAGATACCAGCAGCGGACCAAGAAACGGCTGGCTTTATATCGTAACAACTGAAAAGGGTTTAGCGCCTGCAGACAGCGTTGATCCAGATATAATTCTTCACCGTTCAACCGACGGCGGCAGTACCTGGTCGGAAGGCATTAGGGTAAATCAGGATGCTGTTAACGACAGTGCAATTCAATATTTTCCTGCGATGACGGTTGACCAAAACGGCGGATTAAATATTATTTTTTACGACGACAGAAATACCACTTCCGATTCCGCAGAAGTTTATCTTGCAAGGTCTACTGACGGAGGAGATTCCTGGACAGAGAAAGTAATAAGCGATCACAGGTTTAAGCCCGTGCCAATTGCCGGCGGACCTACAAATTATCAAGGAGATCATATTGCAAATCTTGCCGTGGGGAATAAGCTTTATTCGAGCTGGATGGATAATTATACAGGAATTTACCAGATCTGGATGAAAATAACAGATATAAGCATTACTTCGGTTCACGAAAAACGATTGCCTAATTTAAGTTTCAGGTTAAATCAAAATTATCCCAATCCGTTCAATCCTTCTACGGAAATTAGCTGGACGCTAAAAAATAGAGAATTCGTAACATTAAAAATTTACAATACGATAGGTCAGGAAATTTCGACGTTGATAAATAAAGAACAGAACCCCGGATTTCATAAAATCAGTTTTGAAAATAAAAACCTCGCAAGTGGAATTTATTTTTATGAGCTAAGAGCAGGAAATCAAAGGGCTGTTAAAAAAATGGTCATGATGAAATAATGTATGTCACGTTTGTCTCAAAATAAACACTTTAAATATTTTTCGACTAAATTACTTTCAATAACAATCAAGCGGTAATTATTTATTGAAATAATTTCTTTTATAGAGTTTATCTTCGTAAATCTTACCGATAAAATTTACAAAAACAATGAGGTTAAATTTTTATTAGTTGATAAAGTGAAAATATCATGTCTCATATTGGTGGTATTATAGTTGAAGATTTCAGTGCAGAGGTTTTTATGAGTCTGGAAACTTATTTAGTAATTGTTTTTTTAATTTCACTCTTTTTTCTTGGAGTAAACATTTTGAAAAAAGTTATTGAGAAAAAAGAAAGAGTACATTAAAAATTTGGGTACGGAAAAATTAAGAAATGTAAATTCCGTTGTTGAAAAAAAAGTTTTAATAAATAACAAAATCAACAAATTATAATAGGAGTGAACGCAAATGGGTATTGCTGAATTAGGTACTATTGCTTTTATTGGGGTATTGATGTTCCTTGGCTGGAAAAGTTCCAGGAAGGTATCTCAAGCACTAAAAAAATAACTAAATAGTATACACAGGCCGGCCTTTCCAGACTTATTGTACCTCCAAGCCGGCCTTTTTTATTTTAAATTCTTTTCCGTTTCAATATCTCAACTTTATCGCCTCTACCTGTAATCACCGTATCCGCAATATCGATGAATAAACCTGCCTCTATGACACCAGTAAAACATTTTAAATGATTATAAAACCGGGCCGGATCATTTATTTCTTCAAGTTGGAGATCGATAATATAATGGCCCGCATCGGTTGTGTAAATTTCATCTCTTGTTTTTCTAAGAACCGGCTTAAAATTTTCTTCTTTGAATTTTTCAAGTAAATTTTTATATCCGAACGGAACAACCTCGACCGGAAGAGGAAACTTTCCTAATTTTTTAACTAATTTTGTTGAATCGACAACCCATATTATTTCTTCTGAATTTAAGGCAACGATTTTTTCAAAAAGCAGCGCACCGCCTCCGCCTTTAATCCCGTTAAGGTTTTTATCTACCTCATCCGCACCATCGATAGTTAAATCAATTTTTTTAATTTCATTGAGAGATGCTAACGGAATATTTAAAGATAACGCCAGCTTTGTAGTTTCATTCGAGGTTGAAACGCATTTAATTTTCAAACCATCTTTAACCATTTCCCCGATTTTTTTTATCGAATAATAAATTGTTGTACCTGTACCGATACCGACAATTGTGTTTTCTTTTATAAATTCAACTGCCTTTTCTCCGGCAATTTTTTTTTCGTTTTGAATAATGTTAGATGTCATCAAATTATAAAGTTATTTAGAGCAAATATTTGATAAAAGATTACATCAAATTTAATAATAAAATTTGTAAACACTTTCTTAAACAAAAAATAAGCTGAAGATTTTTCAATAATTATTTTATAAAACCAATTTTTAGTGAATTGTACAAAAATAATCGAAGCACAACCAGTTTGATTTTCATCAAGTATTGCCGGCCATATTTTCTTTCAACTAATACTCTGTTTAATTTTCTTTCTATAAGTATTTTAAAAGTTTTTTATATGAATGAAGAAAAGAAAAGATTAAGTCTTGAGAAAAATAATTCGGATAGGTGGAGAAAGTGGGGCCCCTATCTTTCCGAAAGACAATGGGGAACCGTAAGGGAAGATTACAGCAAAAACGGTGATGCGTGGAATTACTGTACTCACGACCAGGCGCGAAGCAAAGCTTATAGGTGGGGTGAGGAAGGAATCGGCGGTATTTGCGATGATAATCAGATCCTTTGTTTTGCTCCTTCTTTCTGGAACGGGAAAGATCCAATCTTAAAAGAAATTCTTTACGGGTTAAACGGGTTCGAAGGTAACCACGGTGAAGATGTTAAAGAGTACTATTATTATCTCGATAACATCCCGACTCATTCTTACATGAAAATGTTATACAAGTATCCGCAAAGTGAATTCCCATACAAAGAACTTTATGAGAATAATAAAAATCGAGGTAAGAAGGATCCTGAGTATGAGCTTATCGATACAGGAATATTTGATGAAAATAAATACTTCGATATCTTTATTGAGTACGCAAAAAAATCAGCCGAAGATATTTTAATAAAAATAACAGTAGTTAACCACGGCGTTGAAAAAGCCGGATTAAATTTAGTCCCGCAAATATGGTTTAGAAATACATGGTCATGGGGTTATGATGACTATAAACCTTCAGTTAAATCGGGAGACGGGCATTTAATAATTGAGCATAAGCAATTAGGAAAGTACAATTTTTATTTTGAAGGCTCGCCAGAACAATTATTTACCGGCAATGATACAAATATAAAACGGCTTTATGATGTTAATGATGCAAAAGGATTTTTTAAAGACGGGATAAATAATTTTATCGTTAACGGAATCGATGATGCCGTTGACGAAAACAAAAGCGGAACAAAGGCCGGACTTAATTATTTTTTGAAAATTAATGGTAAAGAATCCAAATCAATCAGGCTTCGATTAACAAATGAATCTCTTCCCAATCCGTTCGAAAATTTTGATGAAATTTTTAAGAAACGAAAAAACGAGGCAGATGATTTTTACAAAGAAATTCAAAAAGATATTAAGGATATTGATGAAAAGAACGTTCAGAGGCAGGCTTTTGCGGGAATGCTCTGGAATAAGCAGTTTTATTATTATGATGTAAGGGAATGGCTTGCCGGCGATCCTTCTCAGCCTCCTCCTCCCGGTGAACGAAAAACGGGAAGGAACAACGAATGGTTCCATTTAAATAATTTCGATATAATTTCTATGCCCGATAAATGGGAATATCCCTGGTACGCTACATGGGACCTGGCATTTCATTGCATTCCGTTTGCCTTAATTGATCCCGAATATGCAAAACAACAGCTTATTATTTTTACAAAAGAATGGTACATGCATCCCAACGGGCAGCTTCCGGCTTATGAATGGAATTTTAACGATGTTAATCCGCCCGTTCACGCGTGGGCAACATGGCGTGTTTACAAGATTTCCGAAAAACAATCCGGTAAAAGCGACACGGATTTTCTTGAAAGAGTTTTTCACAAGCTTCTGTTGAACTTTACCTGGTGGGTTAATAAAAAAGACCGGGATGAAAAAAATATTTTCCAGGGCGGATTTTTAGGAATGGATAACATTGGAGTTTTTAACAGAAGCAGCGGTCTGCCGGGCGGTGCTCACATTGATCAATCCGACGGTACAAGTTGGATGGCTATGTATAGTTTAAACATGATGAGAATTGCACTCGAGCTGTCAAAGTTTAATAGTATTTACCAGGACCTTGCCACAAAATTCTTTGAGCATTTCCTTTACATCGCAGGGGCAATGACAAATATCGGTGGTGAGGAAATAGGTCTCTGGGATGAGGATGATGAATTCTATTATGATGTGCTGCATCTCAGTAATGACGGGCACGGCGAGAAATTAAAAGTTAGATCAATGGTGGGATTAATTCCGCTTTTTGCAGTAGAAGTAGTTGAACCTGAAGTCATGAAGTTTGCCCCCAAATTTGCTGAGAGGCTTGATTGGTTTCTGAAGTACAGGCAAGACCTGGCAAAATTGGTTTCTCGCTGGGATGAGGTCGGAGAAGGAGAACGAACACTGTTGTCTCTTCTCCGCGGGCATAGGATGAAAAGACTGCTATACAGGATGCTTGATGAAACGGAATTTCTTTCCGGTTACGGAGTAAGATCTCTTTCAAAATATTATGAAACGAATCCATATACGCTTCATCTTAACAACCGGGAATATGAAGTTAGGTACACGCCGGCGGAATCGGATAATGATATGTTCGGCGGCAATTCAAATTGGAGAGGCCCTCTATGGTTTCCATCCAATTTTTTAATTATTGAATCGCTTCAAAAATTCCATCACTATTACGGTGATGATTTTAAAATCGAATACCCAACAGGTTCAGGTAAGTATTTCACAATTAAACAAATCGCAGAAAAATTAACCGAAAGATTAAAATGTATCTTTCTAAAAGATAAAGATAATAAACGGCCAGTATTCGGAAATAATAATAAATTTCAAACCGATGAAAACTTCAAAGATTACATCCCGTTTCATGAATATTTCAATGGAGATACCGGCGAAGGATTAGGTGCATCACATCAAACAGGCTGGTCAGGCCTAATTGCAAAGCTGCTTCAGCCGCGGCACAATTAGTAAAATGGTTTTGTTTTGTCGTGTAATTGACATTTCATTACAACTATAAAATCTATATTATCCTCACTACTTTTTAAATAAATAATATTATCTCGTGACAAAAATGTTAGAAATAAATTTTAATTTTTAAAAGATATTAAATTAAATTTTATTCAAAAAAAATTCCTATAAATAAAAAATGGCATCAGCGATATCAAAATATTTTACATGGCTTCAACAAAATGTGCCGGTTGGCGAAGTAGAAAAATATCCTCAAATTGATGAGAATGGAGAAACATCTGCTAAAGGAATTTATATTACAGGCGATCTCACTGGAATTCCTTTATTAAAATTGGCTGCGGAAAACGGGAAAAAAACTATCGATAATTTTATGTCTGATGCCGCCTTCAATAAATTAAGGGAATCCAATAAAGAAAGCAGTGTTTTTGATTTAATTATTATTGGAGCAGGCATCAGCGGAATTTCTGCCGGGCTTGAAGCAAAAAAAAATAAGCTCCGGTTTAAAATTCTTGAATCAGCGCAGAAGTACAATACGGTAATTAATTTTCCCAAAGGAAAACCTATCTATGCAGAACCACTGGCCTTAAAGCAGGAGGCAGATCTTAAAATAAAAGACGGGACAAAAGAATCTCTGTTAGATGATCTTTATTCGCAAATAAAAAATGAAGAACTTCCGGTTGAAGAAGGAATTATGGTTGATAAGATTGAAAAGAGAGGAAATGTCTTTGAGGTTTTTACTAAGATAGGAAGCTATAAATGTTTGAGAGTTATTCTTGCTATCGGAAAATCAGGAAATGTAAGGATGCTGAAAGTACCGGGCGAAAGTTTACCCAAAGTTTATAATAGATTGTTTGATCCTGCAGATGCTGCGGGGCATGATGTAATGGTTGTCGGCGGAGGAGACAGTGCACTTGAATCAGCAATTGCAACTGCCGAATATGCAAACATCGTTACTATATCTTACCGCAAACCTGAGTTTTCAAGACCCAAAGAGGGAAATCTTGATAAGTTAAACGAACTTGTTAAGCATGGGAAAATAAAGTTTGAGATGGAAACGGAAGTCAAAGAAATAAAAGAGAAGAGTGTTATTCTAATCGATAAGAAAAAACAGGAAAAGGAAATTGACAACTCGATGGTTTTTGTAATGATAGGAAAAGAAATCCCGGTTGAATTTTTTAAGAGAAACGGAATTAAAATAGAAGGGGAAATGTCACTGACTTCGAAACTTCAGTTTGCAATGTTACTCCTCTTTGCATGTGTACTTTATTTCGGCAAGTCGAGCATTGAACTTTTTCAATATTTCACCGGCAACAAGTTCGATTCATTCACAAATGCATTCTCAAATATTTTTCATCCAAGCTTTTGGGAAAAGTTTTTTGCTCTTCCTTTTTATTTAATAGGCAAATTATTTTCGGATGATGTTAGAGTTTGGAATTTCAAGGAATACTTTAATGCTCTTATTGCATACATAGCATTTATTTTCGCTGTGATATTAGGTGTTTACCTGATTATAAAATTTATTAAAGAAAATTATAAAATTTTTTCTTTCAATTGGAAAACTTTTAAGTATGCATATTTTATATTTGTAGGAATCTTTTTTGCGGTTGTTTTTTTCGGGGGAAGATATTTCGGAGTCGAACTTTTCGACAAATCGCAGACATTCTGGTATACAGGTTTTTACTCGCTGACAATATTAATCTTTGGGTTGAGGCGAATTAAAGTTAAAAAAACAAAGTACATAAAATATCAAACGTGGACTTTAATACTAATTCAAGCTTTACCGTTATTCATCCTCCCGGAATTTATTTTTCCGTTTTTGGGAAATGCGGGATTATTGGGGAACGCTCACGGTTTTATCATGTCTCAGGTTTTCCCGCATCATAGCTATTGGCGATCTTACGGTTTTATTTTAGCCTGGCCTCTTGATCTATTCAATTTATATAACGGGAATATTACCGCTTTCTGGTTAATCTTCAGCATCATTCAAACATTTGTGATAATTCCATATATAGTTTACAGGTGGGGGAAAGGCGCGTACTGCGGCTGGATATGTTCATGCGGCGCTTTGGCAGAAACTTTGGGCGATGAATATAGAACCTTAGCTCTGCATGGGCCAAAAGCAAAAAAAATTGAAAACACCGGTCAATGGATTTTATTATTTGCCTTTATCATTACAGCGGTAAAATTATTCGGAATTTTTTTCAACATAAATATTCCAATAATAAATGAAAACATTTCCTACACAGCAGATTTCTTCCACAATTTTTATTACATAGCTGTTGATGTAATTTTTGCAGGGGTGCTGGGACTTGGGGTTTACTTCTTTTTAAGCGGCAGAGTATGGTGCAGGTTCGGCTGTCCCTTGGCGGCGTTGATGCACATCTATACAAGATTCTCGCGTTACAGAATTTTTGCAGAGAAAAAGAAATGCATTTCGTGTAACATCTGCACAAAAGTTTGTCATATGGGAATAGATGTAATGAATTTTGCCAACAAAGGAATTCCAATGAACGACGTTGAGTGTGTTAGATGTTCGGCTTGTATTGCTAACTGCCCGACTCAGGTTCTATCTTTTGGCTCTCTTCCCAAGTCCGATCTTAATAATAAATTATATCAGAACGTTCAAATAGATTTCAGCAATAAGCTTTTTGATTGGAAGAGCGGATTGTAGTGAAAAAATATTAATTGCAATTTTCTTTTAATTATTACTATAAAATTCATCGTAAATGGCCAAGATGTCATCCTCAAATCCATAACCGCTGTATTTACTTTTTTCAAGAAGTTTAAGCATTCTTTCTTTATAGTCATCCAAAACGTTTTCTTTTTTAAACATTTTTAATGCTTTTGTCAAGGTATTGTATGCACTATTGTAAAATGATTCGCTTATATCGCCAAAAGAACTAATAAATTCCATACCACACTCGATATAATAAAGCAGCAGATCTCCAAGTTTCTCGTTTGAGACTTCTAATTTTTTAAACTCATTGATTGCCTTTTTCGATAAGGAAAGACGCAGTCTCATACCTCTTTTGGGAAAGAATCCTTCTCTTACTTTTTCTTTATAAGTATTTAAAAGTTTTTCCTCATTTGGATTAATATAAAAATCAAAATATTCTTTAACCGGATCGTATTTTTTATATAATTCAAGAATATGCTTAATCAGAATATTTTTATTCTGCTTATTAAGTTCTTCTTTTATTTCTTTAATGCTCATATTAAAGCCAAATAATTGTTATAAAATCTATTTATTGCCTATTTCAGCATGATAGTTTGTGAAGCTGAATTTAATATGCCGAACTGTTTTTAATGATGGTTTAAATAATAGTCAACAAGCTTCTCCCAATCTCGGCTATCAATATTCATCAAATAAGGATGACCGTTGCATTTAAAGTTATCCGGTGCCTGAGCAAACTTGACTATATGTTTTTTAATGTCTCTTTATCCTCTTCAAAATTAACCAGCTTTGTACCCTCACCTTTTACCTGATCGAATCCTTTGGGTGTTGTTGCTGTTTTACCGGTACGCACTAATGCGAGCAAATCATCCATGTTAACTTTGCCGTATTCATCAGACAACTTCTCTCCAAAAGCTAAACGAAATTGGCCGGTACAATGACATATTATCCGGTGAATATTCATTTTGCCAAAGCACGTTTTATGTCCCGGTGTGAGCTTGTCAATTCGTGAAAAGAAATATTCTATTTTTTCTGCGTCAAAATTAAAAAATAATTTTTTATCGGTTACTTCAATTGTCCGAAATTTACGTTATAGTTTTTAAGTTATCATCACATTATCCGAGGTGTCCGCCTATTCTACCGAATATTTTTTCCGGCTGCCAATTTAATTCTTTCCCGTAAATCATTCTTGTTCCCTTCTTATTGGTTTCCGCAAATCCGTTTTGCTTTAAATAATTTATTCCTTTGATGTTATCATAAGGAAGAACAGCTTTGTCGGCTTTTGGATATTTAATTTTCATCAGCTCAATACCTGCTTCTTCGGTTTCGGCAATTATATGTCCTTCACCCAACTCCGGAATATAAAATCCAAGTAGGATATTGTCTTTCACATAAACCATCGAATTATTTAGGTAATTAACCAAAAGTCTTTCCCGGTTTTCGCCTGAAATATATTTGTCAAGTTCGTAAATCATTAAACGGTGAATTTCTTCAAATGGTTTTATGTTAGCTGAAGGAGGATCAGCCTGCTGCATTTCTTCTCTTGACATAAAACAATATTCTGTTACAAGTTTAAACCCGGCTTTTTCATATACCGGCTTCCCAAGTTCCGAGGCTATTAGCGAGCAAGTTTGTACCGATTTTTCTTTTAAATTTTCCAGCAATATATTTACAATTTGATAACCAATTCCTTGTCGTCTAAAATTTTTGTCGACTATTATATGAGCTATCCAGCTTGAATTATCAAATATTATTGATGAACCGACACCGACAATTTTATCTTTTTGTTTTATTTTTATCGGGTAACAAAATTTTGATTTTATATAAAATTCGAAACTTGGAACAATATCATTCCAGCCTTCAGGCCGTAAATATCTTATTTCATTTAAGTCTTCGTAGGTGATTGATTCAAACTGCATATTGTCTCGATTTTTTAATTCTTTTTCCTATACACATTTGTACTGAGGTATTTTAAACCTGAATCGACCATCAGCGTAACGATTTTAGCGTCCGGGCCCAATTGTTCTCCAATCTTAATTGCTGCTAAGATATTTGCGCCTGAAGAAGTGCCTGCAAAAATTCCCTCCTCACAGGCAAGGCGCCTCGTCATCGCTTTAGCGCCTTCCGTTTTAACTGCAACAATATCATCCACAAGATTAGGTTCCCAGAGAGGAGGAGTAAAGCCGATACCGACTCCTTCAATTTTATGCGGTCCTGGTTGGCCGCCCGATAGCACTGCTGATTCGGCAGGTTCGACAGCAACAATTTTAATTCTGGGGTTATATTTCTTTAGAATAGTTGCCGCACCCCTCAAAGAAGCGGCAGTGCCGACACTTTGAACAAATGCATCGACTGTTCCGTTTGTCTGATTCCATATTTCCTCAGCCAGCGGATAGTAGCCTGTAATACTGTCTTCATTATTAAGCTGGTTTGTCCAGAATGTATGTGGGTTCTTACTAACCTCTCTTGCTGCTTCAATCATATCAAGAATCAGTTTCTTTGTAGTAAGACCATTCTCGCTCGGTACCATCGTAAGCTTGGCACCGAAAGCTTTCATCTGGTTCTGCTTATCCTGGCTGAAAGCGTCGGAGGTAATAATATGAAGGTGGTATCCCTTTGCAACGCAAATTAGAGCAAGAGAAATTCCTGTACTTCCACCTGTATATTCTACAATTACATCGCCTAATTTTAACCTGCCGTCTTCCTCCGCTTTGGCAATCATAGCCTGAGCTGTACGGTCTTTCATGCTTCCTGTCGGATTCTCCCATTCGAGCTTCACAAAAATCTGTGCGCATCCCGGCGGAACAACTTTATGCAATTGAATCATCGATGTATTGCCGATTGCCGATAGAATATTTTTCCCGATGTTCATTCTATCTCCTTAAGCGTTTGAATATTTTATGTTTTAAACAAACTTATCATAAAGTTAAGATATAAATTATAAAATATTGAATATGATTTAAATGAGCCTGAATTTATTAATCAATCTTTAATCTTTTAATTTTCAATCTTTAATTACGCATCGTTTCACCGGCCGGTTAAATCCACTCCTTCCAAATCTCCGGTTTAAATCCTATTGTAGCCAAGCTGCCATTTCTTACTACCGGCATTTTAAGCAGTAGCGGATCGTTGAGCAATTCTTCTTCGGGATTAAAAACTATATATGCCATTCCACGATTCTTATATTCTTTCCCTTCTTTGTCAATTAGGTCATCAATTGGAATTACCCGACATATGTTATCAAGCTCTCCCTTTGCCAATCCTTTTTCGGTTAGATCCCTGAAATAATATTTAATTCCCCTTTCACTGAAAAACCTTTCGGCTTTCTTTGTATCGTTTGATTTTTTTGTGCCGAGAATTTGGATATTCATTTTTAAAACTTAATCGAGAATTAATAATAAAAGTATCACTAAATTAACATATAATTAATGTCGAAGGTGACCAAAAAGAAGATAAAAGTCATTGCGAATGAGTCATCGAGTGAAGTCCGCTTTGCCCGTCAAAGACGAGGTCTCGTCTAAAAGGCGGACAATCATTTGTTTTTATTTCAAAAGTGAGATCACTTCGCCTGCCTACGCGAAACGCTTCGTGCAGGTAGGCCGCTTCGGCAAAGGCAGGCTCCGCTCGTGATGACGAAATTACCAGTCAGGTCTCGTCGACCTGACGAGGTCGACGGACTTTTTGGTCACCCTCAAAGTGTTCAATAGTAATGAGCAAGAATATTCTTCAGAGATGACATCTTCTCACATAGCAATGCACATGGGAAAGATGTCTCTTTCCACTACTTAAAAATTGAAATAAATTTCCTGTGTTCTCTTTGCGCGCGGGAATCTGCTTTTTAATCCGCCGGATGTAACTACTGCCGTACCAAGAATGAAATTATTATATTTAATAACATATTGACCTGGTTCCAAACTTGTATCTTTTATTATTCCGCCTTCAAGATAAATTTTTAATTCTTCCATTTCATTTATTTCATAAATATTTTTTGTAATGCTGCCGCCTAAAATTTCCGCTGCGTTTGTATGAAGAGTTATGCCTCCTCTTTTATCTATATTGCCGAGTTTTATTCCGACCCGGTTAAAAGTATCAGGCAGTGAATCATCCCATTCTCTGTTGATAAAAAATATGTTATTCTTTTTTATTAAGTACTTATAATTCTGTAAAATGTTATCGTTAATTGCAAAATCATTTTCTATTGCTTTTAGATAATTATTTATTTCTTTGTTTTTATATGAAAAAAATTTAACAGACTTCTTTAATCCGGTATTTTGCAACGGTGATTCTGTTTCGCCTGTCTTTTTTAATTTGACTATGAAAAACCCTTCAGTATTCGATTCCCACGGAACGATACGTTTTGCTTTTGTTATTTCGCCGTTAAACTCATTTCCTTCAATAGAAGTGAATCCTTCACGTGAAGTAAGAGGTAAAGCAATTTCTTCAACTTCTACAGGATACTTATTTAAAACTTTATTTATTATCTGCTCATTTTCTTCTAAAGTTAAAGTACATGTCGAGTAAACAACTTCACCGCCAACTTTCAGCATTTTTACAGCGGCGATTAAAAGTCTTAATTGCAATTCACATAAAACATTAATTCTTTTTTCATTCCACCAGTCGTTTACTTCCTCTTTTTTTTGAATAATCCCCAAACCGCTGCATGGTGCATCGACTAAAATTTTATCGAAATATTCATGAAAAATTTTACTTAAAATTTCCCCTTTGGAATGAATAACACCGCAGTTTGTAATTGCCATACGGTCAATATTAAATACAAGAGATTTAACTCTTGCAATCTGAACTTCATTTGCAATTAGAGTTCCGTGGTTTTTCATCATTTGAGCAAGCTGTGTAGTTTTAGAGCCCGGTGCAGCACACAAATCCAAAACAGCATCATCCTCCAGAGGATTAAGTACCAGGGGAGGCATCATTGAAGCAAGGCTTTCAATGTAATACAACCCCGTAATATGCTCAATGGTTTTCCCGGTTAATTCAGACTTTTCAATTACTTTTAATGCAAAAGGAATATTTTCGATTTTTTGAGTTTGAATCCCGTAGTTTTTTAATAAAAGTCCGGAAAGTTCTTCCGGAGATATTCTTAAAGTATTTACCCTGATATACTGTGAAGGCTTAAGGTTTATGTAATCGAAGTATTTTTGCGGTGAGTCTTTCCCGAAAAGTTTTTCGAGGTAAGTTGAGATGTCTTCATTTAATTTCAGCACGGAGGATCAGTACCTGATTAAATTTAATATTTTAAATATTTCATTTACTGTTTCTTTTGCATTTTTGCCGCTTGAAAAATTTTCCTTATAACTTTTTTCTATTTTCTTTATTAGTGAATCTAAATAACTCTCGAAACTTGTTACAGCTTCTTTAATTATTTTTGAGTCTTCAGGAATAAAAATTGACTTCGGCTGATTCCTGTTTGAATAAACGATAAATTTTGCATGGTAATAATCGTCGGCATTATAAA
>CAZKUR010000024.1:0-7995 GCA_964556005.1 uncultured Ignavibacteriaceae bacterium | reverse complement strand
TTTTTGTAATATTCTTCATACTGTGGAACTATTTTTGATTTATCGAATTTATTTACTGCTCTGTTCCTTGCATTCTGCGAGAACAGTGCATACTTTTTTTCATTAGTAAGCAATTCGATAACATATTTTGCCATTCTATCGACATCTCCTATTTCGGCTATAAATCCTGTTTCGTTATGCTTTACTAATTCAGGCAAACCGCCTACGCTTGAACTAACAACCGGCAACCCGCACGCCATTGCTTCGAGCGCTGCCAGTCCGAAACTTTCAGATTGAGAAGGAATCAGAAAAATATCCGATGAGTCGAGTATCTCTATCAATCCGTCCTGCTTCCCAAGAAACTTAACATGATCACAAAGATGAAGCTGCCTGCACAGCCGTTCACATTCGGATCTGTCGGGACCGTCGCCGACTAAAATCAATTTTGCCGGAACTTCTTTAATCACCTGTTCCAAAATTCGTATTGTATCAGGCACCCTTTTTACTTTTCTGAAATTAGATGTATGAACAAGAATTTTTTCACCTTTGGGTGCAATATGTTCTTTGTGAATGCATTTTTCCCTCGGTTTGTACAATTCCGTATCCACAAAATTATGAATTACATGTATATCCTTATGAATATCATAATTGGTTATAGTCTTTTCCCGAAGGAATCTCGAAACTGCCGTTACTCCATCGCTTTCTTCGGTGCTGAATTTTACAAGCGGAAGAAAAGAAGGTTCAAGGCCGACAAGCGTAATATCAGTACCGTGTAAAGTTGTTATAATTTTCAAATCTCTTTTGGGTTTCAGCATTTGCTTGGCAAGATATGCGCTTGTTGCATGCGGAATAGCATAATGAACATGCAGCAGATCGAGCTTTTCAAATTCCGCTACTTCTACCATTTTACTTGCAAGTGTGAGCGAATATAAAGGGAATTCAAACAGCGGGTAGTTGCCGAGTTCTACTTCGTGAAATACAACATTTTCAACAAAATGATTCAGCCGGAAAGGCAGTGCATAACTGATAAAATGAATTTCATGACCTCTGTTCGCGAGTTCCTTTCCCAATTCCGTTGCCATTACGCCGCTGCCGCCGTAGGTGGGATAACAAGTAATACCGATTTTCATTTAAGATTAACCTCAAGTAGGAAAAAATTCAGTTTCAAATATAATCAGTATGGAGTTTTAATTTCTGAAACTGAATAACATTGTGATTTGGATTGGAGAAAATTTTGTTCTGTTTCTCTAAAGTTTGCAATCGATAAAGGAACTACCGCTAAAGCGGACTCTTTTAATTCTTAATTTTCGCTGGAAAGATTTCTTTTTTCTAAGTTGTTTGTTTTTCTACCATAGCTAATGTACCGCTACTTAAACAGCCGTACGAAAACCTTTTAACCACATAGGAACATAATATTGAATTCTATGTTTTCTATTGTGTCTATGTGGTTAGAAAATTGCATAGAAATGCTAATTAAAAAACACAAATGAATCTTTTCTAATGAAGTCCTTTAGACGAACGAAGCAATCTCTATCTTTTAAAGAATAAAAATAGAGATTACCCGCCTAAGGGCGAGGCCTCGCTAAAGCGAGCTTCACCTAACTTGCCAATATAAAGCAGCGTGAAGTTAGGCTCGCAATGACGATATATTGATCTCTCACCATTTTAAGAAATGGTTACTAACGCAATATTGAAAGTAACATTCATTTGAAAAATAAAAGTAAGGCCATTTTCATAAACTCGTAATGACCGTGCTTTTTATTATTTCATTAAGATCATTTTCATCGTCTTCGTGTAGCTGCCTGCAGTTAATCTATAAAAATATATTCCGCTCGGAAAATTTTCTGCATTAAATTCAACTCTATAGCTTCCGGCAGGTTTATATTCATTTACTAATGTAGTTACTTCTCTTCCTAATGTATCATACACCTTCAAAGTTTGCATACTGCCTTTTGCCGACTGCCAACTGATTTTGGTCGTTGGATTAAACGGATTGGGATAGTTTTGATTAAGCTGATAACCAAACTTTTCCTGTTTATCATTACTATCATTCATTTGGGGAGTATCAACATTCCGTACAAGCCTTACATAATTATAAATACGGACTACATCACCCTGCGGCCCGCGACCGTGAGGATAATTGTTGGGATCGCCTTCTTTCGGATCGCTTCTCTGCGCGCCTGCACCGTGAACATCCATCAATTGATAATTGCCGTATGGATCCTGCATCCATCCCAAAGCTTCACCGAAACAAACGTAAGCTGCATTGGATGCATCAATCATATTTACATGTGTAGTTCCGCTCCAGTAGAAAGGATAATTTGTCCCGCCGCCTTCATCGGTAATTGTCGAACAATTAAAAATTGAATCGATTGCAGCGGAGTTTGTTGCTTGAGGTGAACGCGAATAATCGACAATGCTTTGCAGCTCTTTAACATTAGGCAGACGCCAGTCATTGTGGCCAAGATAATTTTCCGCATTTTTCTGCTGTACCCAATTCAATGCTTCTTCCCAGTTAAGCCCGGTTTGGCTGTCGTCTTTCTGCCACATTAACCCGGTTGCATTGTCGGTTATAGTTCCGTCGCCGTTATCTACAAAATCGTTTTTGCCGTAATTAGTATTTTCTCTTACATAAAGAACGTAAAACTTTTTAGTTTGTCCCTGCACTTCTTCGTAGGGATAGCCTTTTATCCTTCCGTCCGCAAAGTTAACTCCGAACATTGTTGCATTTCCCATCATAGTTGTGCCTGTGTACAAAGTCGAAGTTGCAAACTGTGCATCAATTACTCTTTCTCCTGCATTTTGGTCGCCGTAACCGAAATCAAAATAATTTGTATCAATAAACGGCGTTAATTCGTCTGTGTTTCCTGTAAAGTTTGTGGGATCGATACCGTAAAACATTATCAACGAGTATAACTCTTTGACAGTAGGCAGGCGCCAATCGTTGTAGCCGGCTAAACTAAATGTATCAGCTTCGGCAAGAGCTTCATCATAAGTTAATTTGTCGTCATAATTTATTACACCATCGCCGTTCCTATCCGGACTTTTCTCCCACATCAATCCCGTAACGTTATCGGTAATTGTTCCGTTGTTGTTATCCGTGTAGGACGGCGGATTGTACTGAAACTGTGCATCCTGTCCGTAAAACGCTTCACCTTTTGCCGGTTCTGAAATCTCACCTGTATTGTTGTAAAATTTAGTTTGTCCTGTTGCAACGATTGGATAGCTTCTGTTTGTCTGCGGCCAGACCTGTGAAACTGTTAATATTAAAATGATTAGAATAGTTGAACAAAACCGTTTTGCTTTGTGCTTTCCTTTATTTTTCATGATGAACCTCGGTGTTTAAATTCTGTTTTATTATTGTATTAACAGGTTAGACAGGAATTTTTGGGAAAGCTTGCAAAAATAGAAAATATTAATTAAGGAAAGAATTAATGAAATCTAATAATATACAAACAAAAAAAATTAACTCGGTGGACAAAGAGGAATATACTTTGTATGTATGATTGATGATTATATGAAATTAAAGATCCTTTAATCTACTAATTTTATTGAAAATATCATAAATGATTTCGGTGTTATATATTTTTTTGCCGGTTGATTTTACTGAATACGCTGATAAATTACTTAAGTTAATGAGAGACGTCCATTGAAAGAAGACTCCTGCATTTTTTATCCAAATATTTTTTAATATGTTTTATTAGAACCTTGTCGAATTGTCTTTATAAAGATTTTGCCCCAAACCCGGTAATACAGTAATTGTTTGCGGATGTTGTTACAAAAAAAATATAACTTATAGTTTTATTTTTTAATTTTCAATAAAAATATAGAATGTTAATTAAACGTTAATAATTAATGTAAAAACGGGTTTCATGTTTTTATTGACAAAACTCATTACGTTTTGCATTAGAATTATTTATTTTTGATTGTTGAATTTTATTGAAAACAAAGGAGGAAAACTAATGCACACTAAAAGTATTGAACTATTAAATAAGTCCATAGCCGACGAATTATCCGCCGTTCATCAATACATGTATTTCCATTTTCATTGCGATGATATGGGTTATGATTTGCTTGCGAATCTTTTTAAAACAACTGCAATTGCCGAGATGCTTCATATTGAAAAATTGGCAGAAAGAATTTTGTTTTTGAAGGGTGAAGTTGAAATGCATGCATCTTCCGAAGTCCAAAAAACACATAATGTGGAAGAGATGTTAAAGAAGGCATCGCAGATGGAAGAAGGAAGTGTTAAGGAATATAATTTATGGGCAAACGAATGTTCTGCTAACGCAGACTCTGTTTCCAAACAGTTGTTTGAGAGTCTTGTCGTGGATGAAGAAACACATTTTGATCAGTACGATACCGAACTGGATAATTTGAAGAAGTTTGGAGACAGGTATCTTGCGCTTCAATCTATCGAACGAAGCAAGACCAGAGCTACTGCTGCAGGTACACAAAATTAGTTTTAACATGCATTTCACCACTTAACATCAAATTCATTTC
Organism: uncultured Ignavibacteriaceae bacterium; assembly: GCA_964556005.1. Lineage (GTDB taxonomy): Bacteria > Bacteroidota > Ignavibacteria > Ignavibacteriales > Ignavibacteriaceae > CAZKUR01. The sequence goes on along the minus strand of CAZKUR010000024.1, from coordinate 3,513 downwards.
CGCAGTTGGAGCATTTGAAGGTTGCGCGGGTGATATCATGCTTGAACAGTCCGGAAATTCTTCCGAGGAAAGTTGACGGCGGTTTCCACACAGGTAAAATTGAATTGCTGCCGCATTCCGGGCATGAAATGGCTTCATCTTTATCCCGACTTTCCTTTGCTCCGGCATTAAGCATTTTTAAAATATTCTTTGCCCGTTCGGCATCAGCCGGTGAAACTTGTAATTCTATAGATTGGCTTGCTTGAGCTGGCCCCGTTAAATGCTCGTTAAGGATTAAGCAGCCAATTCCCTCCAATTCGAGAGCTTGCTTTGCGAGATAAGCTTCGGGAAGTGAATTGCAGTGTAGGACAGTTATTAATTTTGTTTCCACCTCGTTTGCCCTCCTTCCAAGCTATTACTGATACTGCGTGAAATAGTTAAATAAATTATTAATTATTTTTTTATTATCAAAGTAGTTAGTCCATTATTGCAATAAAAATGTTAACCCGATACTAAATGAATTCCTGTCGATTTTATTTATATCGTAAGAATCATTGTTAACATTATCTTCATTTATATTTTGCCAATCGGAGATGCTGTAATTAATTTTCAAATCGGCTTCAGTCTTTAAGTTTAATAAATAATTTAGAGGAATATTTAACCCGAATCCATATCTGTTAACCGGATATTGAGGAGTAGAATATTGCAACGCTTTCAGCATTTCTTCATTTTCCCGGCCATAACTCAATTGAAGAATATCAAGAAATGTAAGTTCTATACCATAATTAGGATGGAAAAAAATAAAATCGTAATCGGATCCCTGATATATGGCATCGAATGAAAATTGAATGCTTATAGGTTGAAGGCCGTAGATTTTTTTTAAGCTTGGAGAAAAACGGTATCCTATACCGGCTCGCATTTCTTGATATAAGTATGCATCGCCAAAGCCGTCGCCAAGTTTAATTTTTGAGTTTAGTAAATTTTTTATTTGAAAACCGACTCCGAATTTATCTTCATTAGTAATTTTAAATGGTTCAGGGATATTATACAATATTCCCAAATTTAAATCAAAAGCAGAACCTGAAATAGAATGTGAATCTACTGTAGGAATATTAGTATAAGATAAATTATCGTTATAATAATTTGCCATTATACCAAGAGATAAATTATCAAATAAGTTGAGAGCATAGCCCAGGCTATAGATTTTCTCCTTGGTCTCTCCGGTGAATTTAAAAGATAATGAATTAACTGAAAGTCCAATATTTCCTAAGTTATCAGGTAATTGAGCAACAGCAGCATAATTATAATTGTTAACATCATTAACAAAAAAACCAATCCCCTGTCCGCTTGAAAAAAGTGCGCTATATCCTTTAACAGATGTAATACCTGCAACGTTATAAAACAGAGCTTCGGTACCTTCGGCTACACCGGTATATGCATTTCCCAACCTGATTACCCGGCTATATTGAGAAGTCCCGATTATATCTGTAAATGTTTGTGCAAAGCTTAGAGTCGATGAAATCAAAAGAAGATAAATGTAAACTACGAATGTCTTTTTCATGGATAGTCCTCCCTTATTAGTTCATAAAATGAATAATTGATTACGTTGTTGTATAATTTAAAAACTTTGAAAAGCCGTTGCGATATTAGTAGTCCGCCATTATCAAAAACACTGCTCATAAAGACCGTAATTTTGCAGCTGGTTGCAATAGAAATTATAAAATCTTTTTACAACTTAAAACTTTATTTTTTAATTCTCAATGCAAATTCCAAATATCTAAAAAAATTACAAAAATTATTTCCGGGAAGTATTAAGTTGATTATGCAATTCTTTAATTACTTTCAAGTGCTCCTCGCTTATTGCACTTAAGTTAAAAAATGAAACTCCCGAAGCTCCGGATTCTTTTGCTTTAAGAATGGCCTCTTTTAATTTTTCAGGAGTAAGCGCCGGTACAAATAATCCCGAATAAACCGGGATCCTGCCATTGACATCCTTAACGCCCTGGGCAGTGCAGAAACCAATCCAGTTCAAACCTTCATTATAAAAATTATTATAAAGCATAGGAAGAACCATATCGAGTTTCCATGAACTCCAATCCTGGCGAACCATGTTACGAGCCATTTCCGGGAAAGGGAATACCGCCGCCGATAATTTAACATTATGCTTATGTGCTATTTCCGCACATTCATTTACAAGGTTAGTAACTGCATTTAACCGGAATTGCAGCCATTCGAAACTAAGGTCAGGGTGATCCATTTTTATTGGATCTTTACCGAACAATTTTTCAAATTCTTTTCGTGCTTCCGGATGATAACCGAAATCATATTCCGGCATTTGGTGATCTTGAATTAGATGGTATTTTGGCTGTAGCCCAACCGGTAAAAATACATCGCAGTACCGTATGTAATCTAGATGTACCGATGCTAATCCTTTTACTTCAGCGACGGCTTCGACATTACTTTTAACATAGTCGCAAGCTCCCTTGCTAAACGGACTTAACCACTGGTAATAGGAAACGTAGGGATTGTACTCAAGACTGTTTTGTCCTTTCCTGTTTACAGAATACCAATCCGGATGTTTTTGGGCAACAGTATCTCCCGGTCTATTTAAAGCCCAAAGCCATCCGTGAATTCTGATCCCTTTATCTTTAGTAAGCCGCACCATTCTTGTTAATTCCTTCGGTGAGGCGTTTATGAAAAAATCTGTTATCCCGGCATTGTGGAATTTGTTAAACACGCTGTCCCATTGTGCATCGGTTCTTGCGGGATTCCCGTCTTCCCATGCCGCAAAAATAAATGGTTTATCCGTCTTCGTATTTCCTTTTTTAATTCCTAAAAATAGGTAAGCTAAAGTAAAAGCAATAATAATTAAAAGGTATGAGTTTCTTTTTAATGAATTCAGCATGGTTTAATCCTTTGTCTTGTCTATAAATTAGAGCCGATGCGATGGAAAATAAAAATATTTTACATTTAATTTCATTAAGCACTTTATCCGGATCATCTCCGCAAATTGATTTTGCAGAATCATAAGATTGATTATTCATCAACCGGATAAATTTATCTCTGCCGAAATTTTAAATTAAGCTTTTCATAACTTCTGAGACTAATAAATCCGAAATCCATTAAGGATACACACCGGGATTTTCCCAAACATCCCTCAGAACTATTTTTACAAAATAATTTTGTCATGGATTTTTATTTTCTATCGATTCTTTACCAACCTTTCCTGCTTCGATGGATTAAAGAAGTTATAAGAAAATAAACAAAACGATTTCTAAACCCCGAATTTTTTGTGTAACGGTGAGTTGATTATATTACGAAGTTTTAGTAGTAACTCATCTGTATCGTCTTTAGTTAATCCGTTTGTTGAAATTAACGGATGAATTATAACTTCCGATATGCCCGGACCGGCTTTCCCTTTCAAGAATCCTTTGCGCTGCAGCCTTTTCCAGTTTGTCGTAAACGTTATGGGTAAAATCGGAACCTGCTTGCGAACAGCTAATGAAACTGATCCTGTTTTAAATTCCGTTAGTT
>CAZKUR010000023.1:3401-49903 GCA_964556005.1 uncultured Ignavibacteriaceae bacterium | reverse complement strand
CCTTTCGCTTAGTATAATTTAAGGCTTTTCCACCTTAAATTTTTGTCCAGTTTTTTGGGTACATCATAGTGTTTCTGAAAATGAGTGTTAATGATAACTTTGATCCTAGTTACTCATTAATCCAAATCTTGTCAGCAAATAATATAATTGAAAAAAGTTCAACGAAAACAATAAATTTCAATGGTGAAGAAACAGTTAAAACATATGAACTTTCGCAGAACTATCCCAATCCATTTAATCCTGCAACAAAAATAACTTATCAGGTACCAAAGCCTGGAAATGTAGAACTAAAAGTTTATGACGTTCTTGGAAGAGAAATCATGACTCTGATAAACGGATACAAAAATGCCGGAAAGTATACAGTTGATTTCAACGCATCGAAACTTGCAAGCGGAATCTATATTTACAGGATAAAATCCGGCGATTTTATTTCGACGAAAAAAATGGTTCTACTCAAATAAATTTAGGGAACAATCGATTAAAGACGACATCTTCTCAAGGCTCAAAGCAACAATGGAAGGTATCGTCTATTTTATCTTCAAGTCATTCATATTAATTTTTCAATCTTTTAATTTCTCATTGTTTACTCCTTTTTACTCCAACAACATTATTGAAAATGTCGAATTTATCTTAAAAATTACACTTTATTTTGAATTGTATTTGAGAGAAATTTTATATAGTTTTGAGCATATGCTCATAACTAATTATGCCAAGACCAAGAAAATATCGCCGCGTTTGTTGTAATCCTTCCGCTTATTATTTCAAGCCGAGAGGGATTCCTGTTTATGAACTTGAAGAAATTCTTCTTGAACATGACGAACTTGAATCGCTAAGGCTCGCCGATTTACTCTCTTTATCTCATGAAGAAGCTGCCAAAGAAATGAATGTTTCAAGAGCTACATTCGGAAGAATAGTTGAGAAAGCACGACGGAAAGTTGCCGATGGTATTTTAAACGGTAAGGCAATTAGGATAAATGAAAATAACTTGTTTCAAACTAATAAAAAAAGGGATAGAAAAATGTCAAACGTTGAAGGAAACGAAAGCACGGTAAACGAGGGAATCCAAACCACATTTATGGGAAAAATTGCAGTCGCAACTAACGATCAAATAAGAGTAGCAGGCCACCTTGGCAAATGCAGATCGTTTATGATTTATGAAATCGACGGTGAAAAAATTGTATCAAAAGAATTACGCGAAAATGTTTTTACACATCATAGAATGCATCAGCACCAGCAGCATGAACATCACGGAGAAGGCGGTGGTCATAGTCATTCGCAGTTAATTGATGGATTGAAAGACTGCAAGTATTTATTATCAAGCGGCGGCGGATGGAGAGTAGTTGAAGATTTAAGACAAAACAATATCACTACTCTTTTTACAAGCGAAAATCTTATCGAAGATGCCGTAAATAAATTTATTAAAGGCGAGTTGAAAAACGAAGATGGTTTAACTTGCCAAGATAACGGACATTGAAAGGATTATAAAATGCCCGATAACGAAAAAAATATTTTACTGGAAGAAGAAGATAAAAGAATTGAAGGTACAGTTTCAAAAATCAAACACCGGATTGCGGTTTTCAGCGGCAAGGGCGGCGTAGGCAAAACTACAGTAAGTGTTAATCTTGCTTACTCATTACACTTGCATGGCTTTTCTGTAGGAATTCTCGATGCCGATATTACAGGCCCGAACGTTGCAAAAATGCTTGGTGTGAACGATGAATTAATTGTTTTGAATGAAACGATAATTCCTTATGAAAAATACGGCGCGAAAATGATATCAATTGCAGGCTTGCTCAAACCCGGACAACCCGTTATATGGAGAGGCCCAATGCGATCTAAAATAATCAACCAGTTTTTAGCCGATGTTGAATGGGGTGAGCTTGATTATTTAATTGCGGATTTGCCCCCGGGAACCGGCGATGAAATTTTAACAATTGTTCAAAAAATGAAACCCGATTATGCCGTTATTGTAACTACACCGCAGGAAGTTTCGGTAATTGATGCGGAACGCGCAATAAATATGGCGAAGAAACTTGAATTAATTAATATCGGTGTAATTGAAAACATGTCCGGTTTTGTTTGTCCCCATTGCAGCGCTGTTCTGAATATTTTCGGCGAAGGCGGCGGAGAAAGATTAGCCGGTGAATTCGACGTTCAATTCCTCGGCTCAATACCAATTGATATGGATGCGCGCATCCTTGGAGATAAAGGAAAACCTATCGTACTTGAAAAACCTGACAGTGAAGTATCGCAGTCATTTAAATTGATTTCCGGTTCAATAAATAACTGCTTTAAGGAAACTGCAAAAGAAGCAGATAGTTGAAATGGACAACGATGAAATAATATATAAACCAATCGGGATAATTCATTCTCCATTCAAAACGATTGGAGGCATTCCGATTCAACCGGCAGCGGCAGAGGGAATTCAAGGTGAAGTTAAGGTGGATAGAATATATTCCGGAGGATTAAAAAGTCTCGAGGAATTCTCGCATATAGTTTTGATATATCATTTCCATCTTACTAACGGATATAAATTAAAAGTAATTCCTTTTATGGACGATGTTGAGCACGGTTTGTTTGCAACCCGTGCTCCAAGTCGTCCGAACCCGATAGGGATTTCGGTAGTTAAATTAAAATCTATTTCGGATAATGTAATTAAAGTTGAAAATATCGATGTTATCGATGGAACTCCTTTGCTTGATATTAAACCGTACATAAGCCGGTTTGATAATGTAAGTGAAGAAAAAAACGGCTGGGTTTCAAAAAGCAAAGATGATATTGGCTCGATGAAGTCGGATAAAAGATTTAAATAATTCATTTATAATAAAAAAGCGGGACAAGATGTATGAAATTAATAATCATAAATCCGCCTGTATATTTGTATACCGCTCTTCTTATTATGCTGTTACTTCATCTTCTTATTCCAATGCTTAGGTTCATTCATTATCCGTACACTTTAATCGGTATTCTTCCAATAGCGATTGGAATTGTATTGAACTTGGCTGCAGACTCCATATTGAAAAAATATAATGCTACCGTAAAACCTATGTTGTTTACTGAAGTATTAATAATTACGGGTGTTTTCGGAAGAACAAGAAATCCAATGTATTTGGGTTTTATTTTAATTCTTTTGGGCATATCAATATTTTTGGGCTCAATTCTTCCATTTATTATTACAATTTGTTTTGCTGTAATGATGTATGTTGTTTTCATCCGGTTTGAGGAAAAGAAACTCGAAAACACATTCGGCAGCAAATGGTTAGAATATAAAAATACTGTTAGAAGATGGATGTAAGATCTAAGCCAAAATATTTGAAATTTTATTATAGCTTGAACTCATCCTATAGCGTGGGTGACCAAAAAGTAAATTTGTCATCACGAGCGAAGCGAAGTGATCTCACTTTTGCATTAAAAATAAAAGATTGTCCGCCTAAGGGCGAGACCTCGCCAAAGCGGGCTTCACTCGAAGACTCGTTCGCAATGACTTTTTTCTTCTCTTTGGTCAACCACGTTGGATGGTGTTCATTTTTTAAGATAATATAATGTAAAATATTTGAGAGATTTTCCTTAAATATTATAGATTAAAAATCTAAATAAACAAAACCGGAAAGTGAAAAATTCAATGAACGCAAAGCTTAAAATAGGTATTATTATCTGCGATAGGTATAAAGCCTGTGCAGGCGGTAAATGCTTTCGGGCAATGAAAAACCGTGAAGGTGCGTTTGATATTTATAAAGACAAAGAAATTGAGCTTGTCGGATATACAACTTGTGGAGGATGTCCAGGAGGGAATATCGAATATGCACCTGAAGAAATGAAAAAGAACGGTGCGGAAGTAATTCATCTGGCAACGGGAATGCTGGTTGGTTATCCCCCGTGCCCTTTCGTAAAATACTTTAAGGATTTTATTGAAATTAAATACGGATTAAAAGTGGTTGCCGGTACACATCCAATTCCCGAAAAATATTATTTGGTACATAAAAAATTAAATACCTGGGGTTCTAATGAGTGGGATGAATTATTGAAACCATCATTGAAAGATAAAAACATGCGCATTGCATATGATTAAGTTTAAGTTTATTAAAAAGAGGTAGTTAAAAAATGATTGTATTTGGACCGATTCCATCCAGAAGATTAGGAAGAAGCCTTGGAATAAATAATATTCCTCCGAAAAACTGTTCTTATTCCTGCGTTTATTGCCAGGCAGGACTAACGGATTCAATGTCTATTCAACGAAAAGAATTTTATTCGCCTGAAGAAATATTTAAAGAAGTTGAAAATCGAATTTCGCAGTTACGTGATGCAGATGAAAAAATCGATTACTTATCATTTGTACCTGATGGAGAACCGGTACTCGATATCAATCTTGGTAAAACAATTGAAAAGCTAAAAGTATTTGATATTAAAATAGCCGTCATTTCAAATTCTTCTTTGATGTGGGATGAAAATGTTAGAAACGATTTGATGAAAGCTGATTGGGTATCGCTTAAAATAGATTCGTTATTTAACGGTGAATGGCGTAAGATTGATAGACCGCATAACCAGCTTGACTTAATGAAGATGATTGATGGGATTAGGGAATTTGCTTCATCCTTTAAAGGATTTTTATGTACTGAGACTATGCTTGTAAGAGGAATAAATGACAACATGGAATCGTTAAATAAAACCGCACAGTTTATAAACAAGCTCAAACCGGGCAAAGCTTATATTTTGACTCCCGTTCGTCCACCGGCTGAAAATTGGGTAAAAGCTCCTTCGGAATTCAGCCTAGGAACTGCATATCGAATATTTAACAGTTACGGAATAAATACCGAGTTTTTGGTTTCGGAAGAAGGGAAGAATTTTACTTATTCATCCGATGTTGAAAATGAATTGCTAAGCATTCTTGCCGTACATCCAATGAAGAAAATTGCAGTCGCAGAATTTTTAGAGAAAGCAAATTCCAACTGGGATTTAGTAAATAGCTTGATTGAAAATGAACAACTTAAAATGATAGAATATTCGGGAACAACTTACATTGTAAAAAATGAAAGGAGATAAAAATGCCAAACTTAGATGGAAAAGGACCAAGAGGTAAGGGTCCGCAGACAGGTGGAAGAAGAGGACGCTGCCTTAACGATCAAACAAGTCAAGTTAAAGAACAGGTAAACAAATCTGTTGAAAATGATGAAGGTAGATATGGAATGGGTGCACGCCGCAGAGGCAGAGGATTTGGAGGAGAAGGGGGAAATGGAATAAGAGACCGCAGAAGAGGAAAAGGGAGGAGTAATTAAATGTTTCTTAATTAATTATAAAATTAATTCGGAGAATAAGAAAAATGAAAATTGCAGTTCCTTCTATGGGAGATCGGGCAGAATCAATAGTAAGCGACAGATTAGGACGTTGTAATTATATTATTACCTATGATACTGAAAGCAAAAAATATGTTGCAATTCAGAATCCCGGGATGCTTCTTCAGAATGGTTCCGGACTTAAATCGGCAAACGTGGTAATAAATTCCGGAGCCAACACGCTGCTATCGATGGAAGTCGGAGTTAAAGCTTACTCTGTTTTAATGAACGCACATGTTGATGTTCATCTTTTAAAATCCAGGAGTTCAGTGAAAACTGCAGTGAATAAATTCATTAAAAACAATTAAGGAGAAGAAATGTACGTACCGACCAAAATATTTTTTACTAAAGGCGTAGGTAGGCATAAAGATTATCTCAGTTCATTTGAAGTAGCACTCAGAAGTGCCGGTATAGAAAAATGCAATCTTGTTTCGGTAAGCAGCATCTTTCCCCCGAACTGTAAAAGAATTTCAAAAGAAGAAGGTTTGAAAGAAATTCAGCCGGGGGAAATAACCTTTGCAGTAATGGCGAGAAATTCTACCAACGAACCGAATAGGTTAATTGCATCCTCAATAGGTGCAGCGATACCGGCGGATAAATCCAATTACGGGTATTTATCGGAGTATCATCCGTTCGGCGTAAAAGAAAAAATTGCCGGCGACTATGCCGAGGACCTTGCGGCACAAATGCTTGCAACAACTCTCGGCGTCGAATTTAATACAGAAGCCGATTGGAATGAAAGAGAAGAAGTATTTAAGATGTCAGATAAGATTGTAAAAACTTTCAATATAACTCAAACTGCAGAAGGTGATAAATCCGGCTTATGGACTACGGTGATTGCCGTAGCAGTTCTTTTACCTTGAGATAAAAAAATTATCAACCTTCTCGAGGAGGAAGAAATGGAAAAATATTATTTGGATCCGAAGTCTCTTTACAGGCTTCCGTGGACAATGGCGGACAACGGAATAACCTGGCTCGAACCAACCGCACAATGCAACCTAAATTGTTACGGCTGCTACAGAAAAAACATTAAAAATTCCCACAAACCTCTTGATGATGTAAAACATGAATTGGATTTCTTCCAATCAGTTAGAAAATCCGATTGCATTTCGATAGCCGGAGGTGACCCACTTTTATACCCGGATATTGTTGAACTTATTGCGGATATAAAATCAAGAGGACTTAAACCGATTATCAACACAAACGGAATTGCATTAACAAATGAATTCCTTGATGAATTAAAAAAAGCAGGCGTATTCGGATTTACTTTTCACATCGACAGCAAACAAGGAAGAGGGAGAGATCCGAAGTGGCTCGGCAAAAATGAAATTGAACTAAATGAACTGCGTCTTTATTATGCTGAAATGTTAGCATCCAAAGGAGGTATTGCTTGTTCGTTTAATTCTACTGTTTATCATGATACTATCCAATATCTTCCTGATTTAGTTGAGTGGGCGCAAAAGCATATCGATATTGTTCATACGATGGTTTTCATTTTATTCAGATATATTACGCCGGAAACTCCGTATGATTTTTATGCGGGCGACAAAAAAATTGTTTGGGATGAGATTCATTACCATAGCGACAAAAATGAAATTACCGATTTAATGGCAACGGATGCCGTCAAAAGTATAAGGAAAAGATTTCACGATTTTACACCGGCAGCATTTTTAAATGGAACAAAAAGAGCGGATCATTTTAAATGGCTGTTATCGGAAAGAATCGGAAATAAAAATAAAATCTTCGGTTATGCGGGAGACAAATTTCTTGAACTTGTAATGACGGTATATCATTACTGGCAGAACAAATATCTGTCGTATGCTTCTCCTAAAACTTTGAGTATGGGAAGATTAACTTTGTTTAACACATGGTTTTTAGATAAAGGAATTAGAAAAACACTTGGCAAGTATTTAAAATATTTGGCAGCTAATCCTTTCAGAATATTTAAAAAAGTTTACATGCAGTCAATAATGATCATTCAGCCGGTAGATTTAATGAATAACGGAGATCAAAGCATGTGCGACGGCTGTCCCGATATTACATACTGGAAAGATAAAGACGGGACGGAAAAACTTGTTTGGTCATGCAGGCTTGAGGAGTTGATGCAGTATGATAACTTCTTAAGGATGGTTCCGAAGAAAAAAGAAGAAGTAAAATGATTGAATTAAGAAATCAATTTATTATGCCTCCGCTCAAACTCGGTTATTGCTCAGGCGATGGTTTTGTTAATCAAAAACATTTGGATTTTTACAACCTTAGAAGTAAGCATACCGGGGCAGTAACATTAGAACCACTTTATATGGATGCGGGATTGAGAGAAATTCCAACACAACTCGGCATTGATAAAAACGATAAAATTGAAGGATTGAAAAAACTTGTTTGTTTAATCCACTCAAACGGTTCTAAAGTTATTGCTCATCTCAATCACCCGGGCAGAATGGCAAATCCCAAACTGCCGGGGAATTATTTTGTTTCATCTACTGATAAGGCTTGTGAAAACGGCGGTGCGGTTCCTGTGAAAATGAACAGGGAAATGATGGATAATGTAATTGAAATGTTTACTGATGCGGCTAAGAAATCCGTTGAATGCGGTTTTGATATTATTGAAATTCAATTTGGGCATGGTTACCTTCTTGCACAGTTTATTTCTCCGGCTGTTAATGATCGTACGGATGAATATGGCGGAAGTCTCAGCAATAGAATAAAATTTCCTTTAGAGGTATTACAGGCAGTTCGTAATTCCGTTAATGTTCCTTTAATTGCACGCATTAGCGGTGATGAAATGATCCCGGCCGGGTTTCATTTAGATGAAATGATAAAATTCTCGCTATTGCTGGGAAAAAACGGAATCGATGCAATTCATGTTTCTGCAGGTTCTGTCTGCTCAACTCCTCCCTGGTTTTTTCAGCATATGTTTATACCGAAAGGAAAAACGTGGGAGTTTGCAGGTGCGATTAAAAACAAAGTAAAAATCTCCGTAATTTTTGTCGGAAGAATAAATTCGATTAAAGATATTAACTTCATAAAAGAAAAATATAATGCCGATTTTATTGCCGTAGGAAGAGCAATGGTTGCAGATCCTGATTTCATCGGTAAATATTTGAATGAAGTAGAAGGGCTTATCCTTCCTTGTTTAGCTTGTGCGGATGGATGCTTAGGTGGTGTAAAGAACGGGAAAGGATTAAGTTGTGTGATTAACCCTTTGGTCAATACCGGTTATCCGGAAATAAGGAAATCCGGTTCTTCTAAAAGAATTGCGGTAGTAGGAGGAGGACTTGCCGGAATGGAAGCGGCAATTACTTTGAAAAAGTGCGGTCATCAAGTTGAACTTTTTGAGAAGTATAAATTAGGCGGGCAATTCAATCTTGCAAGTTTGCCGCCGAATAAGGAAAGTTTAAAAGAATTAGTCGATTACTTTACCGCTGAAATTGATTTGCACAAAATTAAATTAGTACATAAAGAAGCGGCGAAAACCGATTTTGAAAACGGGAATTATGATGCGGTAATAATGGCTACCGGTGCCGTGCCTGATGTTCCTCCGATAAAAGGATTAAAGGATTTTTACTGGACGGAATTTTTAAATGATGAAGACTTGCCTCACGGACAAAAAATACTGGTAATCGGCGGCGGCTTAATAGGACTTGAAGTTGCTTCAAAGCTTGTTGATGGAGACAATATTGTAACTATTGTGGAAATGATGGATGAGATAGGACGAGGAATGGAAATGATTGAAAAAGCTTTGACTCTAAAAAAATTAAAATCAAAAAATATTGAAATATTTCTCAATCATAAAGTGGTGGAAGTTAACGGTTCACGGGTTCTTTTAGAAGGAAAAGATGGAAACTTTGTAATTGATGGTATAGATAAAATTGTTATAACAACCGGAATGAAAAGTTATATTCCTTTTGAAAGAACCGGAGAAACACCGTTTTATTTTATCGGCGATGCTAAAGAAATTGGCAAAGCGCAGGATGCTATTCACAGCGCATATAAACTGGCTGTAACTATTTAGTATGAACTATAACGTAATTGTTTTAAGTAAAATATTTTTGAATTAGTGGCTGACCTCAAAGAAGTTTTGTTATAACGAATAGAATGAAATGATTTCACTTTAGAATTAAAAATGAAAGACTGACTCATTCGAAGTCTCATTTCTAATGACGACTTAGGTAGTGATTAAATAAGAAAGATAACAGTCATTACAAACCCGACCTAATGCGGTTAGATTATCGGAGGTCGGGTGAAGTAATCTTAAACATCGAACTAATAAAATGAGATTGCTTCACCTAACTTACTGATGAAAAGCAGCGTGAAGTTAGGTCCGCAATGACGGTTAAAATGATTTTCGATATTTTAATTGTTATTATAAAAGTAACATAGTTAGTTATTCATTTGATAAATTAAGGTTATTAGTTTGACTAAAGCTGAAAAAAGTAAATTAATTTCAGGTATCGATAATGAAATCATTATTTACATTTTATGAATTTGTTTTGCTTCTTATTACAATAATTTTTTTAACAGGAGGTTTAACTATGCCTCAAATAAAAAATCAAGACAACAACAAAGTTGAAACCGTTAACATCACGGTTATATATGATAATAATCCTTTTCAAAAAGGATTACAGACCGATTGGGGATTTTCATGTTTGGTCGAAGCCGGGAAAACAAGATTGTTATTCGATACAGGCGATAACGGCGGTATATTATTAAGCAACATGTCAAAACTCGGTATTGATCCTAAAAATATCGATATAGTTTTCATATCTCATTTTCATCATGATCATACAGGCGGATTGAGTGATTTCTTGAAAGAGAATTCCGGTGTAACTATTTATTATCCCCAATCATTTCCCGTTAAACTTATCAATGAGATGAAAAATTCCGGTGCGTCGTTAATTCTTGTTTCATCTTTTCAAAAAATAGAGGAAAACATTTTTTCGCTCGGAGAACTTAACGGTGCAATTCCTGAACAATCGCTTGCAATAAGAACATCAAAAGGAATTGTTATTATAACCGGCTGTGCTCATCCGGGAATTATTGATATTCTTGAAAAAGCAAAAAGTTCTTTCCCTGGTGAAGCGATTTATCTTGCAATGGGAGGATTTCATTTGCACGCTCAAACGAATGATGAAATAAAAAGCATAATTAATAAAATGTTTGAAATGAAAATACTTAAAGCGGCTCCCTGTCATTGTTCGGGAGACAAGGCGCGTAATTTATTCAAAGATGCTTTTGACAACAATTATATCGAAATTGGAACAGGTAGAACAATCAAAATTGATTAATATACACGGAGTTTTATATGGCGCGGACAGAACCGTTTGATAAATATTTAGATGAATACGAAGAATGGTTCAAGAAAAATAAATTCGTTTATGAATCCGAGCTGGAAGCAGTCAAACATTTTATTCCAAAGAATAAAAAAGGAATTGAAATCGGTATCGGCAGCGGAAGATTCTCCGTCCCTTTCAGAATAAAAGAAGGAGTTGAGCCTTCTACTGCGATGCGAAATTTTGCATTACGAAAAGGACTTAAAGTTTACGATGGAATAGCAGAAAATTTACCGTTAACAGATGAATCGTACGATTTCGCATTGATGGTAACTACCATTTGTTTCGTTGATGATGTTTTAAAATCGTTCCGCGAAATAAATAGAATTTTGAAACCCGGAGGAAATATTATTATAGGTTTGGTTGACAGGGAAAGTCCATTGGGAAAAATTTATCAGAAAATGAAAGAACAAAATAAATTTTACCGCCCGGCAACTTTTTACTCAACAAAGGAAGTCATCTCTTATTTGGGGGAAAGTAATTTTAATAATATTGAGATTGTTCAAACAGTCTTCGGCGATATTCAAAAAATAGATAAAGTTCAGTCTTTTAAAACAGATTACGGTGAAGGCGGATTTGTTGTAATAAATGCAGTTAAAGCAGCGGATGAATAAGTAAAGCATACGCAGTCAACTACCTTTGGAATGTTGGAATCATGGTAAATATGGGACAATTCCATTATCCCATTTTTCTAATATTCCAAGGGTGTATAACGTGAGTTATATAATTATAAAAGAGGTACTAAAATGGCACTAATGATAACAAAAGAATGCATTATTTGCGGTGCCTGCAAATCCGAATGCCCAAGCGATGCAATTTATGCCGGTGAATGTATTTACGAAATAAATCCTGAATTGTGCACTGAGTGTGTCGGATATTTTGATGAACCCCGGTGCAGGTCGGTATGTCCCCTTCCGGAATCTGTAGTTGTGAATCCAAATTTTCAGGAAACAAAAGGCGAACTTCTGAAGAAGAAACTAATGATGGACCAAAAATAATTTCATTACTTTATCATAATAAAATGTATCAAATATTTGTAGAATTAAAACTCGTTATAAAAACCTACGACATAGATGTTGCAGGTCATGTGAACAACATTGTTTATATTAAATGGTTTGAAAACCTTCGCACTAAACTTTTCAAAGAGCATTTTAATCTAAAGGCTCTGCTGTCCACAAACTTATATCCTGTGGTTATTTCAACAAACATAAAATATAAAAAATTTTTAAAACTGTTTGATAAACCGGTGGGGCTAATAAGTTTTGTAAGCTGCAATCACGGTATTATAAAATTAAAATATGAAATAAAAATTAACGGGAAAATTGCTGCCCTGGGTGAACAGACATGCGTTTTGATGGATTTAAAAACCGGGAAGATGGTTAAAGAAAAATTGGAAGTTTTGGAAATGCGGAAATGAAAAATATCAATTTCTATATTATCTTTACTAACGGGAACAAAACTTAATGGATGAAGTGATTTTATCATAATTAATAGCTCAAATGATTTTCAACTTTTTCATCTTTCTCCATAATGTTGAGGGATTTATTTTTAATTCTTTAGCTGTCAGCGCCCTGTTCCATTTTTTATTTTGAAGAGCGGACAGTATCATTTCTTTTTCAGCTTCCAATAAATTATTTCTATCGTAATTATTATTTTCAATTTGAGTATTAGCCTTTACATTTCTAAGTCGTTTAGGTAAGTGCTCAACCTGAATTATTTCTCCGTTGCAGAGTATGAAACAATGCTCAATTACATTTTCAAGTTCGCGAATATTTCCGGGCCAATTATACTCTAAAATAATTTCGAAAGCGGCTGAAGAAAATTGTTTTATTTTCTTTCCGAATTTATTGTTGAACTTCTCTATAAAATGATTTATCAGCAAAGGCAAGTCATCCTGCCGCTCCCTCAACGGCGGAAGATGAATATTTATGACATTTATTCTGTAGAACAAATCTTCTCTAAATTTTCCGGCAGAAATTTCACCGGCAAGATTTTTATTAGTTGCGGCAATTAACCTTGTGTTCATTTTAATAGATTTGTTTCCACCTACTTTTTCAAACTCTTTTGTTTCCAAAACTCTAAGCAATTTGGTTTGAACTGTTAAAGACAGGTCGCCAATCTCATCAAGAAATAAAGTTCCGCCTTGAGCAAGTTCAAATCTTCCTATCTTTGTTTTAACAGCACCGGTAAAAGCCCCTATTTCGTGTCCAAACAATTCACTTTCAATTAACGATTCCACAAAAGCACTGCAATTAACTGCAACAAAAGGGCCTGCTCTTCTCGAGCCATTAAGATGAATAGCTCTTGCTGCCAATTCTTTACCGGTTCCGCTCTCCCCGGTTATTAAAACCGAGCTGTCTGTTTGCGCTACACTTTCAAGTACGAAAATAATCTGCTTAATCTCTTTATTCTTCCCGATAATATTTTCATACTTAAAAACTTCATCAAGGTGTGCAGAGAGATTTTTAATTTCCGATATATCGATGAATGTCTCTACGGCTCCAATTATTTCGTTTTTATTGTCTTTTAAATTAGACGAATTAACTCTTATCGGAACTTTCTTTCCCGATTTATGGATAATTTCCAATTCATTTCCAATGGTTGACTTTCCTTTACGCATCGTTTCTTCCATGTGGCATCCGTTTCTACACAAAGACGAACTGAAAATTTCCCAGCATTTTTTCCCTATAGCTTCCGATTTTTTATAACCGGTTATTTTAACAGCCGAATTGTTGAAAGAAGTTACGTTCCAATCATTGTCAATAGTAAATGTCCCTTCAATATTACTGTTGAAAATAGCATCAAGCTTATTCCTTTGATCGATCAGTTCAAAAGTTTTTTGTGCAAGCTCACCGGCCATTGAAAGCATTTCTTTCGTGTTACGAAAAACCAAAACAATGCTAATTACTTTATCCGATTTCATAATCGGAGTGAGCGATGATAATACATCAATTAGATTCCCATTTTTATCTTTTATCTTAAACGGGAGATTTGAATAAAGCCGTCTTTCGGAAAACACTTCCGAGATAATTTTTGATTCATCACCGTTTTTTTTAAAGAGGATTGAACAATGACTTCCAACTGCTTTATTTTCAGCAAGACCTGTTATACGTGAAGCAGCTTCATTAAATATTAAAATATTCCGGTCTGTACCTATTACCGCAATACCATCCGGAATTACCGCCGCTTCTTTTTGCTGATCAATTATGCTTTGAACATCTTGCATTTTATCACTTTATATACTTTGTTCTTAATTTGAATTGTTGCGGAATTATTGCACAAAAGCAATATGTGCAATAATATATTTAAAAAATGCAATAGTCAATAATAAAACATTTCAAATTTCATTAAAAAACCAATCTTATTAATTGGTACCAGATTAGATTATAAAGATATGGAAACGGCTCGAATTTCCCGTTAATATATTCAGCACAAATACGAATCATTATAATTTGAAAAACCGGAGAGGGTGATATGCTATTGAGAATATTTGTTATTTTCTTTTTTTGCGGTGTTTCATTACCTGGACAGACTCATAAAGATTTGATACAGGGGCCTTTTGAAACACCCCAGGATGTAACAAATGCTTGCTTAATGTGTCATGAAAATGCGGCTAAAGAAATTATGAAAACAAGTCATTGGATGTGGCTTGATGAAAAATTTACTGATGAAAATAATAAAACCATTCAAAGAGGCAAAATAAATTTTATAAATAATTTTTGTATTGCCGTTCCTTCAAACAATCCAAGATGCACAAGTTGCCATATAGGTTATGGGTGGAAAGATACAAAATTTGATTTCAGCAAAGAAGAAAATGTTGACTGTTTAATATGTCATGACCAAACAGGGAAATATTTTAAAACACCGACCGGAGCGGGGATGCCGGATAAGAATGTTGATCTCACAGCATCGGCACAAAGCGTTGGAATGTCTACAAGAAATAATTGCGGCGTTTGCCACTTTAACGGCGGCGGCGGTACAGGAATAAAACACGGCGACTTGGACGGCAGCTTATATAATCCTAAACCAAGTACGGATATTCACATGGGTAAATATAATTTTGAGTGTAATGATTGTCATGCTTCAAGAGAAAACATACATAAGATATTGGGCGCAGGTCACGGTTCAATAGCAGCAAATGCAAA
Source organism: uncultured Ignavibacteriaceae bacterium (assembly GCA_964556005.1). Lineage (GTDB taxonomy): Bacteria > Bacteroidota > Ignavibacteria > Ignavibacteriales > Ignavibacteriaceae > CAZKUR01. The sequence continues at coordinate 35,098 of CAZKUR010000023.1, read as the reverse complement.
TCATATTTATTGCACGGACTGTCATAAAGGGAAAGTTCACAAAAACGAAGCATTAGATAGACACTTAAATACAGTAGCTTGCGAAACTTGCCACATACCTGAATTTGCTCGCGTAGAGCCGACAAAAGTATGGTGGGACTGGTCAAAAGCGGCCGAAGACAGACCAGAATCTAAAGATCAATTCGGAAATGAGACTTACAATAAAATGAAAGGCGAATTTAAGTGGGCAAAGAATGTTATTCCTACTTACGAATGGTATAACGGGAGTGCAAAGTATTATTCATTCGGCGATAAAATCGATACATCAAAAATAGTAATGCTGAATACTCCCAACGGTGATATCAAAGATCCGAAAGCAAAGATAACACCTTTTAAAGTAATGTGCGGTAAACAAATTTATGATTCCAAATATGACTACTTGATTGTTCCAAAACTTTTCGGTGCGGATGGTTATTGGAAAACATATGATTGGGATTCGGCTTCACGACTCGGAATGAAAGAAATAAACTTACCTTATTCCGGAAGCTATTCTTTTATTGAAACCGAGATGTACTGGCCAATAAATCATATGGTAGCTCCAAAAGAAAAAGCTTTAGGTTGTACATCCTGTCACGGTACTAAGGCATGCAGATTAGACTGGAAAGCTTTGGGTTATCCTAAAGATCCGATGGGAATTGGAAAAAGGGAATTAGGTCAGAATTAATTGTTTGTATAACTAAAAATAATAAATGTTTATTGACAAGAAAACAAGAGAGGAAATGAAGCAAGTATATTGAATTAAAAATAAAATAAAGAGGATAAAGAAATGATTAAAACAAATTATTTAAAAACCTCTTTACAAGAAACGGATATCAATAAGACTAACAATTTATGCTATAATATTAACGGTGTCGGCCAAGCTGATAGAGGAAGATACAAAGAGGCGCTTGAATCTTTTACTAAAGCTATTAACATAAATCCGAAAGATTCCAAAAGCTATTTTAATAGAGCAAGTGTAAAAATGGAACTTGGAGATATTAACGGAGCAAATTTAGATTTCAGAGAAGCAGAAAAATTAAAAGCAAATTGTAAACATACTTATACTTGTTAAAAAGTTAATTCTTCGAATTAATTTTTAATCAAACAAAATCGAAACGAAGGAGAATAAAATGAAAATTTCTAAATATTATCCGGAAGGTGATGAAAAAGAATTAGAGAAACAGATCAAAAACCTCGTGGCAAGATATTTCCCCAAAATCTCTGTTGAAAGTGAAATTATAACAAATAGATTAATAGAAAGCAAAAAATTAAATAATAAAGCAGCTCTAAATGCTTCGATTTCTTTTTCGATTTTAATAGAGCAAAAAGAAAATAAACCGGCGGAAAAAATAGATGAAATATCTTTCAAAATTGAAGAGCCCGATAAAATAGAAGATCAAACAATGACTTCGGAAATATTTCTAGGTTAAATAGAAAAAGGACAAGAAAATGAAAACCATAAAAACCGGAATTAAATGAATTGATATGGTACTACCCGAAGGGCTGCCTTTGAATACATCAACTGTAATAACCGGGTCGGGAGGTTCAGGTAAACCCTTGATTGGTGAAACATTTGTTTCGGCCTGGTTAAAAGAAAATAAAGCCACTGCTGATCACAGCAGAAAGGTAGTTATTCCTGCTATCTCAAAATTATAAATAATGTTATGAGGTGAGTCATGGTATACGTTGAAAATATATATGATGAATCGGCATGGGAAATAGCAGAAGGATATCCGGTGGGTACAAAAAGTAAAACTCTGCGGGATGAAAACGGCGCAAAAACAATGTTGTTAAAATTGCCGAGAGGATTCCAAATGGGATCTCATACTCATATTTATACCGAACAACATTTAGTATTAGACGGAGAGTACGAAAGCGAAGGTAAAGTATATCCGTCCGATACTTATAGATTAATTCCTGCTCATGAAAATCATGGTCCGTTTACTTCTAAAACAGGAGCTATTATCCTATTAATCTGGGATCCGGTAAAATAGGTTAAATGATTCAAGTTCATGTGCTGCTAAAAGAATAGCTGAATCGGATGAGTCCGCTGAATTTGACGAAATCATAAGAATAACAGAACCATGTAAAGTTGATGAGGCATTATTACCAAATCATATGATAGAATAGCTGATGGGCATAAATTTATTGAATATAAAAACTGGGGTTCCGATAATTTAATTACAATAAATTTTTATGAAAGGGATATAAAATGAATACTAAAGAAACAATTAATTCCGGCGTTGAATTTGCCGAATTGATGAAGAAAGTATTAGCCGATCAATTCGTGCTTTACGTAAAAGCAAGAAATTATCATTGGAATGTTACAGGGACACAATTTTATAGTTTACATACAGCCTTTGAAAATATTTACAATGAACTTGCCGATGATATTGATAAAGTAGCCGAAAGAATTAGAGCACTCGGTTTAAAAGCTCCGGGTACTATGAAGGAATTTTGGGATCTTTCTTCAATAGAAGAAGAACCCGGTCACTATCCGGATGCTTTGGTGATGGTTCATGAAATTATAAATGATTTTGAAACAATAATAGAAAACCTGAATTCTTCAGCCAATAAAATGCAAAGTTCTTTAAACGACGAAGCTTCTGCCGGAATGATTTACGGATTTTCTGAAAAATATCAGAAGACAGTCTGGATGTTGAAATCAATGCTGGAAGAATAAATTGTACCGGTATTTTCCCAAGATTAAAAGATGAATTTAATGAATAGATAATGATATTCTTGTTCAGAGAAAGATATTGAAACGGTTTAAAACTAATGAGCCTATATTAGCAAAAAAAAACTATACATTATGATATAGTATGAGATAGCCACTACAAATTTTAGAATTATTATACAGCCTGAGTTTGTATAATGCACTCTTCAAATTCTTTCATTGCATTAATATATCTTTGAAAATATACTTTGGCCAGGTACGATAATACGATAAATTCACTTTTATTTTCTTTAATTATGTCCAGAAATTTTTTTGCATCAATTATCATTATCTTAGATGGTTTTACGGTCAGCGCCCTGGTCATATATCGTTTTACATCAAAAAGTAAATTTGGCCCGAACAATTCACCCTGGTTAAGAATCTTATCTATTTCCAATGAAAAGTTTTCAATGCTCATATCTCTATTACTTGGAATTCTAAGCGAAACTTCGCCTTCCAATAAAATGAATAAATTTTTTGCTTCTTCCTTTTGATCATAGATGATCTGTTGTTCCCCGAAATCTTTTATTACGGCAATTTCGCTTAGCTCATCAATTTGGTTTGAAGTTAACAGTGAAAATATTTCTTTCTTTTCAATATCAAATCTTTTCATGATAAACCTCGCAATTTATTTTGTTAATGATAAATTTAATTGTACAAATATATGTTTGTCCAACATCCAAAATTTAATTTGTAACTATGCTCTTTTTTGTGAGTAATCCATCCAAGTAGCGTTTTAAAATATCTTCCGTATAGCCCTGCACCCAGGGAATAACTTTGATTTTACTATTGCTAAGCTTTTTCTTACAAAGTTCTGTAATTCCGCCGCATATTAATATATCCGGGTTAAGCCGCACAATTGCATCCAGTTTTTTCAAAGTATCCATGCTGTCAAGCAAACGTAATTCTTTTGTTTTAATAGAATTATTTTCCACTTTCACAATCAATAATTTTTCAGCCACATCCAATCTTGGTGATATTCTATCTCCAAAGACCGACAAAGCAATAGTCTTCATATTAAATAATTTAAAGAAATGAAACTGACTTTTAACTTATCGCGTAATAGACAATTCAATTCCCCTGCCAAAATTTTTGAAAATGCTTAAATGTGCCTGGCTAACAATATATTAAATTATGAAAAACGAGACTTTGCTAGATGAACTTTAAATGTTGCATAAATGAAACATTAAATCTGAGTAAGGTTGCAGGATTGCAAATACGACGTTAATTCAGATTATATTTTTTCATTTTTCTATAAAGGGTAGTTCTGTGCAAATTAAGTTCCTGTGCAGTTTTTAACCTGTTCCGGTTATTTTTTTCCAGAGTTTCAAGTATCAGCCTTCGCTCAGCTTCTTGAAAAGGTGGAAGCGGAGTTTCATTTTTTTCTATCGGAATTTCTTTATCCTTAACAGGCAGTTCGGGCGGTAAATGCTTTAATTCAATCTCACTGCCTTGGCACATAACACAGCTATGTTCTATTATATTTTCAAGTTCTCGAACGTTTCCAGGGTAATCATATTGCATTAATATTTCCTTAACATTTGATGAAACATTTTCAATAGATTTTCCCATTCGTCCGTTAAACCTTTCAATAAAGCACTTTATCAATAAAGGGATATCTTCTCTTCTTTTATTCAAAGGCGGCAGATATATTTTAACAACATTAAGTCGATAAAAAAGATCGTCTCTAAATACATTTTTCTTTACAAGTTTTGAAAGGTCTTCTTTTGTAGCAGCTATTAGGCGTACATCAGCCTTTACCGATTCTGTTGCTCCCAAGGGCTCAAATTCTCTTTCCTGCAAAACCCTTAATAATTTGACCTGAACGGCGGGGGGCAGACTTTCAACCTCATCAAGGAAAATTGAGCCTCCTTTAGCAAGAGCAAAACGTCCAGGTTTATCTTTTTTTGCATCCGTAAAAGCACCTTTAACATAACCGAAAAGTTCCGATTCGAGTAATGTTTCCGGCAGGGCTCCGCAATTTATTGCTATAAATGGACCGTCTTTTCTTATACTTAATTTGTGGACTGCACGGGCAAATAATTCTTTTCCGGTTCCGCTTGCACCCTGGATAAGAACAGTGCTTTCACTCTGAGAAATTATCGGAAGAGTATTAAATATCTTAAGCATTTCATGATTTTTGGATACTATATCTTCGCATGTATAACTCTTGTTTATTTCTTTTTTCAGTTCTTCAATTGTTGACAGGTCTCTAAATGATTCAACACCTCCCATAAATTTTCCTTTTTCGTTCCTTAAAACCGAAGTACTTATGCTTACCGGTATTTCTCTTCCATCCGATCTGAGAATAATAACATGCTTATCAACCGTTTGTTTGCCTATCGTTAATGAACGTTTAAGTGCGCAGGATTTTTCACAAATATTAGCCCTTAATACTTCGAAGCAAAATTGCCCGATTGCTTCTTCTTTTTTTATACCTGTTATTTCTTGAGCAGCTTTATTAAAGGAAGTTATTCTCATATTTTCATCAACCGTAAAAACACCGTCGGCGACGCTGTCAAGAATGGTATCGGAATAGATTAACTGAGCTTCAATTTTTTGGTTTTTCATTATTCCTAACCTTTAACTGAAAGCTTTTATAAATACAAATTTAGTTCTAAAAAAAATAAGTTGCATCTCTGCAACATTGGATTCCAAAATAAACTCTTTTATGATTAAAAATAAAACATTTCCTTTGGTTCTTTTTTTGTAAAAAAGATCAGAGAGTGAATTTTATCAAAGAACAATAATTTGTAAAAAAATGATGTCCTTAGTATTCGGACCGATACCATCACCTAGATTTGGCAGTAGCTTGGAAATAAATAATATTCCTTCCAAGGTCTGCAGCTATTCCTGTGTTTATTGCAGGTTAGGCGAAACGGATTATATATCATTAAAAAGGAGGGAATTTTTTTCTCCGGATGAGGTTTATAAAGAAACTGCAAAAAAGATTAATCAATTACAAAAAGCTAATAAGTCAATAGATTACATTACTTTCGTTCCCGACGGTGAACCGACAATTGATATTAATCTTGGGAATACAATTGATAAATTAAAAGAATTAGGAATTAAAATAGCGGTATTTACAAATTCTTCTTTGATTTGGATTAAAGCAGTTCAAGAAGATTTGATGAAAGCGGATTGGGTTTCGGTTAAAATAGATTCTGCTGTTGAAAATATCTGGAAAAAAATAAATAGACCGCACGGCTTTCTTACGCTTAAAAGAATAATCTGGGGATTAGAAGAGTTTGCAAGTATCTTCAAAGGTACATTGGCAACTGAAACAACGCTTGTTAAAAATGTAAATGATGATATAGATTCGGTAATTAAAACCGCTGAATTAATTAAATATATAAATCCCGAAAAAGCATACATACTTGTTCACACAAAACCTCCGGCTGAAAAGTGGGTAAAAACCACTAACCTTAAAAACTTAAATGAGGCTTTTCAAATTTTCGGTGATTTAAATATTAACACTGAATTGCTGATTAATAATGAAGGAACTGATACTACTTTTACTCTCGGTGCTGAAAAAGAATTATCAAGTATTCTTTCTGTTCATCCGGCGCGTTTAGATACAATTAAAACAAAATATATAAACAATAAAACAAAATTATTACAATATGATAAAGAGGATTTAAAATGGCATTAATGATTACCGAAGAATGTATTAATTGCGGTGCTTGTGAGCCGGAATGTCCGAATAATGCAATAACCGCAGGTGAAGAGATTTATGAAATAAACCCGGAATTATGCACCGAGTGTGTCGGGTATTTTGATGAACCTCAGTGCAGAACTGTTTGCCCTGTACCGGAAGTTTTAATCGTAAATCCTGATCATGTCGAGACAAAAGACGAACTACTGAAAAAGAAGCAACTAATAAGTGACAGCTAATTATATTTCTCTGATTAATACAAAAGCGTATTGATTTGATTGTAATACTTCGGGCAGCAAATGATGAATTATGATAGCAAATGGTTTAAGCGGTTCTATTTGTTACTTAACTGAAATGTATGTTTAATTATTAAGGAGCATTAACTCATGGACGCAAAGAATGATTCAAGAAAGCCCTTGTTTGGTAACGGCATTTATCATCCGGGTGCCCGTCCAATGGAAGTATTCATTGATAAAGAGGGCAATTGGTGGCTGTGTGATAAAAACGTAAGCCTTGAGAAGGATTTCAAGGGGCAAGGCTGCTGGCGCTGCGAAGATATGGCTTTTACCAGGAATGATTAAAGGACAGTGAATATTTAAAACCGGTAAGTTGAAGAGTATTTCGACCTGAAGGTTAAAGGGATAACTTTAAAAAGAGGAATCGAGTATGTCGGAAGTAATTAGCAACATTGATACAGATATAATAAAAGCTTCTGTTTCGGAAATTATTAATTCAATACCCCCTAATGTAATTCCGGTTGCTGCATCAAAGAGAAGAACTCCCGAAGAGGTGCAGGCAGCTATAAATGCAGGTATCAAAATAGTCGGCTACAATTATGTACAGGAAGCTGAGAAGATGTATAATTTCATCGGCAATCAAGTTAAGTGGCATTTGATTGGACACCTGCAGAAAAATAAAGTAAAAAGAGCGGTAAAATTATTTGATATGATTGAAACAGTTGACTCATTAAAATTAGCTCAATCATTGGATGAACACTGCTTTACTGAAAATAAAATAATGCCGGTACTTATTGAAATTAACAGCGGGAAGGAATCGAATAAAACCGGTGTACTTCCTGATGAAGTTGATGACTTTATTTTAAAAATAAGTGAACTGCACAATCTAAAATTAAATGGGCTAATGACTATGGGTCCCCGTTTCGGTAATCCGGAGGATTCAAGACCATACTTCAAAGCAACGAAGAAAGCTTTCGATAGAACCAAAGGACTGAACATTCCGAACGTTGAGATGAAATATCTGTCAATGGGCATGAGTAACAGTTATAATATTGCAATTGAAGAAGGTGCTAATATTATCAGGATTGGTACAAAGCTTTTCGGAGCAGGATGCAGAACTTAAAATTTATTAGTAATAAACTTAAAAGATAATTTGTAATGCGTACTCTAAAAAACTGAAATACATGCATAAAATTAATGACGATAAAATATTATCGTTGGTTTTGTGGCTGATTGCTCTACATTCTTTTATTGTAGGTGCAGGATTAATTGCTATGCCTTCAAAGATAATTGAACTCTTAGGTTTTAATTCAGGTGGAGACAGATTCTTTCAGGAGCAGGGAGGGATGTTTCATATAATTATGGTTGTTGCTTATTCTCTTCCTGCTTTAAAAATAAGCAAATTTGAATCAATGGTGCTCTTTGCAATTATCGTAAAATTTTCTGCAACTATTTTCCTGTTCAGTTATTACTTCTTTGCAAATCGTATTTTGATAGTGCTGTTATCGGGTATAACCGACTGTTTAATGGCAATGGTAATAATGCTGGCGTACATATTATATCGTAAACAATATCAGAGAGTTCATTAAAATGGAAAACAAAATTCCATCGGTTGTTTTAACAGGAGCTTCCGGTTTTATCGGACGTTATATTATTGATGATATAAAGGAAGATTATAAAATTTATGCTATTGCCAGGAGGTCTAACAAGGAAGCAAATGTACCTTATCATCATAATATAAATTGGATCCAGTGCGATATTGCAAACCGGAAAACGCTTTGCGAAATAAAAAATTATCTAATCAATCAAGGCGGAGCTGATTTCGTTATTCATCTTGCTGCCTTTTATGATTTTACTTATAAAGATAATCTCGAATACTCTCGAACAAATATTGAAGGGACAAAGAATATTTTAGAATTTACAAGAGGTATTAATGTAAAGCGTTTTTTATTTGCAAGTTCTGTTGCTGCTTGTAGTTTCCCTTCCGAAGGAAACTTTATAAATGAAAAATCAAATCCCGATGCGGAATATGCATACGCCAGGAGTAAAAAAGCAGGAGAAGATTTAGTAAAACAGTACTCAAAGCATTTTCCCTGCACTACTATAAGATTTGCCGCAGTTTTTAGTGACTGGTGTGAATTTGCTCCGTTATATAAATTCTTATCCAGGTGGCTTTCAAAGAAAATTGATTCGCGAATATTAGCAGGAAAAGGAAACTCTGCTATTCCATTTATTCACATTCATGATTTATGTCAGTTAATAAGAATTATCCTTAAGAAAACCGAAAATCTTCCTGAGTATGATATTTATTGCGTAAGTCCCGATGGTTCAACTTCTCACCGTGAATTATTTGATATTGCAACGAGGTACTATTTAGGTAAACCTGTTAAGTCACTATACCTTCCTAAGATGTTGTCATACCCTGCTTTAATTCTTAGATGTTTGCTTCAAAAACTCCATCTTACATGCGAACAACCGTTCGAAAAATTTTGGATGATCAGATATATTGATTTAAAGATGAATGTCGATTCGTTATATACACGTAAGGCTCTTGGCTGGGCTCCGACTCCCCGTTTTCAAATTAATAGGAGACTGTTATTCTTATTGGAAAAAATGAAAAGTCATAACGATGAATGGAAAGTGAAAAACGAAGCCGCATTAAAACGTGTTTCAGGGAGAATAAATTTTAAAATCTACGAAGAAATGATTCAAATGAAAGAAAGGTTATTAAATTTAATAAATGATGCAATTCTCTCTAAAGATGAAGAAGACAAATTTTATCGATACAAATTACTTAAATGTGAAGATTTTCAGTGTTACATAAGCACATTATATCACCTTTTGATGGCTGCGGTAAAAAGCAGCGACCGGAGTCTAATGTTAAAATATATAGATGATATAGCAATACGAAGATTTGCAGAAGGTTTCGAACCAGAAGAATTATGCAACACTTTATCGGTATTCAGCAGCATCATTATTAATGAGCTTGTATCCGATAAGGAACTGAAAAAAATCCGGCAAGATATCTATCAATACATCGGATTAACTATTCAAATTGCCCAGGATGAAATCGAAGATCTTTATGAAAATCTCTTACAAAAAATGCCGCGCGAAAAAATTGATAAATCATCTTTACTACCGGATTGCAAAGAACTCCAGCAGAAGATTCGACAGCTTAGCGCATTCTACCAAATTTCTCCTGACGAGAACAAATTTAATGAACGCGTAAATAATACTAAATAAAAAATATTTATCATTTGTGTTGGTTAAATAAATTACGTTAAACTGAAAATGAAATTATCAACAAGAAATTCATTGCTTGGCAGATTTGCAGATAAAATTAATATCAACATGAAATTCAGTGAATATGCAAGAATATTTGTTGATCCGGATGATAATGCCGTAATAAGTCCCGTTGAAGCTAAAGTAATGTATATTGGAAGCATTAACGGCAAAGGAATGCTGATTACAAAAAATCATAAAGAAATATTATTATCTGATTATATAAGTCATTATGCCAAACTTTTTTTAGGAGAAATGTATATAAATTTTTATCTGCTCCCTTTCAACAAACATTTTTGGGTAACCCCTTTCGATGGAATATTTATTTACACCCGGAAGAATGAAGGGAAATCACTGTTACCCGTATACACTGGTTTGGAAAATCTTTTAGGAATAGAAATGTTCAGCAAAGCAGTAAAAAAGAACGCATCAATTGGTTCTGTTTTTAAGACTAAAAATTTCCTTATGGCACTAATTGCAGTCGGCTCGTTAAATGTGAACAGAATTCATATTGATTATGAAGAAATGCAAAATTATAAAAAAGGAACTCCTTGCGGATATTTTAGTATCGGTTCTTCTTTGCTTTTGTGTTTTCCAAGTCATTTAAAAATTTTAATTGAAGAGAAATCAAATGTTAAAATTGGCCGGAGGATTTTGGTTTGAAAAAGTACGAATTAAAAATTTATCCGGATCCAGTTTTAAGAAAAACAGCACAGCCTGTAACCGAAATTAATCGTACGACAAATCGTTTGATTAAAAGTATGTCAAAGATTATGTATAACAACAAAGGAATCGGATTAGCAGCGCTTCAAGTAGGCATTTTAGTGCGAGTAGTTATTGCAGATATCGGAGGCGGATTAATCTCAATGATAAACCCGGAAATTCTCGCCGGATTGGGCGAAGATTATTTTGAAGAGGGTTGCCTAAGTGTTCCGGATTCTATAGTCAATATAAAAAGGAGGAAGTCTATCTTTGTTCGATATATAAATATAAAGGAAGGTGAAAAGAAGTGTTATTTTACCGGACTAATGGCACGGGTTATCCAGCATGAAATTGATCATTTAAATGGTGTTCTTATTATTGATTATGCCAGGCTACATAGCAGATTAAAATTAAACATAAGAAATAATTAAAAATATTAACAGTTAATGTTGTTTTAAATTTTATGTTTTTACTTCATATCATGTAACGCTATTATTTTTTCAAAGGAGGTTTACTATGCCTCAAAATAAAAATAGCAGTAAGGTTGAACCTGTCAGTATAACGGTTGTATATAACAATAATCCTTTTCAAAACGGTTTACCGAATGAGTGGGGATTTTCTTGCCTGGTCGAAGCCGGGAAAACAAGATTGTTATTCGACACAGGCAATGATGGTGACATTTTGTTAAGCAATTTGGCAAAACTCGGCATTGATCCGGAAAGTATCGATTTGGTTTTCTTATCTAATTTCCGGCATGAACATACAGGCGGATTGAGCGATTTTTTAAAAAAGAATCCGATTATAACAATTTATTATCCCTGGTCTTTTCCTGAACACTTGATCGGGAAGTTGAAAAATGCTGGGGCAAATTTAGTCCCCGTATCCTCATTTCAAGAAATAAAGACAAATATATTTTCGCTTGGAAAAATTGATGGTGCAGTTCCCGAACAGTCACTTGCTGTAAGATCAACAGAAGGAATTGTTGTTATTACCGGCTGCACGCATCATAGTATAATCAGCACTCTTCAAAAAGCAAAAAACGAATTTTCAAGTGAACCGATCTACCTCGTAATGGGCGAATTTTATCTTTCGAATTTAAATGATGATGAGATAAATGAAGTCATTCAAAAATTATGCGATATGGAAATACCAATCGTTGCTCCCACAGACTGTGGCGGCAGCATTGAGTGTAAACTGCTTGAAGAAGTTTTTGACGAGGATTTTATTGAAATGGGAGTGGGCCAGCTTATTAAAATAGTTTAGCGAAAAGGAAAATCATGGCAAAACAAAGTAGAAGAGATTTTTTAAAAACTTCCGCTGTAGCAACTGCACTGCTTTCGGGAATTCCGTCAAAGAAAATAAAAGGCGGACCGAAAAATATTTTGTCCGAAGATAGGATGGGAGTATTAGTCGATACAACCGTATGCATTGGATGCAGAAATTGTGAATGGGCTTGTAAAACGGCTCATGGCTTACCGACAGAACCACTTGATAGCTACAGCGATCGTTCCGTATTTAAGGAAATGCGCAGGCCCAATGAGAAAGCTTTAACCGTAGTCAACCAATATCAAAATCCAAAAAACGAATTATTACCGATTGATGTAAAGGTGCAATGTATGCATTGCGATCATCCGGCGTGTGTATCGGCATGTATTGTCGGTGCATTATCTAAACAGGAAAACGGTTCGGTAGTATGGGATACGGATAAATGTATTGGCTGCCGCTATTGTTTGGTAGCATGTCCTTTACAGGTTCCCGCTTTTGAATATCATACCGCACTAAATCCGCAAATTAGGAAATGTGATTTTTGCTTTGAAAGAACAAAAGAAGGAAAATTACCGGCATGTGTTGAGATATGTCCGGTTGAAGCATTGACATACGGTTCGAGAAATGATTTGGTCCGAATAGCCAGAGAAAAGATTAAAAGAAATCCCGATAGATATCTAAATCATATTTATGGTGAATATGAAGTTGGTGGAACATCGTGGATGTATTTAGCAGGAATAGATTTCCCGAAATTGAACTTTCCAAAGCTCGGAGAAAATCCGGCACCCGGCGTTTCGGAATCGATACAACATGCAATCTTTGCATACTTCATTCCGCCTATCATGCTTTATGCACTTTTGGGCGGAATAATGTGGATGACCAAAGATAAAAAAGATACCGGGAAGGAATAATTAATATGAATCATTTTACAAAACCGGTACTGGTTAATAAAAAGTTTTTTACTCCGGGAATAATTGTTTTAATAGTGCTTGCTGTCAATGGAGTCGTATTCTTATTCGGAAGATTTTTCTTTGGTTTAGGAGCAGTTACTCATCTAAGCAATCAGTATCCGTGGGGACTATGGATTGGTGTTGATGTTGCCGCCGGTGTCGCACTTGCTGCAGGAGGTTTTACAACTGCGGCTCTCGGGCATGTTGTTCATCAAAAATATTTTCATGATATTGTAAGGCCTGCTTTACTTACCGCAATGCTCGGTTATACTTTTGTTGCCCTCGCCGTTATTGTAGATATAGGAAGATGGTATTTTGTTTGGCATCCTTTGATATTTTGGAACGGAAGCTCTGCATTGTTCGAAGTCGGTATTTGCGTTATGACTTATTTAACTGTTCTTTACATTGAATTCATTCCTATTGTTACTGAAAGATTTATCGGTAGTGTAAATATTAAAGGTTTTCTTTCATTTTTAAATCAACCTATAGATAAATTCTTAAAAGTTATTGACAATGGCTTATCAAAAGTAATGTGGGTATTTATTATTGCAGGGGTTGTCCTTTCCACGTTACATCAGTCTTCTCTCGGTACACTAATGATAATTGCGGGTCCCAAAATTCATCCGTTGTGGCAGACACCGATTCTTCCGCTTCTATTTTTGCTATCGGCTATTTCCGTAGGTTTTCCAATGGTAATTTTTGAATCGCTTACTGCATCAAAATCACTCGGATTAAAACCCGAGATGGATGTCTTGTCAAAATTAGGATCATACATAGCTCCGATTTTGGGAATTTATTTAGCATTCAAGATTGGTGATATGGTTATAAGGGATACATTTGTATATTTAACTGCTCTCAATGTTCAGAGCATTTTATTTACAATTGAAGTAGTTGTTGGTGTAATAATACCTCTTCGAATGTTTTTTTCGAGGACCGTATTAAGATCAAAACCTCTATTATTAACCGCTTCTGCTCTTGTAATATTCGGAGTCCTCCTAAATAGAATTAATAACTATATAACTGCTTATCACCCGCCGTATTCTTACGGTGCATATTTCCCGTCAATTGGTGAAATTTCTGTTACGGTCGGTTTTGCAGCAATGCTTATCTTATTCTATAGAATAATAGTTACGAATTTTCCGGTTATCAGTCAGCAGACTAAATCATATACACTTCAAACAAAATATGCAATAAGGGGTAAAGCAAAATGAAAAAAGTAATTACTGTATTGAGTTTTATTTTATTTGCATCAGTAAGTTTTTGCCAGAATAACCAATCTGGTAATCATTCATTATTAAATATTAACTGCAAAACATGTCATAATTGTGAAGTGCCGAAAAAGGAAGCTCCATGTCTCAAAACCTGTCCGCGGGATAATCTTATTACGATTAATCGATCACCTGAGAAAGGGCCTGAAGTTGTTGTTCTTAATAAATTAGAAGACCGTTATGTCCCGGTAATTTTTTCTCATAAGATTCATGCACAAATGTCCGAAATGTCAGGCGGCTGTGAAGTGTGTCATCACTACAATACTCTCGGGCCAATTTTACCGTGCAGCTATTGTCATAAAACAGATCGAAAAACTTCCGCTATTGATAGGCCCGATCTTAAGGGGGCTTTACACAGGCAATGTATGAATTGTCATCGTCAATGGAGTCATTCAATCGATTGCCAATCATGCCATGTTGAAAAGAAACCTGAAATGGATATAGCATGGCAAGCCCAAATCGGATCACTTAGAGGGAAAAGTCATCCAAAAGTTGAAACGCCGGGTAAAATAGTTTATAAAACAAATTATGATAAAGGAAGGTTGGTAACGTTCTACCATAACGAACATACGGAAATATTTAAACTTGATTGTATTAGCTGTCATAAAAATGAAAACTGTATTAAATGTCATGATGTTAGAAAGACAACTGTTAGTGAAGCAATGGCTTTGGATGTTCCGGTTACAGCAGATGAAAAGTTGGATCTAAAACATAAGGTTTGCAATTCATGTCATCAAAATGATGATTGCAATATATGTCATTCCGATAAACCAAAAGGACCATTCAATCATGCAGTAAATGCAGGATGGAATTTAAATAGATTTCACATTGATCTGGAATGTTCAAAATGTCATGGAACATCGGTTGAGTTTAAGAAATTAGATAACCAATGTACTTCATGTCATAAAAATTTCAGTAGTGGAAAGTTTAATCATGATATTACAGGAGTTAAATTGAGTGAAATACATAAAAAAGTAAGATGTAAATATTGTCATATTGATAGAAAATTTGGTGAGACACCTTCATGTATAAATTGTCATGTTGATGAATCATTCCCTAAGAATGTACCGGGGAAACTGCTTGATAATTATGAAAATTGAAAAATTTAATGTCATGCAGCTCCGAGAGGCTTTAAAATTAAAAAGAAAATAATAAGACTTATTTACCTTTAAAATTAAAATATAAGGAGAATAAAAATGGCGCTAATGATAACAAAAGAATGCATTATTTGCGGTGCCTGCGAACCTGAATGCCCAAACGACGCAATTTACGCCGGTGAATGTATTTATGAAATAAATCCTGAATTATGCACTGAGTGTGTCGGATATTCTGATGAACCTCAGTGCAGGTTAGTGTGCCCTGTTCCGGAATCTGTACTAATAAATCCGGATTCTCAGGAAACAAAAGGCGAACTGCTGAAGAAGAAACTAATGATGGATATCGATTGATTAGCTTTTTATCAGCCTTTCCAGGCTTCTTGTTCTAATTGTAAAAACCGCATCTTTTCTACTTCAGTCATCACCCTGATTTTATATCCGAAATCCAAACCTAACGACTTCACCGGTTGAGCAACTGAATTGATTAGCTTATCTGCAATCGGAATGTTGGGAAACGGAAATGCGAAGACTACGGATACTTTATTATCCGTAAGTTCAATGTCTGTTAAAATTCCAAGTTTAATTAATGAATAATTTATAGCCGGATGTCCAACTTTCCCCAGTTCGTTTAATATATCTTGTTTGGTCATATATTTCCCTTTTTTTCGATATTTGTGTAATTCGAGAGCTTAATTCATGGAATAATATTAAGACTGAGAAAATAAAAATAAAACTTAAAAAAATTTAAGTTTAGTACAATTATAATTTTTATATCTCAAAGTATTTTCATTTTTTTCATCTTTCTCCATAAAGTTGACGGATCGATTTTTAGTTCTTTTGCCGTTTGCTTTTTGTTCCATTTATTATTTTCAAGTGCGGAAAGTATAATTTCTTTTTCCATCTCTCTTAAATCGTTTGTAATCCGTAAAGATACTTTGCTCGAAGAATTGTTTTTAAAATTTTTTAATGTTTTAGGCAGATGTTCTACTTGAATTACGCTGCCGCTGCATAGTATGAAACAATGCTCGATAACATTTTCCAGTTCTCTTATGTTGCCCGGCCAATCATATTCGAAAATTAATTCGTAAGCGGATGATGAAAGCTGCTTAATTGATTTGCCGAACTTTTCATTAAAATGATCTATGAAATGGTTAATCAACAACGGCAAGTCATCTTTTCTTTCTCTAAGAGGCGGAAGGTGTATGTTTATTATGTTTATCCTATAAAACAAATCTTCCCTAAACTTTCCGCTAAGAATTTCTTCGTGAAGATTTTTATTTGTTGCTGCAATAATACGGGCATCCATCATGATGCTTTTATTACTTCCGACTCTTTCGAACTTCCGTGTCTCGAGAACGCGCAGCAGTTTAGTCTGAACTCTTAACGACAGGTCTCCGATTTCATCAATGAACAAAGTACCGCCTTTTGCGAGTTCAAATCTTCCTGTTTTTGTTTTTACAGCTCCCGTGAAAGCTCCTTTTTCATGACCGAACAGTTCACTTTCGATCAACGATTCAACAAATGCACTGCAGTTTACCGCGATAAAAGGTCCCGTACGCCTTGAACCATTTAAATGTATTGCCCTTGCTGCTAACTCTTTTCCCGTACCGCTTTCGCCTGTTAACAAAACCGAACTGTTCGTCTGCGCGACATTCTCAAGTACTGAAATGATCTTTTTCAGCTCTTTATTTTTTCCTACTATATTTTCATAACTGTATTTTTCATGAAGATGGTCGGATAGGTTTTTAATTTCGGAAATGTCCATAAATGTCTCTACGGCGCCGGTCTTTTCGTTTTTATTGTTTAACAGAATAGCGGAATTAACCCGGATAGGAATCCTACTTCCGTTTTTGTGAACAATTTTAAGTTCATTGTCGATAGTCGACTTCCCCTTGTTCATAGTCTGTTCCATGTGGCATCCGTTCCGGCATAAATTCGAATTGAAAATTTCCCAGCATTTTTTCCCGATTGCTTCCTGTTTTTTATAACCGGTTATCTTGGCAGCAGAATTATTAAAAGAAGTAATATTCCATTCATGGTCAATTGTAAAAGTACCTTCTATATTGCTGTTGAATATTGCTTCAAGCTTATTCCTTTGACCAATGAGTTCGGATGTTTTTAAAGTAAGATCTTCTGACAACGACAGCATTTCCATAGTATTGCGAAAAACAAATACAACACTCAGAACTTCACCTGCTCTTGTTACGGGAGTAATAGAGGCAAGAACATTTATAGTATTATTATTTTTACATGTTATGTTTATTGCATGATTTGAAAATGTCCGGTTTTCAAGAATCGATTCGCGAATGTATTTTAACCCGTCTTTAGTTTTTCCGAAAAGGACCTCATAATTTTTCGTAACAATTTCATCTTCCGAAAAACCGGTTATGCGGGAAGCCGCTTCGTTAAATACGATAATTTTGAAATCCTTCCCGATAACAACTATTCCGTCAGGGATAATCATCGCTTCTTTGTTCTTATCAATTATACTCTGAACTTCTTTCATTTTTTCCACCTCTTTAATTTTCTTATGTAAATCAACTTTGCAAGTTGACCTACAAATAATTTTTCAGAATTGCAATATATGCAATATCGTTGCACTATCTCAATGTTTTGCAATATTAGATTGCATGGCTGCAATTCGTGTTCAGCAAATGCTAAAATGAATTTCAAAACAGACATTTTTTTATTGGCATTTATATTGATTAAATCCTATGAATTAAAATTATGGAATAAAAATGTTTTTCGATCCGGAATGTATTCCTTGCATAATTAAACAGGCTTATAACGCGGCAAAGATCTTTACAAACGGAAATACTGAGCAGCAATTTAAAATAGTAAAAGAGGCATGTTCGGCTGTACTTTCGGTTAATGATAATTATACCGCACCTGAGTTCTCAGCAAATATCCAAAATATAATTGAAGAAAATCTCGGTATAATAAATCCATATCAAAAAGTAAAAGAAAAAAATCTAAAAAATGCTCAGCGCTTCATCCCCTATCTTGAAACTATGGTTGAAAATTCGGACGACAAACTGCAGACGGCAATAAGGGCAGCTATTATCGGTAATGTAATTGATTTGGGTGCTAATCCGATATTTGATATCGAATATGAAGTAAATAGAATTACCGGTAACAACATCAACTTTGATGAATTAAACAATTTTGCCGGCGAATTGAAAAGATCAAACTTGATACTTTATATCGGGGATAACTTTGAAGAAGCGCTTTTCGATAAAATTCTATTGAAACAACTCCTGCCGAAAAAAATTATATATGCGGTTCGTTCCAAGGCGATTCTAAACGACATTACGCTTGAAGATGCAAAAGCATTAGGCATAAATAATATTTGTGAAGTTATGGAAAGCGGAAGTGAAATTGCCGGTACGGATTTATCAAAATGTTCGCCTGAATTTCTCAGCCTTTTCGAAAAAGCCGATTTGGTTATCGCAAAAGGTCAGGGAAATTTCGAAACATTATTAAATGCACAAAGACCGGTTTACTTTCTATTTAAAGTAAAATGTGAAGTAATTTCAAAACGCAGCCGGCTGCCGGTAGGAACAAGTGCAATTTATCTTAATCATAAATAAAGGACTATCAGTAATGCTAATTTTAATCAGTTCGGACGGAAATAATTTGGAAAGCCCGGTCGCTAAAAGATTCGGACATGCAAATTATTTAATCCAATTTAACACGGAAACAAAAGACTTCGAATCATTTGTTAACAATAATGAAGGACACAATCACGAAAATCTTCAGGATTATTTGGATAAAGGAATAAGTGTATTTATTGTCGGAAATATCGGACCTAATGCATTTGAAATATTAAAATCAGGCGGCGGTAAAATATTTTTAGCACGTAAAATGAAAGCCGTTGAGGCTATTGAACAATTTTATAAAAACGAACTTAAAGAATTGTTCGAACCGACTATTAAAAAAAGTTTCGAACAAGGAAAACATGAACACTAAAATGAACATATTAATAAAATTTAAAAAATCAGCAGGAGATAACCATGCCAAACTTAGATAAAACCGGTCCAAGAGGACAGGGACCTTTGACAGGCAGAGGAAGAGGACGCTGCCGTTCTTCTCGAATTGAAAAATCCGAAACCGGGAATGAAAATGTAGAGAACAACGAAATAGTTTACGGCTTAGGCCGCGGAGGAAGACCATACGGCGGAGGTGCCGGGAACTGTTTCGGCGGAGGTTTCGGTCAAGGTGCTGGGAGAAAATACGGCAGCGGCCGTGGAAGAGGATTCGGGAACAGGTAAAGGCCTAATACAATGTTAATTGCAATTACATCCGAAGGCTTAGAGCCGGATTCTTTGGTAGCGGAGAAATTCGGAAAGACTCCTTTTATAATTATTTACAACTCGGAAAAAAATAATTTCGAATCTCTCCGCAATCCTTATGCAGATTTATTCGGAGGAGCCGGGATTCAAACTTCGCAATTTATAATTGAAGTAAATGCAAACATAGTAATTACAATTGATATAGGAATAAATGCATATCGCTTTTTGAAATCCGCCGGTATTGATGTTTACGCATGTTCAAGAGACCGGGTAAAAGAAATTGTTCAGGAATTTATTGAAGGGAAACTGCCTATTATTAAAGAAGATTCCTTTCAAAATTTCGGAAGACAAAGGAGAGGAAGAAGAAGACAAAGAAAAAATAATTTTTAATTGATATCTAATTCACAATCTATAAAAGGAACTAAAATGAATCAGCGTTTAGCAGTAGCAATTGAAGAAAACGGAAACAGCGAAATAGTTGCAGAACATTTCGGAAGGTGTTCCAAATTTAATGTTTGCGAACTTGACGAACAAAAGCAGGTAATTAAAAATGAAACATATTTTAACCCGCTGGCGGGAGAGCACAGCGGAGCCTGCCAGCTTCCCGGCTATGTAAGCCAATTTAAAGTAAACACGATTATAGCAGGAGGAATGGGACAAAAAGCCGTATCAAATTTTCTTTCATATGGTATCAATGTTATCACTGCACCGGGAATTCTTTACGAAGAAGCGATTAACCTTTTTATTCAAGGTAAACTAAGCGGTTATGAAGTTTGTACACATAACCATGAACACCAATGAGTTCGGATAATTTTAAATATAAAACTTCAATGGATTTTGAAATAAAAACCTATGAGATTGACGTGGCAGGTCATGTAAATAATATTGTCTTTGTTAAGTGGCTGGAAGATTTACGCTGCAAGCTCTTTGAAAAAATTCTTCCTATTGATAATCTGCTTTACTACGATTTATATCCGGCAGTTACTTCAACAAATATAATTTATAAAAAGCAGCTTAAACTTTTCGATAAGCCTTCTGGTATTGTTTGGGTGGAAGATATCAAACACAATATGATGTTGTTAAAATTTAATTTTATTATCAATGAAAGTATCTGTGCAACTGCCGAACAGAAATGCGTCATAATGAATTTAAAAACCGGGAAGATGGATAAAGAAATATTAAAAAACCTGGAAACAGAAGTATGACCGGCATTAAAATAGAATCCGATGAACCGGTTTTTCTAATCAGCACGGCTGCAAAACTGCTTAACATTTTTGTTTATACTTTAAAAATGTACAAGCGAGAAGGTTTATTCATCGCTTAAAAAATTCCAACCGGGAACTTTTTTCAAAATCGGATCTGGAAAGGATCAAATGTATTCGCCGTACGATAAACGAATTAAAATAAGCATCAATGAAATTAAAGCTGTTTATTCTTTGGTTTCATGCTGCAGTATATTAAATTGCAAAAAAGAAAACCGTGAAAAATGCATGGCTTTTAACAGACACAACAAACCTTGCTGGAGTTACGACTGGAGTAATAAAAATTGCAAGAAACAAGAGTGCAGGAACTGCGGTGTTTATAAAAAATATTTTAATTGCGATAGTATAAAAAAATTAATCGGATCTCTTGATCTATCAAACTGAATCATGAAATAAGATATCTGTTCATTGCGTATACTTCAGTCCGTTAAATAAATATATGTTAAAGGTAATTGTTATTTATTAAACAAACGAACGCGGAAACCTTCAACTATACCAATCAGAAATACCAAAATCCCAATAAACCACAATATAAGTGATCCAATAATTGAAATATTCAGTGTGCCCGAAATTAATATTATTATTAATACGATACTGGCTATTATATTTATTACCACTGCACCTTCCAACCCAAGACCTCTCATACCTCTATTGTAATACTTCGATTCAATAAATAAAGCTATTCCAATTCCTAATAATACTGCTCCCAAAATTAAAGTATAAAAGTTTTCTCCCGGCTGGGGTAATCCTAAAATCTTACCTACACCTAAAGGATAGCATAGTAAAAGCAAACCAATGATTATGTTTACTATACTATCTATTGATAATAATATTTTATCTCCTTTTTTCATTTTATGATTATTACAGGAATTACAATTAATCCTTGTTCAAAAATTAAATGATTCTTTCTCTCAATAGTGAAAGATGGAATTTATTATAGTAAATTTCTATATATTCCCCAATGTTCTAAAACAATTTAATATAAGCAGTGTTGAATTAAAGATTCACTCGCAATTCTTTTATCTTTCTCCATAACGTCGACCGGTGCATACCAAGTTCAAAAGCCGCTTTTGATTTATTTCCGTTGAATCTTTTCAAAGTTTCTATGATTAATTCTTTTTCACTTTTTAAACTTTGAGTTACATCTTCTTGAATGACATTTTCATCAAGAATTGATTCCGGTAAATGTTCAGGTGAGATTACACCGTCCCGGCACATTACAAATGTATGTTGAATTGCATTTTCCAGTTCACGGACATTCCCCGGGAAACTATATTTCCTTAAAGCGCGGAGAGCTTCAGGAGATATTTTTTCCACAATGTTTCTGTTCTTTTTCCTATATTTTTTTAAGAAATGCTCAACTAAAAGCGGAATGTCTTCAGGCCTTTCTCTCAGCGGTGGAATCTTTATGTTCATTACATTAATTCTGTAAAAGAGGTCTTCGCGAAATCTGTTCGTTTCAATTTCATGCTTCAAATCCGAATTTGTAGCTGCAATAATTCTTGCATCCGAATAAAGAGTTTTTGACGAACCCAGCGGCCGGTATTCTCCATTATTCAATACTCTTAAAAGTTTTACCTGCAAAGAAATATCCATTTCGCTTATTTCATCAAGAAGAAGAGTACCGCCGGTTGCAAGACAAAACTGCCCCGGTTTATCATGCTTTGCATCAGTAAAGGCACCTTTTTCATATCCGAAAAGTTCGGATTCAAGAAGCTGCGCAGGAAGTGCGGCGCAATTTATTTTTATGTAAGGCCCGTATTTACGTGAACTAAGATTATGAATAACCTGTGCAAATAATTCTTTCCCCGATCCGCTTGGGCCTTGAATTAATACGTTGCAGTCTGATTCGGCAATGCTCGGAAGCAAATTGATGATTTGCTGCATACGGGGATTCATGCTCACAATATCGTCAAGCGTTCTTTTTTTGTTTATGCGTTCTCTTAGATTTTCTAATTCCGAAATGTCTCTAAATAGCTCAACTGCTCCGATAATCGAATTATTTTTGTCTCTTAATATTGTAGTTGTAACCCTGATTGGAATTTCGTTGCCGCTGCGGGAAATTATGGTAACACGGATGTTTTCAATCGGTTCTTCGGTTTTAAGTGTATCCTTTAAAGCGCATCTTTTATTACAAATATCCGTCCTAAAAATATCGAAACAGTGTTTGTTTCTTGCTTCGGAAGCGCTGAAACCGGTGATTTTTTCTGCAGCTTTATTGAAGGAAGTGATTTTGCAGTTTTTATCAATGGTAAATATTCCGTCGCTTATGCTGTTAAAAATAATATTACTGAGCTCTTCGTCCATCGCCCTTTTCTTTATCTTTTACTTCGAAATAAATTAGCATAATGCGTATTTTAAATTATCAAATTCTTCATTCAATATCTATGCGTTTTATTTTCGCAGTGAAGAAAAAAGAAGAAATTTTTTACATTTTAGCATTATATCAGGGCAATTTCCGATTTTTGCCACTTTTCTTTATCGAGACCTAAATTCGGTGCCAATAAAGTTGCCCTGCTGTTAAAAAATAATTGTCCCGGGCTTTCCGGACCAACAAGAATTACGGGAGAAATAAAGTTGTCGGCAAATTCTTCAATCGGCTTATCTCCGAAGTATGCGCCTTTTTTTGTATAACCCAAAACGAGAAGTTGAAATTCCCTGACTAATAAGCATCGATGAAGTTCGGTCCAGTTATCGTTATAGCAAACACGGAAACCAACGTTAAGAAATTCACCTGCACGGTAGTCATAGTATAGCCTTAATTTTTTTTCCTCCTGGACAGCAAGTTTTTCTATCTCTGAGTGCGATAATCCTTGCGTTCGCGTATCATTATCGTCAAACGGGTCGTTTAGAAAATAAAAGACATTTAATTTTTTATTATGGACCTTTGAAAGCTCAAGTGCAACATCAAAAGCCCAGTCGCCCTGTTTTGAATAGTGCGCGCAAAACCCTACCGCGTTAAATGTTGGGATAGCCATATATCCTCCTAATTATTAATTTTATCCTGTTATTTTAATTTATGTAACCTGTGTATTAGTAACTTCTTTTAAATAATAATCCGAATAGACTGCACCAATAGGGTTATTTGCAAGGGACTTATCTTTCACAAATAAAGTTGAAACCGGGGCGTTACTTAATTCGGTAAAGATACAATCCGTGCCGATACACAGGCCTATAATTATATTAAAGTCGGTTCCGGTACCGTTAAGAAGTTCCGCCTGCCCGGATGGATTACAAGCAATTTTCTCATTCTCGGATAAAGATACATCGGTTAGTCGCTTACCTCCGATTTTGCAGCAGACGGGAACTACATCAAAGAAACGACGCATAACCTGAGCAACAATTCCGGCAGGCTCAACGAGGTCGGTACAATATGCAATCCCGATTTTTTTATAATTCATCTCAATTGCAAAGTATATCAATTCGGAGATTCGGCAGAGAACTCTCTCATTTTCAAGGGAAATATCCATTGCCGAATTTAACATATGTGTAGTCTCTCTGCTACCCGGTTCGGAAATTAATTGTGAAGATAAACTGCATGGTTTGCCTTCAATACATCGATAATCCTCGCATGCAAGACAATCTATTTCTTCCGTTAATCCGGTGTTTTTCTTTACATAAATATTATTTGATACTTTTAAATCGTTCTCTGTTCTAATTGAAAATCCGAATCCTGCCTTCAATGTTTTTGTTTTTATTGCTTCTACTACTTCATTATCCGAACATGCAACATTGTCGATAACTGAAATTCCCTGATCAGTTGTTAATTTCCTGCTGTCATAATTAATTCCTCCGCACACAAGTGTATCCACGTTATTAGCATTAAAAATTTTTAATAAGCTGTTCCATGACTTCTCATCGATTTTTAAAACCTTCTTGTACACAATTCGATTCATTATTATTTTTATTAATAAAATGGAATCGGCAATTGTGCAGCGCGGAGCAACTCTATTTCCAAATAGGGGGATCCCGTAAATCATTATACCTTTCTTTTTATTTACATTTCATTTTAAACAACATATATGCCAACTAATGAATGGAGTCTGTTAATATTTCAAATGCTTTGTTTAGTATGCTTTAAATAATTTCATTTTTAAGATTTTAATTTTTTGTTTTAATAAAGCGTTGCAATAATGTTTTACTGCAACATATTGTTGCAACACATACAACACTTTTGAGCTGTACTCAGATCATTTTGTTGAATGTAAAATTAAGTCAAATAAAATTTTTTCATTTTTGTTTATTGAAACGGTAAACAACTATTACTCTTTTATTTAATGTGTTAATCGCATCCTTCTCTTATTTTTTTCATTACAATTTTGTTTGAGCTCAAGCGGTTTGTAAAAATAATTATGCCGTTGGTATGCAACTTGTATTTTTCAAAACGAAAAAATTATTTAAGAGAATTAATATGCCCGAAACATTAGTAAAACAAGTTGAAGAAGTAAAACAAATTAAATATCCGTATTATGTTGAAAATCCTATATGCGAAAATAGAGTTGCAAAGTTTTTGGAAGCATTTGCCGCAATATTAAATTTTTCAGATTACAAGCCTTTGCTGGATTCCTATTGCATGACTAACACAAAGTGTAATCGATGTGCTGTTGCATGTCCTATTTATGTTGCAACACAGGATTATAGAGACATTCCATGCTACAAATCGAACATGTTATTAAATGTATATAGACGTTACTTCACTTTCAGCGGCTGGCTAAAGTCACGTTTCTCAGTAAAATCATTCGAATTAACGGATGAAATTATTAATGAAATGAGCGATTTGTTTTATCGATGTACAGCTTGCAGACGCTGCACAAATGAATGTCCCTTAGGTGTCGACCATGGGCTTATTACCCGTCTTGGGCGATATATACTCAGCTTAATCGGAATAGTACCAAAAGCATTGCAGGTAAGTGTGAGGGAACAATTAGAAGGCACAACTCACAATACATCCAAGATTCCTAAAAACGCACTGCTTAATACGCTGGAATTTCTTTCGGAAGAGATGGAAGAAACACTTGGGATAAAAGTAGAATTTCCCGTTGACAAACCAGATAAAGAATACGCATTCTTTTGTGCCGTTAGCGATTACCTGCTTGAGCCTGATACTCTTATGGGAAATGCAGCAGTGCTGTATGCCGCAGGCGATTGGGATAAATGGACGATAGGTACCGGCAATTATGATGGCATCAACTACGGACTTTTTTACAGCGACTGGCATTTGGAAAATATAGTTAAGCAGTTAGTGGATGAAGTAAAACGTTTGAACTGTAAAAAAATTCTAATCGGAGAATGCGGGCATGCATCAAGGTCTGCTCATGATTTTGTTCCCGTGTTTGGCGGAAAAAAGAATTACCCGGTTATGAATTTTATGGAATATACTTTGGACTGCCTTAAAAAAGGGAAAATAAAATTAAATCCCGATATAATAACTCAGAAGGTTACTTACCATGACCCTTGCAACATTGCACGCTCAGGCTGGATTGTTAATCAGCCGCGTGAAATTTTACAGTCATTTGCGAAAAATTTTGTTGAGATGGAACCTCACGGACAGAATAATTATTGCTGCGGCGGCGGCGGCGGGCTTGTTTCAATAGATGAAATTCATGATTTCAGAATGGAAATCGGCGGGTATGTAAAAGCAAAACAAATTGAAAAAACAGGTGCGGAAATAGTTGTTTCACCTTGTGCTAATTGCAAGAAGCAGTTGAGAGAATTGGTAGAATATTATAAGCTTCCGTGCAAGGTAGTCGGATTGCATGATTTGATTTTGGAAGTGATTGAAATTCCCGGAGGCAAAACCCCCGAAGAACGAAAGCAGATGAAAGCGGAAATGGAGATTGTATAAATATGGAACAATGGATCGACTTTGCAAAAGGTCCTTTATTTGCGTTTACTTTTTTAATCATGATTCTGGGATTAGCAAGACATTTTATAATTCAATTTTATTCGATTTTTATTTCGAAGGGAAAACGACTTAAAAATGTTTCATGGAAAAAAATTTTTTTCGATATGTTTTCATGGATTGTACCTGTCAAACATTTAATAAAAGGGACAAGAATTTTCTCAACCGTATCTTTTATTTTTCATGTAGCGGCAATTATGGTTTCAGTCTTTTTTATTGACCATATCGTATTATGGGAAAGTTATTTAGGAGTTAATCTTCCGTCAATCGGCAGAGCTTTGGCCGACATACTTACATTGATTACAATCGCATGTATATTGATTCTCATTGCCTGCAGAATATTTATAAGACGCCAGAGAGAGATGAGTAAAAAATCGGATTATATTTTATTGATAATGGTTCTGCTTCCTTTTCTCTTCGGTTTTTTTGCCGGTCATCCTGCTTTCAACCCTTTTCCCTGGGATACAGCAATGTTGATTCATGTTCTTAGTGCGGAAGCTTTATTTATTGTTATTCCGTTTACTAAGCTTTCTCACATAGTCCTTTATTTCTTTGATAGATTGTCTCAGGTTCACTGGCAGTTAAAACCCGGAGCAGGCGATAAGATTGCCGAAGCTTTGTTTGGAAAGGAGGCGAAGGTATAATGGATGCTATTTTAGTCGACGTTACAAAATGTATAGGATGCGAAAAATGTGTAGCAGCTTGTATCGAAAAAAATAATCTCAATCTTGAAAAGTCATATTTCGACCGAGAGACATCAAGAGACGGTTTATCTGCCGACAGGCTTCTCAGCATAAATAAAATTGATGCGGGACATTTTGCAAGATACAGCTGTATGCATTGTTTAGACCCGGCTTGTGTCTCTGCTTGCATTGTCGGTGGAATAACTAAAACTAAAGAAGGCCCGGTAATTTACGATCCCGATAAATGTATAGGATGCCGTTATTGTATGCTTGCATGTCCGTTTCATATTCCACGTTATGAATGGAACGAGACAAAACCTTTTATGAAAAAATGTAATATGTGTTATGATAGAATTAAAGAAAATAAACTACCTGCCTGTGTACAAGCTTGTCCTCAAAAAGCAATTATTTTCGGAGACAGGAATAAATTATTAAAACATGCCCGTTCAATAATAAATAATAACCGGGATAAATACTTGAATCGTATTTGGGGACAAAAAGAATACGGCGGAACTTCCGTGTTATTTATTTCCGATGTTGATATTGCAAAAATGGGCTGGCCGAATAATGCAGTAACTCCCGTTCCACAGCATACTGAACCTCTGATTGAAAAAACACCTGTTATTGGTTTGACCGTCGGCGGATTTCTTATCGGATTAAATTGGCTGGTTAAAAGAAAGAATGAATTAGCCGCTGAAAATGGAAAAATAAAAAAACAAACAAAAAAAGAAAAAGTGAAGAGTAATGTTCAATAAAGCCAGAACTTTAAAAGATATTTTGTGGTTTTTTGTATTCTTCGGAATAGTTGCGGCAATTTTGCGGTTGTGGTTCGGATTAGGTGCAACAACAAATTTGACCGATGCAGTACCGTGGGGATTGTGGAAAGTTTTAAATATGGTTGCCGGGGTGGCGCTGTCAACCTGCGGTTTTACAATTGGGTTTTTTGTTTATGTATTAAAAATTGAAAAATTCAAACCTCTTGTTAAGCCGGCAATACTTGTTGCCTTTTTGGGATATGGTTCTTCATGTTTTGCTCTGTTGTTTGATATTGGACTGCCCTATCGTTTTTGGCATCCGCTAATTATGTGGAATGAGCATTCTTTCCTGTTTGAAGTTTTCTGGTGTGTAATGCTTTACTTTTCCGTAACATTTATTGAACTAATGCCGAATATTCTTGAAAAGTTCCGCTTCAAAAAAACGGTTCATTTCTTACACAAAATCGCTATCGGAGTAGTTATAATAGGAATAACACTTTCTACTCTTCATCATTCTTCATTAGGCTCATTATTTTTAATTACACCATACCGTTTATTCAAATTGTGGTATTCATCTTATCTTCCTGTTTACTTTTTTACTTCTGCCGCCGGCTGCGGGATAATGTTCATTATCCTCGTCAAAATTTTATATGCAAAATTATATAACCCGGTATCACTGTTTGGCGAACACACTAACGGTAAAGCACCTGTATGTATCTTAAATAAAAATGCCGAAAGTACTCCTGTTAGAGAATACGGAAAAGATATGCCGATGTTGAGTTCATTAAGCATTATAGGAGCTTCACTTTTGGGAGTTTATTTAATATTAAAAATCTACGATCTTTTTAGGTTAAACCTTTGGGGCACTTTGTTCGCCGGGACTTGGGAAAGCTGGTTATATGTTATTGAATTATTTCTTACCGCTGTTCTACCGGTCTTATTGGTAATTAACAAAAGAAGCAGGCGGTCACCTTATGGATTAGGCACGGCAGCATTTTCCGCATCTTTCGGTCTTGCCTTAAACAGAGTTGATGTAGGCATTATCGGTTATTTTCGTGATGCAGGCGCAGTGTATTTTCCATCATTAACCGAGTGGTCGCTAAGTATCGGAGCTATTGCCGCAGCAATACTTGTGTTTTTATTTGTTGCAGAGAATTTTTCAATATTCGACGAACAATGGAAAGTATATAAAATCAGCAAGGGAATTTTTATGGCTTCGTTTGATTCCATCTCCCGTGTCTGGCAGACTGCACTCCAAAGCGGTGTGCAGCGAGCAACTATAATCGGAGTTTTTATTTTACCTATTGCTTTTATTCTTATGTATCCTCAATATAAAAGCAAAAAGGAAATTAATGTAGTTCCGGCATCCGGATTGAATACTATGCGCTCTATTCTAATTATCAATTCATATAAACCGGGAATGAGTACTGAGTTTCCGCATTTAAAGCATCAAAATATGCTGGGAAAAGATACTTCATGCATATTATGTCATCATATGTCCCTGCCGAATGATAAGTCAACACCATGCTCAAGATGTCATAGGAAGATGTTTGAGAAAACACTAATATTTAATCATGAAATGCATAAAGTTTGGGTTGCACAGAAAAGGAAAATCTCAGGCTTTCATCCGGAAAATAAAACATGCATCATTTGTCATAAACCCGGCTTACCTAAAAATGTCAACAGTGCTATAGGCTGTCTTGTTTGTCATCGAGAAGATATGAATATTGCTGACACTTTGAATTTGCCCAAACATTTTTTATATGCAGGTAGCTATTTCAATGTGATGCATAAAAGATGCATCGGTTGTCATCAGCAAAGAAAAGAACAGGTAAATAAACCAAACCTTGATCAATGCTCAAATTGTCATAAAAATTATTTCAAAGAGCCCGAAGTTAAAAAATTATTGACGTTATCGAGGAATAATTAAATTTAAAGAAATAAAATTTTTTTTTGAATGAAACGATTAGCTGAAGCAATATAAAAATTATAGAATTTTCAATAGATATTTTCCTCATCCAAGTAATATAACCCCAACCCGATATTATTTTCAATTAATCGAACACAAAAAATTATTAAAAGAATAGAATTATATTTGTACCTGCAAATCTTATAAATATTTAGAGGGAAAAATGAGGACATTCAGCAGTCTCAACGAACAGGAAATACTTGCACTTGCGATTTCATTGGAAGAAGAAGATGCACGAATTTATGATGATGTCGCCGAAGGATTGATGAACAACTTTCCCAAACAGGCCAACGAGTTTATCGAAATGCGAAAAGAAGAAGACGGCCACAGGCATCGCTTGCTTGAGCTTTACCGTAGTAAATTTGGTGAACATATTCCATTAATTCGACGGCAGGATATTAGAGGATTTGTTGAGAGAAAACCATTATGGCGTGTTCGTCCGTTAAAAATTACTTCGGCAAGAAAAATGTCCGAACAAATGGAACTGGAAACAAGACGTTTTTATGAGACCGCTGCAAAAAAGTCTACCGATGCAGGTATAAGACAGTTACTTGGAGACTTAGCCAATGAAGAACGCAAGCATATTTATACTGCACAGACTATGGAAGCCGCAGCAGATGTGAATGCAGAGGAAGATGCACAAAAACGTCTATTCCTTTTACAGATTGTTCAGCCAAGTCTTGTTGGTTTAATGGACGGTTCCGTTTCTACATTAGCGCCTTTATTTGCGGCGGCATTTGCAACACATAATAGTTTTTATACTTTCCTTATTGGACTTGCAGCTGCAATTGGT
Source organism: uncultured Ignavibacteriaceae bacterium (assembly GCA_964556005.1). Lineage (GTDB taxonomy): Bacteria > Bacteroidota > Ignavibacteria > Ignavibacteriales > Ignavibacteriaceae > CAZKUR01. Next base: position 4,252 of record CAZKUR010000023.1, on the reverse strand, counting down.
GCAGGTATAAGTATGGGTTTTGCCGAAGCGCTATCTGATGACGGTACCTTAACCGGTCGGGGCCATCCCTGGATGCGCGGCGCAATTACGGGATTGATGACTACTTTAGGAGGGCTTGGACATACGCTGCCTTATCTCATTTCCAACGTATATACTGCAACTACTGTCGCAATAATCGTGGTGCTTATTGAATTATTTACCATTGCATGGATTCGAAATAAATATATGGATACTCCTCTTGGGACCGCTGTTTTCCAGGTTGTTGTCGGCGGAATACTTGTTTTTCTATCCGGTATTTTGATTGGAATTTCTTAGAGTGATTTGATTAAAATCGTTTTTATTTCAATTGTTTGAAAATAACTTAAAAACATCTAATCTTGAAATGTTTTATTGATGGAATGGGCCCGGTTATAATTATTAGTAAATGAAATATTCGATTTGTAATATTAAAATAAACTTTTTTAACACGAATTAAATAAATATCTTCTCATTCCTCTTCAGATATATCCGTCTTCATATTAGCTGTTCCGATTTTATTTCTTAATATTTTTCTGAGAACCAAAGATGAACAACATCCGTAATCTTTTGAATAGATTCTACTTTTTATATCCTTTATATTTGCATATAATTTAAAATAGTTATTACTACTAATAACTGAACTATTTTAATGAAATTCGGAGGAGTAATGTTGCTCGAAAATAGAATAGCTTTAATAACGGGGAGCAGCCGCGGAATTGGGGCGGCAATCGCAAAATTATTTGCAGAACAAGGGGCAAGCGTAGCGGTTAACTATAATTACAGCAAAGATGCAGCAAAGAAAGTTGTCGATGAAATTAGAGCAAAAGGCGGAA
>CAZKUR010000023.1:0-3301 GCA_964556005.1 uncultured Ignavibacteriaceae bacterium | reverse complement strand
GTTGCACCCGGTTTAACTTTGACAGATGCTACATCATGGCATCCCGAAGAAACTAAAAAGAGGATGGCTGCTGCTAATCCGATGAGAAGATTAGGCCAGCCCGATGATCTTGCTGGTGCTGCTCTAATGTTTGCAAGCGATTATGCCGATTATATTACAGGCGGATATTTACCTGTTGACGGCGGGAATACAACATTGTAAAAAAATTATTATTCGATTTTTAAGATATTTAAATCTATAAGGTAATAAATTGCGGGAATCTAATTTAAATCAAATCTTTAAGAAATGGTCGGCTGGCAGTGCAATTTTTCTTTCATTTATAGTTGCATTTGAAATAATCATAATGATCAGCCCGTTCGCTTTCTTTTTCTACGCTGTATTCAACCCGTTTTTACTTGCATTAAATCAATCGAATTTAACTCGCTGGCTGACCGCATTTTTTCTTCCGCATATGATTGTTCCTCCAAATGAAATATTAATTATCACCCGCATTTTAGGTTCGGTACTGTTCGTAATCGGAATGTTAATATTTTTCATTTGTGCTATACAAGTTTACCTTGGAAAGCTGCTGAAAAAGGGGACAGCAAAGAAAGGAATCTATGTTCTTATCCGTCATCCGCAGTATGCCGGGCTTTCGTTAGCTGCAATTGGGCTTGCTGTTATGTGGCCGAGATTTCTGACTCTTGTTCTGTTGGCAGTTATGTTCTTTTTGTATTACGTTCTTGCAAGAGATGAAGAACGCAGGATGATTAACCGTTTTGGCGAGGGCTATAAAGCATACATGAATAAAACAGGTATGTTTATTCCCCGTGCAATAGAAAGAGTGTTTATTAAAAATCTCAATCAGCACCGGCAAACTAAAATATGGAAATCAGCAGTAGGTTTTCTGCTACTTGTTATTATAATAGTTGGGTGCGGATTTGCACTAAGAATCTACACAGTTCACCATCTTCCGTTAGAACGAATTCGAAATGTTGATGTTATTACAATTACACCTAAAGATATAAACTTTGCCAGAAAATTACTTCCTATTGTCACCGAAGATAGTACTGTCTCTTCGAAGCTCAACTTAGTGCCCGGTAACTTCCGCCATCGTATCCTTGCGTACTTTATCCCCGTCAATTACCTGATGCAAGGAATGATTGCAAATACGGGCAACCAATGGAAACTCTTCGAACGACACAAAACAATCGGAATGATAAGCGACTATATTCTTCATCCGTTTGCACATTTATCGGGAATGCATACACGTCATTTTATGAATTTACAAAAGGGGGCTTATAGTCATCCGATGCATGTTAGAAGAATCATATTTATTGATATATCGCCGGACAATGGAAACCTAACATCACCCTATGATGATTTCGATATTAATATCAAACGTAAACCTCTTTTCTTTGCAGATGTAAATATTCAAACCGGAAAAGTTCTTCATATACAGGATACACCTTCTGGAAACGGATGGGGTACCGTACCAACCCCGATGTTTTGAGGCAAAATAATATAAATCAATTAATGTTCATGGGCATGACCAATGCTTCTTTTCACCGTTGGTTCGGATAAATGTTCTAATTCTCCCGATATGAATTTATCTATCGATTCCGAAACACTCATTTTCCGGGCAAGGTATACTTTGCTTCTTGGTGTATTAATTATTTCAAATGCATGCGGACCTATATTTCCAACGATAAAAGCTTCAACACCTTTATCAAGGAATGCCTTCAGGTTTTCGTGATTGTGTCCCTCATCTTTATTCTCAAAAGCTTCGTAATTTTTTGTTTCTGTATTGTACAAGATGAAAAAATTTGCATGCCCGAATCTTTTTGCTACCCGGCTTTGCAAATTATTTTCATCCGAACCGATTAATATTAACATTATACTTCCCTTTATTATAAATCTATTTATTTGAGGAAATTTTCCGGCATCTGAACGGCAACTACTTTTCCTTTTGCCGTTACTTCACCGTTTGCCGATACTGTTATTTCAGTAATTACTTTTCTTCCTTTTAACTCAACAATTTTTCCTCTTATCTCAAGTTCAACACCGAGAGGAGTCGGGCGTAGATAATCAACTTGGAGAGATGCAGTAACGAACCGGAATGCAGGTTCGGTACCTGGATCTCTATTTTCATTACGATAAGATGCAAGTGCAGCCGATCCGGTTCCATGGCAATCAATAAGTGAAGCAATTAGTCCGCCGTAAACATAGCCGGGAATTGCAATATGATACGGCTCCGGAGTAAAGTGAGCAACTGTTTCGTCGCCGTCCCAATAGCTTTTTATTTGGTGGCCGTGTTCATTTAATCTTCCGCAGCCGTAGCAATAGCTTAATTCTTCCGGGTAAAAATCCTGAACTGCTTTTGAAAACATTATTAATCTCCTTTATTGGATAAATTCATTTTGAATTAAATTGTTTACTTTAATTTACCAGCCACGACAACATGAGTCGTTGATGGAACATTTTTAATTTCTTTAAAAATATTCAATCCGGATCTTTCCGCAAGACCTGTAATTCCTTTTCCTGCAATATATGATTTAAAATTTCTGTAATGATCAGGTCCGGCAGCAAATTCAACTGCTTCATTTATTATTGACCAAAAACTTTGGGGACGCGGGTAAAGATAATCTACAATAATTACTTTCCCGGATTTTTCTGCAAGTAACCTTAAAAAGTTTTCTCTTTTATTTTCATTTACTTCATGAATAACATACGACACAACCGAATAATCGAAGTGTTTCTCACTGTCTCTTAAAAAATCTTTAACATTGGTATGATGAAAAATTATTTTTTGAGAGGAATTTTTAGAAAGATTTTTATTCGCCAGGTCGATATTTCTTTGGGAAAGATCAATACCTGTAATATTACTGCACTTATCTTCAAGCTGGAATGCCAGCCGGCCCGTTCCGCAGCCGGCATCCAGCACAGATGAATTTTCTTTTATTAACGATTTAACAATACGAAAAGCATGATCCTGGTTAGGAGCAATAAATTTATCATAAAATAAACCGTCGTACCAATGATTTTTATTTTCAATCATTATTTTGAAATCAAACTAAAAATGACGGGCTTCATATAAATTCACAGCTTACTTCTTCTTATAATTTTTAAGCATTTCTTTCACATCAATAGCATTTTTCATATCATCAATATTTTTTGTCATGTCCCACCAACCGTGTTTGAAAGCTTGGTAATCCGGTGCACCGGTCATAGCCGCAGAATATCTCATAGTATTTGCATAAAACAACCATTGCTGGATCCACATTTTTTCTATTTTTTCATCAAATGGATTTGTCTTATCTTC
>CAZKUR010000022.1:1245-53034 GCA_964556005.1 uncultured Ignavibacteriaceae bacterium | reverse complement strand
TTCATGGTAAACTCAAGCGGAAATTTTTCATGGACTCCGAATATAGCAGATGTATCCGACCCGACACCGCAGAAATTACATTCGGTAACAACTATCTCCAGTGATATGATTGCAAAGATAGTTTGGGAAGATACAAGAAATGACGGCGGTGGAATTTATGCACAGAATATCAATCCAAACGGAGCACTTGGAAATATTATATTACCGGTTGAGTTGACTTCATTTACAGCAAATTCAAACGGAAATGTAGTAAATTTAAAATGGTCGACTGCAACTGAAACAAATAATAAGGGTTTTGAGATCGAAAGGAAATCAAACAGCGGACAGTATGAAAATGTTGCATTTGTAAACGGAAATGGAACAACTACTCAATTGCACCAATACAATTATGAAGATAATAAATTAGCCGATGGTAATTATACATATAGATTAAAACAAGTTGATCTTAACGGTGCATTTTCATATTCCAAAGAAGTTGAAGTAAGCGTTAAAGTTCCTTCTCAGTTTTCTTTGAGTCAAAATTATCCCAATCCGTTTAACCCGACCACTACTATTGATTACTCAATTCAGAAAGACGGAAATGTCAGCTTAAGAGTGTATAATACGCTTGGACAGCAAGTAGCAAGCCTGGTTAATGGAACGATGCAAGCTGGAAATCACAAGATAACTTTCGATGCATCAAGATTATCAAGCGGTATATATTACTACAGGTTAGAATCGAACAATTCAGTACTAATAAAGAAAATGATCTTACTCAAGTAATACCCCAATAACATCAGTGCGCCCACTCTAAAAGGGAAGGCAGAAATGCTTTCCCTTTTTTATTTAATTCGTGACAATTTCATAAAATTGATTTATATTTGAAAGAAAAACAATAGAGGAGAGGGGAAAAATGGATTTAATAAATAATTATCCTGTTAAACTCACTATTGATTATCCGGAAAAGTTGGACAAGCTCAGCACCTTTTTCAGAATTTTTTACGCTATCCCGGTTCTAATAATTTTATCCTTATTAAACGGAATTCTTTTCCCGGCAACTTTGCTGATGATTCTATTCATGCAAAAATATCCTAAATGGTGGTTCGATTGGAATTTTGCCTACATCAAATTTGCGCTTAGAGTTAAAGCATACTTGTTACTGCTAAGAGACGAATATCCATCTACAGATAATGATCAAGCTGTGCATCTAGAGATGGATTACCCTGATGTAAAAAAAGATCTTAACCGCTGGATGCCGCTGATAAAATGGTTTTTAGCAATTCCACATTACTTCGTTCTGTCTATACTCAGTATAGTGATTTGTCTATTTGTTATCATTGCATGGTTTGCTATTTTATTTACCGGACGTTATCCAAAAGGACTTTTTGATTTTGTAGTAGGAGTATTGGTATGGGCAGTAAGAGTTATTGCATATGCCTTTTTACTTGTTACTGATGTATATCCGCCTTTTAGTATGAGCAATTAATCATACAAAATTCCCAATAGGGTGATTTGTATTTCTTGCGGGTTGCAGCCATTGATGAAAAGGATGTGACTATTACTTAGTTAATAGGAATACAATAATATTTTCATGAACAGAATAAACAAAACAGATAATAACTACCGCTATCTTCTTATGCGATAAGCCTTCTTCTTTAATTTTCTTCGGAATAAAATAAGCTACTGCCATTTCCAATAAAACAATTGATGCCAAAATAATAATCTAATTAGAAAAACTCATTATCCCAATAAGGCTGAATCTACAGAATCATATATCTCTAATATAGTATCAAGCTTGACGGTTTTTATTGACATGAGTACAGTGTCTGTTAAAGCGGCAATTTTAAATTCACCGTTGCGATTCTTTGTCGTGATCAGTCCATGCATAAGCATTCCTATTCCCCAACTTGACATAAATTTAACATTGGATAAATCCACTATGATTTTTTTTATATCTTTCTCAAGAAATTTTATTAATGATTCTTGAAATTCTCCACCTTCATTACCAAGGACACGATCGGCTTCAAATTTAATAATTCCAAAATTATCTTTTATCTGAGTCGTTACTTTCATCTTTTATCCTTTAAATAATTTGAAGAATAAGTAAATATAAGTTTAAGATTGAATATAACATAAATATCCTTAATCTTCTTTAAAAATCAATTATTATGTAATGCATGTAACAGTACAATCAGCTTTGATTTAGTGTAGAATATATAAATTTTAAAGGGATATCAACATTTCTTGATTTCTTAGACAATAGTCCTTTTGAAAGAATAAGATTAACTCCATATGACGGTGTGTACTTAAAAAATAAAATTTTTTGATAATTAATAGCTGCATGTTTTTTTGCCCAAGTTAAATACTCTCTTCTTTTACCTCCTTCGGTATAAAAAAAGAAACTACCACACCTATCAAAACAATTAATGCCAAATAAAAATAAACGTTATGAACTGCCCCGGATAATATTTCCCTTAATTGTAAAATAAAAGATGAAGAATATTTAATCCTTTGTTCAGGGTCGACTAATATTTTTATTATATCAATATTCTTTTGTGTGTTTGATAGATTCGCTCTTATATGATAGTTGAGCAGCCATCCGAAAAATGTGGCGCCGAATGTACTTCCAAGCATTCTCATAAAAGAATTTGAACTTGTTGCAACTCCCCGTTTTGACCAGGGGACAGCATGCTGTACAACAACAATCGAAGCAGTAGATGAAAATCCCAAACCTAATCCTATAATGAAAATGAAAAATATAATTTCAATTAAGCTTGAGTTTTGATTTATCATCAGCATTAATAATGTTCCTGTAAAAAGTACCATTGCGCCCAGTACTGCTGTAAATCTAAAACCCATCCCTAAAATTAATTTACCTGATTGACTTGAAGCCAAAGGCCAACCTATTGACATTGAAGCTAAAAGAAATCCCGCTACTATTGCCGTAGTTCCAAATACTCCCTGGGCAAACATCGGGATAATCGAACTAATCGCTAATGTTGCAATTCCCCCTATCATGGATATTATATTTGGGAAAAAAATCACCGATGATCTTAACAATTTGAAAGGAATAATAGGACTTTCTGCACGGCGTTCGACCATTCCGAAAATCGCAAAAAGAATTATTGATAAGAATATCATTCCTAAAAATCTTATATCGGTAACCGACAAAATATTGCCTGCCTCTAATAGAGGAATAAGCAGACAAGATATTGCGGCAATCATAAGTAAAGAGCCTGCATAATCGATTTTAACTTTTTTTACTTTGATAGTCGAAATGCTGCCGCTTTTAGTCAGAAATGCGGTACTTAATTTATCCGTTTCTTCATGGAAGTAATAATTTACTATTGCAATGCAAACGAACCCGATAGGAATATTTATAAAGAAGACCCATGCCCAGCTAAAGTTCTGAACAATAATTCCTCCGATAGCCGGTCCGGTTACAGCCGCAATGCCCCAAACGCTGCTGAGATAACCCTGAACTTTTGCACGTTCTTCAAGATTGTAAACATCACCAATAATTGTTTGACTTGTAGGAAGCACCGCACCTGCACCGATTCCCTGGATGGCTCGAAAGAGAATTAATGTGTACATGCTTTCGGCAAAACCGCACAGGGCAGAACCGAAAATAAATAACAGAACTCCGAATGTAAAAACTCTTTTCCTTCCGTAAAGATCAGAAAGCTTTCCGTAAAGTGGAATTGTCACGCCCTGTGTAAGCAGGAAGGCAGAGAACACCCATGTAAAAAGTGAAAACCCTCCAAGGCTGCTCACAATTGTCGGTATTGCAGTTGCGACAATTGTTGCCTCAACGGCTGACATAAAATTTGCGAGCATCATTGCAAAAAGAATCAAAGGTCTGTTAAGTTTGCCGGCTTCCCTGTAAAATATTTTGGTTAAAATAATTTTCCCGCGTGTTATTTAATAATTCTTTCTCAAAGATAATTAGGAAAAAAGAAAATACTAAATAAACGAGGTAGAATTACTGTACATCAAAAATTATAATAAAAAAATTAATTAGTTTTATTTTCAAGTAATTCAATATTCCAGATGAAATTAACTCTATTTATCTTTTTTATTTTCTTTACGCGGGTAATTTTTTCTCAAAACACCTTCAAAGGACAAATAGAAGATAATGTTTCTCATAAACCATTAGCAGGTGTCAATGTATTTATATATTCTCTTAATAAAGGCGCCGCTTCAGATTTAAATGGAAATGTAGAGATTAAAAATATACCAAACGGCACTTATACAATAGAACTTTCGTATGTCGGTTATGAAACCAAAGAACTGCAGGTTTCTTTTCCTGAGAACAATCAATATAAAGTAAGAATAATATTTCTCAAACAGAAAGGTGTAGAGCTCAACCAAATAGTTGTTTCATCAACAAGAACAGAAAACAGGATCGGAAACACTCCCGAAAGAGTTGAAGTGCTTGGCAGTGACGAGGTAAATGAAGAAATAGGGATCAAGCCGGGTAATATATCTAAGCTGCTTGGAGAAACGTCTGGAGTTTTGGTGCAGCAGACTTCTGCAGCTTCGGGAAATGTTGCATTTAGAATTCAAGGATTGCCAGCTGAATATACCCAATTGTTAAGCGACGGTTTCCCGGTTTACAGCGGCTTCTCATCAGGCTTAAGTTTATTGCAGATACCTCCTTTAAATCTTCAGCAGGTTGAAGTAGTAAAAGGTTCGGCATCTACATTATACGGCGGCGATGCAATTGCCGGGATTGTGAATTTGATTTCCAAAACGCCCGCTCAAAAACCGGAGCTTTCTTTCTTGATTAATCAGACTCAAAAAGGCGAATCCGACTTTAGCGGCTATTTTACAGGAAGAAAGAATAAAATAGGTTTGACATTTCTCTCCGATTATAATTTTCAAAAAGCGGTGGATGTAAATCATGATGGATTTACCGATATTCCTAAATTCCGGCAGGCTAACATCACTCCGAAGTTATTTTATTATTTGAATAAGAATCAAACATTATCGGAGCAATTTTCGTATTCTTATGATCATAGGAAAGGCGGAGACTTTTTAACCGTAAACGGCAAACCGGATTCTTTGCACAGATACCTGCTTGAGAATAAATCAATGAGATTTATTTCGGAATTTAAGTATGAATATAATTTTTCCGGCGGCAGCAGTTTAGCTTTTAAGAATAGTTTAAACAGTTACTATAGAAAAATAAATTCTCTGTCGGATTCTTTCGCAGGTACTCAGTTCTCCACCTATTCCGAGTTGTCATATTTAATGAATTTAAAATCAAACAAACTTGTGCTTGGGCTGAATTTTAATTCCGATAAATTTATTCAGAAGGTAAATCTGCCTGTAAGCTTTAATTATAATTATTACACACTGGGATTATTTGCTTTGAACAATTGGCAAATCAATGAAAATTTTATCTGGCAGCTGGGTCTGCGGACTGATTATCAAGATGAATACAAATATTTTGTTCTGCCTCAATCATTTTTACTTTACAAGCCTAACAATCATTTAAGTATAAGGTTGGGCATCGGTCTTGGCTATAAAATCCCAACTTCATTTACAAGCAATGCTGCAGAAAGAATTTTTAAAAATGTAATTCCAATCTCTTCAAATATAAAAGCAGAAAGATCCACTTCCGTAAGTACTGATTTCAATTATAAGACAATAATTTTCAATCTTATAAATTTGGATTTTGATCAGGCTTTTTATTATACCCGGGTAACTCATCCGGTTATGCTCACCGAAGATTCTCTAACATTTAAAAAGTTGCCTAAATTTAATTTTTACAATTCTCCTTCCGATTTAATAGCGAAAGGTTTCGATACAAACATTCATCTCTCGCTTGAAGATTTTGAATTCTATTTTGAATATACTTATACGGATGCTGAACAGGTCTTTTTAAATTATAGTAATTTTCTGCAATTAACACCGAGAAATAAAATTAACATCACACTCACCCTTGAAGACGAAAATAATTGGAGGACAGGTTTTGAGGCTTTTTATACAGGCCGAGAATATTTGAAAAACGGAAAACAATCTCCGGATTACTGGACAATCGGTCTTATGGTTCAAAAATATTTCAGCCATTTTTCCGTAATTGCAAATGTTGAAAACTTATTCGATGTAAGACAAAGTAAATACGAAAAAATATATAATCCGCCAGTAAGCAATCCGACTTTTAAACAATTATATGCACCGCTTGACGGAATGGTTGCAAATATTGCGGTTAAGGTAGTTATTTAATCTTAAATGATTTAGAATTTTTGTCCTATCTATATCCTCTTTTAATCTATATTGATGATATCTTTTAACCAGTTCAATTATTGTTTTTTTCAAAGCAAGATAAATGAGCAGTTAAGTAAGTTTCTTCCCCGGTAATTTCATGAAAGAAAGGGTATTGGTAAATCTTTTACCCAGAAAACTTTTTGTTTCGGAAGGAATTCTTCAAAACCTTTTTGGCTTCTGTCATGTTCTTTTTTTAATTCTCTGCAAACTGTTTTTGCAATTTCTATTGGCTTGGTTTTGTTATTCAGAATTAAAACTCGGACGACACGGATTTTCACCGATTTTTTAATTAAATATTTACTTTTTGGTTACCCTCACTTTAAAGTATAGAAATCTTCAAAAGAAGTATTTATTTAATTTGTGCCTTCTTGTACAACCCTTTTTCTCTTTAATCTGAAATCCCTTTTTTTTGTATCTGATACGGAGATAGCAATTGATTTATAGCCTCTTTTAAAGATTTTAATATTTAACAAATCCAAATTAACGAAACCTGCACTCATTGTTTTCCCAAATTGCTTTTCCCTCCGCTTATAATTAATTTGATTTCGATAATTATTTAAGTTTTCTTCAAAAATCTTACAGAATAAGTATTACGGAAAAATAGTTGGATAAATTTGTAATTAACGGTGGAAAGAGATTAAAGGGGGAAGTGGAAGTCAGCGGTGCAAAGAATGCTTCGCTTGCTTTAATGCCTGCTTCCATTTTAGCTTCAGGTAAATCAATTCTAAAAAACACTCCCGAGTTGAACGATGTTTACACGATGAATAAGCTGTTAAAATTTATCGGGGTTGAAACGGAATTTAAAGATCATGTAATGATGCTTGATACAACTAATATAAATTCACACACTGCACCTTATGAACATGTTAAGAAAATGCGCGCATCGATTTACGTTTTGGGACCGCTGCTTACAAAATTCGGGAATGCAAAAGTATCATTACCCGGCGGGTGCGCCTGGGGCCCAAGACCAATAAATCTGCATTTAGAAGCTCTTAAAAAAATGGGCGCTGAAATAGATCTGGAGGAAGGCTATATAATAGCTAAATCAAAAAGACTAATCGGTTCCAAAATTTATTTTGATATTTCATCCGTCGGTGCTACCGGAAATACTATGATGGCAGCTGCTTTAGCCAAGGGAACAACCGTAATTGAAAATGCAGCAAGAGAACCGGAAATTATTAATCTTGCAGAGTTTTTGATAAAGATGGGTGCAAAGATTGACGGAACCGGAACTTCGGTTTTAACTATCGAGGGAGTAGATGAATTAAAACCGGCATTTATAAATACAATTGCAGATAGAATCGAAGCAGGGACGCTATTGATTGCCGGTGCAATTACAAAAGGAAATGTTAAGCTTAAAAATATTGACAGGGAATTATTTGAATCGGTAATTTTAAAATTGGAATCGAGCAATTGTAAAATAACAAACGGAAATAATGATATTAATATTGATGCGGAAGGGATTACAATTAATCCAACCGACGTTACGACTTCAGCCTTTCCCGGTTTCCCGACAGACATGCAGGCGCAATGGACTGCATACATGTCGCTTGCAGACGGAGTCTCAACAGTTACCGATTCAATTTACATAGACAGGTTTAAGCACGTTCCGGAATTAGTAAGGCTTGGTGCAAATATAAATGTAAATGATAATGCCGCAATAATAAAAGGAGTTAATACACTAAAAGGTGCAAAAGTTATGTCGACAGATCTTCGTGCGAGCGCGTGTCTTGTATTGGCTGGCCTTGCAGCAGAAGGAACTACAGAAGTGCTGAGAGTCTATCATTTAGATAGGGGGTACCAGAGAATAGAGGAAAAATTGCAGGCACTGGGTGCGGATATTCAAAGAGTTGCCGGGACGGAATATTAATTGCCTTCAATAAAAAAAATATTACCCGGCTCGATGCATATTTTAGTTCATTCTATTCTGCTCGTAATATTTAATCTCATGCTATTTTACTTTCCGTTGACTAAAGTTTTCGGCTATGAGTATTCGGCAGCCAACGCCGTATTTATTTCATTCCTTTCAGGGATATTTGCAATTGCTATCTTCAAATCAAAGCTGCCTTTAGAAATATTGAGAAGCTTATCGAAAAGATCTTTTTTAATTTATTTTATTAGCATACTTCTAATCCCTCTGATAATGGCGGTAGTACATTCATACTTTGGGATAGCCTGTTCGCTAAAGGATGGATTTGAATTTTATGCTGTTATTACAGTTCCTTCGGTGTTAATCGGGGCGGCGCTCGGTGCATTTGCTTTTATTTTTTTCAAGAAGATTTCTTATTTCATTTTTATTATAATTTACCTGCTGATTATTTCAATCACATTTGTTGAGCTTTATTTCAACCCCCAGATATATTTCTTCAATCCTGTTTTCGGATATTTTCCCGGGACAATTTACGATGAGGCAATACCCGTTACTTTAAAGCTTATCAGCTACAGGATACTAAATTTATTATACTTCGGCTTGCTGTTGTTAACTCTTTATAAATATAATTTCAAAGTAATCACCTTAACGAAAAAATTTATATTTTTTTTAGCTGTAATTTTTCCTGCATTGTTTCTGTATTTCTCTCCTGTGTTCGGATATTCAACTACATTTACAAAGCTTAAGTCCGAATTAAGTAATCATATTTCGACGGAACATTTTGAAATTTATTTTGCACCTGGAATCGACAGTACATTAATGAAATCGATTGCACTTCAGCACGAATATTATTATTTCCGGCTTTCCGATTATTTCGATGTTGTTCCAAAAGAAAAAATCAATTCTTACATTTTTTACGATTCGAATCAGAAAAAGGAATTGTTCGGCTCAAAAAATGCCGACGTTGCCAAACCCTGGCAATATTCAACATACACAACCTATGATGATTATGATAGGACGCTGCGGCATGAAATCGCTCACTGTTTTACGGCAGAATTCGGAACAGGAATTTTTAAATTAGCAGATTGGTTCAACCCGGCGTTGATTGAAGGAGCCGCTGTTGCAGGCGATCCATTTTATGGCGAAAATGCCGTCGATTACATGGCTGCCCTGGCATATCAAAACGATTTTAAAGTAAACATCGTATCTCTATTTTCTTCGTTTAATTTTTTTACGAATGTTTCAAGCTTGTCTTACATTTACGCAGGCTCATTCGCCAAATATTTGATCCGGAATTACGGTATACAAAAATTTAAGCTTTTATACGGAAGCCTGCATTTTCAGAAAATTTACGGAAACACTTTAAGCAAGATTGAACAGGATTACTATGAATATTTGAAAACCTTAAATTTATCGGATACTAAAGATAAGGCTTACTATTATTACGGCAGCCGTTCGATTTTTTACAAGGTTTGCCCGAGATATGTAGCAGAACAATTGCACACAGCATGGGATATGTTTTATCAAGGCCGGTACGAAAGCGCCGGATCGGCATTCAACCAAATATTAAAAGTTACTAATAATCCTTCGGCATATACCGGCTTGGCTGAATCGATGTTCAAGCAAACAAAAATCGATACGGCAATAAGTATTTTGAAAGATAATATTGAGAAATTCAAAAACACTTCTAGCTATTACAGCATGGAATTTACTCTTGCCGATCTTTCTGCTGAAGCAAATAATATTTCTTATGCCGATTCTTTATACATCGAAATTATGAGGCAAAACCCTGGCAGGGTTTTATATTACTTGTCTCACTTGAGATTGGAATTGTCCCTTAAAAATGTTATGCTTAAGGAATATTTAAAGGGAAGTGAATTCGATAAATATGTTATATTGCAAAAGTTGAACGGGAATTATTACCATTACTGCTCTTTCCCGGTTTTGATAGTTCTTTCAAAAGCTTTAAAGGAAAAATATGATATCTTTTTATCTCAATTTACAAAAAGCTTAACTGTAACTGATTATGAAAGCAGCTACGCAGCTTACAAGCTATCACAATATGTACTGGAAAAATTAGACTTTGATAAAGCGCGAAAGCTTGCAGCTCTTTCAACCCGGTTCAAAAAAGATAAAAATTTTGATGAAGTAATTCAGTCAAATTATGAGAAAATGTTGTGGTGCTTTAATAACGCCGGAAACGTGACGGCAAAATTTAAAACGAAAGAAAATTAAAATGAAAGCAGAGCAAATTTCTCCGGATAAATACACAAAATTGATAGCTTATTTTTTAGGCTTCATTACCTTTGTCCTAATTGTTTTTATTTTAAAATCTTTAAGAGAAATTCTTATCCCTTTCACAATTGCAGTTTTTCTTACTTATCTTTTTCACCCTTTAATTGATATATTCGCAAAATATAAAATTCCCAAATGGGTAACATTAATTTTTATACTGGTAATTTTATTCGGGATTTATTATTTAATAGCTGTTCTTCTTGTATCGAATTTCGGAACGTTCCAGGAAAAAATGCAGTTATATGGAGAAAATTTATCCGGGCTCATACAAAAAATACTTAGTCCGTTCAACCTTACATTGTCCGAGCTTTCTCAGATGCTGAACTTCAAAATAGAAGAAGTGAACGTCGCTAATATTTTTGAGAAACTATTCAAAGCCGGTATAATTCAGAATTTATTCAATTCATTTTCATCGATGCTGGGGAACTTTTTTATAGCTATGCTTTTCTGGGCTCTGATGATGCTCGGCAAAAATAAATTCGAAGAGAGATTAAAGGTTGCCTTTGAATCAAGAAAAGAACTGGTTGAAAAAAATATAACCACCATCAATAAGCAGCTTCAATCGTACATTATTATTAAGACAATCACCAGTTTAATTACCGGGTCGATTGCTACAATAATTCTTTTAGCTTACGGGATCGACTATGCAATCGTTTGGGGTTTACTTACATTTATATTAAATTTTATTCCGAATATAGGTTCACTGGTTGCCACACTTTTCCCGATTTTAATTTCTTTTTTGGAATATGGTTTCGGATTTACTACTATTTCTTTAGCTGTATTATTAATACTTAACCAGAATATTATGGGAAATATGGTCGAGCCGCATTATATGGGCCTGTCGATGGACCTTTCTACAGTATTGGTTTTATTCTCTTTAATATTCTGGGGATGGGTTTGGGGAATCGTAGGAATGTTTTTATCCGTTCCTATTACTGCTTCGATAAAAATTTTATTCAGTAATATTGACGGGCTGAAACCTCTTGCAATAATAATGGGCAGCAAAGCACATCGAATTGGCAAAGATAGTGTGTAGTCGAACTAAATTATTTCTTCTAAAATTGTTAATCTTGTAAAATGAATTTTTCAAAAGAATTTAAAACATATTCTTTCCTGAATGCCGCAGTCGAAACGGCAGAACAACTTGAAGTAAAAGCTTACATTGTAGGCGGGTTTATTCGTGATTTAATTCTTGAAAGAGAAAGTAATGAGCTTGACTTTTTAATAATCGGAGACGGACCACGATTTGCATCCGAGTTTGCAAATAAACTCGGGATAAAAAATATTACAATCTACAGGAATTTCGGAACGGCACATTTTAATTACAGCGGCTTCGATCTGGAATTTGTCGGCGCACGGAAGGAATCCTATCGCAGCGATAGCCGGAATCCCGACGTTGAGCCGGGTACTTTTGAAGAGGATATCAGCAGGAGGGATTTTACCATCAATACATTTGCCGTTTCTATTAATCAAAAAAGTTTCGGTGAGCTAAAAGATACATATAACGGACTGCAGGATATCGAAGAAAAAATTATTAAAACTCCTCTCGATCCGGAAATAACTTTCAATGATGATCCGCTTAGAATTTTAAGAGCATTCAGGTTTGCAGCACAACTTGATTTTAGCGTTGATGACTCGATTTTGAAAGCCGCAAATCGTATGAAAGATAGGATAAAAATTTTATCTCAAGAAAGGATTACCGATGAATTTCTTAAAATTCTTGGTTCACCGAAACCATCGGTTGGTTTGATACTAATGTATAAAACAGGAGTGCTCGAGGTTGTATTCCCTGAAATTGCCAATCTTGCAGGTGTGGAACAGATAAATGAATATCATCACAAAGACGTATTTTTTCATACATGCAAAGTTGTTGATAATACTGCTGAAGTAAGCGATGATGTTTGGCTGAGGTTTGCAGCTCTTGTTCATGACATTGCCAAACCGGCTACAAAAAAATTTGTAGAAGGAACAGGCTGGACATTTCACGGGCATGATGAAATCGGCGCCCGAATGATGAAAAAAATTTTCCGGAGAATGAAGCTGCCCATTTCGAAGCTGGATTTTATAGAGAGAATGATAAGGCTGCACTTACGCCCGATTGCCCTGGCAAAAGAGGAAGTCACCGATTCGGCTGTTAGACGGTTAATCGTTTCTGCCGGAGAATATCTTGAAGAATTAATTACATTGTGCCGTGCAGATATTACCAGCAAGAACCCGAAGAAAGTTACAACGTACATTGAAAATTATGACAGGGTAATGCGGAAAGTTCGCGAAGTTAAAGAAAAAGACAAACTCCGCGCTTTTCAATCTCCTGTCAGAGGCGATGTCATCATGGAAGTTTGTAATTTAAAACCATCAAAAATCGTGGGTGAGATTAAATCGGAAATTGAAGAAGCAATTCTTGACGGAAAGATTGGTAACAATTACGAAGAGGCTTATCAGTACCTCCTTCAAATAAAAGATAAGTACATCAAACAGTTATAGAAGTTTAACATAATCTTTAAATAAAAAATATTATAATTTGGATTTGAATAAAAATCAGTACAATGGGAAGAAAATAAATAGCTTCGAATAAATACAAGTTTTTGGCAAAACTTTTTTATTTTAAAATGACTCCTAAGCGGAAAGCCGCGTCACTAAGAGATATCGATAAAATTTACAACGTCTTTATTGATTTCAACAATATGAAGCTATTATTATAAATAGATTTGTACGTTCACAATATCATTTGGTAATAAAACATTATTGCTTATTTTACCCTTACTGTAATGAAAAAATATTTAATACTGCTATTTACTCTATTTGCACAAATAATTATTATTGCACAGCAGACCAGTAATATTAAATTTGTTGTGATTTCAAAAAACCTGCCTGACTCCGTAAAAATTTATATAACAGGAAATAATAGGCAATTGGGAAACTGGAATCCTGCAGGAATTGAGATGGATAAAATAAACGATTCTACATGGAATAAAACAATCAGTTTCTCCTTAAATTCGAAAATCGAATTCAAATTCACTCAAGGTTCCTGGTCATCGGAGGCATTAAACGACGACAAAACTATTCCATCGAATAAAACACTAAAAATTAAAAACGACACCGCTTTGACTTTTACAGTGAGATATTGGGCGAATCAATTTAAGAGAAAAATCTCCGGTAAAATTACAGGCGATGTTGAATATATTAAGAATTTAACCGGTGAAAATTTGTTACCGCGAGATGTTATTATCTGGCTTCCTCCGGGATATAAAACAGATTTGGCTAAACATTATCCTGTTCTTTACATGCAGGATGGTCAGAATATTATTGATCCGCAGACTTCAGCATTCAATGTTGATTGGGGAATTGATGAAACAGCAGACAGCTTGATAAAAGCAGGTGCAATTAAAAAAATTATTGTCGTTGGTATTTATAATACTGAAGATCGTTCTTCGGAATACGCGCCAACCGATAGCGGTGATTCATACATGAAATTCGTTGTTAATAAATTAAAACCTTTAATCGACAAAAATTACAGAACACTTCCGGATGCAAAAAATACTGCCGTAGGAGGTTCATCGTTGGGAGGTTTAATTTCATTTATGCTTGCATGGAATTACCCTAATGTATTTTCAAAGGCAATTTGCATTTCTCCTGCTTTTGATATTAGAAGATATAATTTTATAACGCCGGTAAAAAATTATACAGGTCCTAAAAAGCTATTGAAAATATTTATTGATATTGGTACGATTGGATTGGAAGATAGTCTCATGAACGGCGTCGATGAAATGTTGAAACTTTTACGCGAAAAAGGATTCGTTGAAGGAAAAGATCTAATCTATCATAAAGATGAAAATGCAAAACATTCTGAAGTTTATTGGCGAAGACAGGTATGGAGATTTTTGGAATTTATGTTCGGAAAAAAATCCGGGTAATTATTTAGTTAATAAATTAATCACTACATTATAAAATCATTAAAAGGAATAATGAAATGAAATATCTATTTATCATGCTATTGCCGCTCCTTTTGTTTATCGGATGTTCAAAACATGAGGAAGGAGTAGTTACATTAAAAGACGGTTTGAAATATAAAGATGATGTTGTCGGAACTGGAAAAGCAGCGACAATGGGAGAATTAGTCTCTGTACATTTTCAGGGCTGGATTGTTAAAGATTCTTCCGATCTATTTTCCGATTGGACGAAAAATCCCGATATGAAAAAATTAAGCATCGGTGACTCAAGGCTTCACAACCGTCCTATTAAATATGTACTTGGTAAAAGATCGTTTATAAACGGCGTCGATGAAGGGATTGTCGGTATGAAAGAAGGTGGAACCAGGACAATGATAATTCCTGCAGATCTGGCTTATGGGAAAAGAGGAATCGGGCCGATTCCGCCAAATTCGAAATTAAAAATTACCATAGAATTATTATCGGTTAAAGACCAGATAAAAGTTACTCCGTGGCAGGTTGATTCCACAAAGTATGAAAAAACTAAGAACGGTTTGAAGTACTATATCCTCGAACAGGGAACTGGTAATAAAATAAAACCGGGTGACACGGTTACCGTTCATTATTCAGGTTTCTTGCTTAATGGCAGAGAATTCGATAGTTCAGTTGAAAGAGATCAGCCATTTACTTTTGTGGCAGGAAAAGGACAGGTTATACCAGGCTGGGATGAAGGAATTCAGTTATTAAAAAAAGGTGGAAAAGCTAAATTTATTATTCCACCGGGTTTGGCTTACGGCAGCAGGAATATGGGTACTATTCCTCCGAATTCAACTTTAGTTTTTGATGTGCAGGTGCTTGACGTTAAATAATAATTAAATTTATAACATTGAAATAACAGAGATGACATCTTTAATTGAAGAAAAGATGTCATCTCTTTTTTATTATAAATAATAATTGATTAAAGAGATCGCCTGCGAATAATATCCCGTACCGAAAAGATTTAAATGATTAAGAACATGGTAGAGTTTATAAATATTTTCCCTGTATTCGTACCCGTCAGGCAAAGGAAAATATTCATTGTAAGCTTTATAAAATTCAACGCCGAAACCCCCGAATAATTTGGTCATTGCCAAATCGGCTTCACGATGCCCGTAATAAACTGCCGGATCAATAATGCAGGCATTTCCGTTTTCGTCAACCATATAATTACCGTTCCACAAATCGCCGTGCAGCAAGGATGGAGGTTCAAGGCTGTCACCGATTATTTCTTCAATTCTATCGGATAATTTCGAAATGCAAGTTCTTAACTCACCGGTTGCATATCCGTTTTTTTCAGCAAGCCGAAACTGAAACATAATCCTGTTTTCGAAATAAAACTTTATCCAGTTGTCCTTAATATAGTTATCCGACAAATTTTTCTGAATATTCGAACCGATGTAATTGTTCTCATAAAAGCCGAAAAATTCTCCCATATATTTATGCAGCTTCGCGAAATTGATACCGAAATCTTCTAAAAATCTTTTAGACTTACGACCCGTATCCAGAAATTCCAGCAATATAAATTCATTATCGAAAGCTATAACTTCAGGTACTCGAATGGTGTCGGCTTTTTTAAGTTCGTTTAACCCGTGCGCTTCCTTTACGAACATGTCTGTTCCGGCTGAATCGTTAATTTTAAGAAAATACTTCATCTTCGATTTAGTTATAATTTTATAAGCGTTGCTGATACAACCACCTGCCAGCGAAGAAATCGAATCAATCTCAGAGTTCAGGAATTCATTTATTTTATTTTTAACTTCGGTTTTTAAGTTCATCTTTAACGCTTTCTAATAATCCGCGACAGGCATCTTCCAAAATATTTATTACCTGCTCAAAATTTTCTCTTTCACCGAAATACGGATCGGGAACTTCATCGATTTTATATTTTGAACAATAGCCAATTACTTTTTTTATTTTTGATGAATATTTTCCGGAGACATCCAGAGATTTGATATCATTATAGTTTTCTTGATCCATCGTAAGGATCAAATCAAAACTACTGAAATCTTTGTGCGGATCAAATTGCCTCGCGATATGATTTAATTGATATCCTCTTTTTTCTGCATAAAGCTTCATTCTCGGATCGGGTTGTTCTCCCACATGGTAAGAAATTGTTCCCGCTGAATCGATAAAAATTTCTTTGTCAAGATTTTCTTCGGTCAAATATTTTTTCATTATTGCTTCTGCTGATGGAGAACGGCAGATATTTCCCATACAGACAAATAAAATTTTCTTTGTTTTTTTCTGCAAATATTTTTCCCTTTAAAAGTTTTTTATAAAATTTTTTTTGTGATATCTTAATATATAAAATGAGTGTTTCCAATCACGGGAAATAATAGCTCATTTTTATTATTATTAAGACGAACATTATTTAAATCCTTCAATTTAAGCGAAGATTAAATCTTTTTAATCCCATACAATTTTCTAACTAAAATAATAAAAAAAGGAAAGATATGGCTTATATAATAACGAAATTATGTTTAGACTGTAAAGACATTGCGTGTACTCAAGTTTGCCCGGTCGACTGCATTTATGAATACACCGGGGATGATGAATCTATCCCTAAAAATATGCTGTTAATCGATCCCGATGAATGTATTGATTGTAATGCATGCGTACCCGAATGTCCATGGGAAGCCATATTTGAAGAGGATATGGTTCCAGATGTTTTTAAAGATGATATTGAATTAAATGCAAGAATTGTTGGTAAGTCAAGAATAGTACCCAAGCGGCCCGAAGAAAAACCAATGCCAACACCGGAAGAAGTTCAGGCAAATAAGGAGAAATGGCATTATAATTCTTAAATCTTTGTTTGATAATTTTTTAATACTTAATTATAGAAATGAAACAAGTCTTTTCAGTTTGATGATTAAAGGTTGGAGATGTTTCCAAATTAATAAACTGATAAAGTAAACTTTACGCCGGGATTTATATCTATTTCTTTTTTGGTAATCTTTACTTCTTCAGAAGTAAAAAATAATTTTATCTGGTATTCGTAAGTAAATAAAAAATTATAACCCATATAGCTCAGATTAGTAATCTGTGTTACGATGCGTTTACATTTAAAAAAATTCTTTACTTTTCTACAACAAACCGCATTATTTTCCATAAAAAATAAATTTTTGATTTTTTTTATTTGTACAATCATGTCTTTTTATTTGGACGGTTTAGTAAATTTGGTGGTAATTTTTTTTGAAATTATCACAATTGAGTAAACGGTATTTTAATTGCTTACTCTTCCGTCAACAATTTAACAGGGAAAAATGAAAAAGTTATTTTTTCTATTAATAATTTGTTCTACGAGTATATTTGCTCAATGGAGTTCAGCGTCTATTAAATTGGGATATTTCGTGCCAAGTGCAACTTCCGGTGGGTTTATTATTGGATATGAAGGCGAACATTTTTTTGATCAACGGGTAAGCTTCGGCTGGAGCATCGATTGGTTTCATAAAAATTATGTCGATGAAAGCCTTGTTAATAGTTTTAACCAGTACTACAGCGGCATAGGCGGAACAACCAATGAATTAAGAGCAAAAACAAATTTAAATGAACTACCGGTAATGATTCATGTAAGTGTGAATTTCCCGATTTCACCAAGAACCAAAGGATTTGTAACCGGGGGAATCGGTGCAGAAGCGCTCCTTATAAATTACAACAACTTCGATAACCCCAGCCAAAGTGAATTTAAAGCTGCATTCGATTTTAATTGGCGAATCGGCGCCGGTGCATATTATGAACTCGGCAGCAGATCGGATCTTCTTGCAGAAGTGGATTATCATTCGTCAAATCCAAGCTGGCAATATGAAGTGACTGATCCGGTTACCGGCGTTAAAAGAACATTTGAAAGATCGTTCAATATGAGTGGAATAATGTTCAGGGTTGGAGTCAGGTTTTTCTTTTAACCTGAATTTATTCTCCAAAAACTGTAATAACTATGCTTCTATGATGAGCATAGTTTCGATGTTCATTTAAATAAATTCCTTGCCAGGTGCCGAGGTTTAATTCTCCGTTTGTAACCGGGATGGTTAAACTGTTGCCGAGCATTACAGTTTTTATATGAGCCGGCATATCATCAGGCCCTTCCAACTGATGTTCAAAGTAAGGAGAGTTTTCCGGCACCATCTTGTTAAAATGTTTTTCCATATCTCGCCTTACGTCCGTTGAAGCATTTTCATTTATCGAGAGTGAGGCGGAAGTATGTTTGAGAAAAATATTTACTATGCCTTTAGAAATATTCTTTATTTCAGGAACCTGGCTTATTATTTCGGATGTAATTAAATGGAAGCCACGGTTTTTCCTCGAAACTGTGATTTCTTTTTGTATCCAAATCATATATCAATTTGAATTTATTTAATTTCAAATATAAAAAAATTTTGGACATATTCTTCATTTAGAGATAATTTGATCGACATCTATTTTTATTCCCTTAACAAATTTATAAGCGTCATTTCCTAAGCATTTGCCCTCTACCGTTATATTTTGCCCTTGCTTTAAGCTGCCGGCTTGAAACTCAGTAGGCTGTGATGTAAAAAAACAAAATAAATTTTGAGATGAAACATTCGTATTTAGTTCGAGTACATTACGGGTATTCATTATTTTATAAAAAGCTTTAACGCTGCCGGTTACTTCTACATTTCGGTTAAGGTATTTTTTATTGGCGATATCGGCATCGTTGTTATAGTCTTGAGCAATTGTGGTTGCCGAAATATGAATTGGTTTAAGGTTATCAATAATAATTACAGTGGTTAAAGACACGATAAAAATAATTAAAATAATTATTCCGAACTTAGTCTTCATTATGATTTTCCCAAAATGTTAATTATCAGTAATATTAATAAATAAATGAAAAAACATAAGTGACGGCAGATAAGAACTTAGTTCTTGATGTAAACAATCACTCATATCAAAAAAGAGTAATGAAGTTTCATTTTAATGTATCTATTACTAAATTTTGTCATATTAGTTGTGCTTAATTAAATTTCAAACGAAAATATTAATTGCATCTTTTTCTGTAAATAATCAAAATATGAATTTTTAATTCAATATAAGGCAATGAACAATGAAAATAATTGCATCTGTACAGAAGTTACTTAACTTAAAATTTCTTAAAAGCATTTTAATGATGAATGTGATTTTCATTATAGGTTGTTACATGATAGGCTCAAAAGTTTTGTTTTATTCATCATTTGAAAAGGATAATAAACCCTCGTTGCAGCAATGGGAAGTGAGGGATACTGCTGTTGTAAAATTCCGTGAAGATGTACCTCAAAACGGAGATAAATATTCTCTTTATCTTGAGGGGCATTGGGGACCTCCGGTTATTCTGAAAACTGCTGTTCCATCCATTGCCGGTTTACATAATTACAGGCTAACTTTAATGGGAAAAAAAGATAAGCTTAACGGTACTGCCTGGTTTGGAATAAATAAGGATTCTGCATTCAAAAGTAGTTCACTGCAAATAACATCGGCATCATGGAAGAAATATTCATTGGAGAAAACTTTCGATTCGAAAGAAAATGACAGTATTTATATTTATCTGAGAGGCGGATTTTCTGAGTTGCTTAAAGGCGGAGTTTATTTCGATATGGTTAAGCTGGAAGAAACGGATTGATTAATTATGGCTCCGATATAAAAATAATCTATACTCATAATTACAATACGAACTGAGAGATAACATCTTTCTTCATATTATGAATTCTAATCAAAAGAACATTTTAATTTAAAATTCATCTATTTATTTTTTAATAAAAGATGTCATCTCTCTATACTGCACAGACTGAATTAATAAATTATTTTGCGCTGAGCTCGACTTTAAATGTCATTTCCTTACCGTCGCGTAAAACAACAACATCAACAATGTCTCCGGGTACGGATTCTTTAAGAGCATAAACATAATCATAAATATTTGTAATCTTTTTACCGGCAAAGCTGATCATGATATCGCCGCCTTTCAAACCTGCTTTTTGAGCAGGGCTTCCTTCGCTCACTCCGGATAATTTGAATCCTTCAACATTACTTCCAAAATCCGGAACGGTACCGACATAAACTTTCCATTGTCCGGTAGATTCTCCCTGTTTTCTCGGAACTGAAACATAAGCCGGTTTGTCTGCAGATTCATCTAAATTTTCTGCAATATCATAAACGTAATGAAGAACTTTTTCTTCACCTTTATTGTTTATTTTGTCGGCATCATCCGTTGGTCTGTGGTAATCGGGATGCGTTCCCGTAAAAAAGAATAGAACCGGAATATCTTTCCCATAAAACGAGGACTGATCGCTTGGTCCGAATCCTTCATCGTGAAATGCCAGTTTAAAATCGTACTTGTTATCGTTATTCAATAAATCTTTGAATCCGTCTGATGTGCCGGTTCCGTAAACGATTAATTGATTATCCGCATTTAATCTTCCAATCATATCCATATTCAACATGGTTACCATATCTTTTGTCGGAATAGGTGTATGATCAACAAAATAACCTGAGCCGAGTAAGCCTAACTCCTCGCCAGAAAATCCGATGAAAATAATACTTCTTTTCAGTTTATCTTTTTCAGAAGAAAATTTTTCTGCAAGTTCAATAACTCCCGAAGTTCCGGATGCATTATCATCTGCACCATTATGAATTTGGGGTTCTTTTCCTCTGTAGAGTGAACCGGTTTCTCCCATTCCAAGATGATCAAAATGCGCTCCTATAACAATATATTGGTTTTTTAATTCCGGATCATTTCCTTCGATATATCCGGCAACATTCCAGCTTGTTTTTTCGATTTGTTTTACACCTGTACTTAGGCTGATGGTAAGATCTTTAAATTCAAATGAAGCAGGCTTTTTATCTTTTGAAATTTTTTCCTGATAATACGCAAAGCTTAAACCGTTTGAGGAAAAAAGCTGATCTACAATATCGCGCTTAACTTGTATTGCTGCGAGATTAGTGATTGATGCACCACCATCGTATTTCAACTCCATCAAATTGTCTTCATCTTTATCCGGTTTGTGCCCGTTAACGAAAATTATTCCGGCAGCGCCTTTTTCTCTTGCAGTGTTTGCTTTGTATCTAAAGCTTTCGAACTCGCCGAATTTTGAATGAGGCTTATCATATTCCGGGTTGTACCTCATAACAATTACGATTTTCCCGCTAACATCTATCCCGTTGTAGTCGTCATAATTTAAATTGGGAGCAGAAATGCCGTAGCCTGCAAAGACAACATTTGCATTTACCGATGTAGTCCCCGAGAATGGTGCGGTAATCCAATCTTTTTTTAATTCCGGATTTAATTTCTTGTCTTTCATCTTTATTGAAAGAGAATTTTCGCCGGTTAATTCGATTCCGGAAATAAAAGGAAATTCCTGGTAATAGCTTCCGTTGAAAAGCGGCTGCAGTGAATATTCCTTAAAATATTTTTCAATGTACTGTGCAGCCAAATAACATTCAGGTGTTCCGGTAAACCTTCCTTTCAGTTCATTAGAAGCAAGATAATTTATGTGCGCCTGGATTTCCTTTGCAGTAATTTCCGGTGTATCATTATCCTGTGAATGTAAAGCAGGGAAGTACGAAACTAAAAGGACAAACAATATGGTTAAGATATTCTTCATTTTTAGAAACCCCTTTTGGATAGTTAAAAAATTTAATGTTCTGGTACGTGAACTAAAAAAAATTCTTTTGCGGATTCGCCAATTGATTTTGCCTCACCGACAGTCATATGCATTTCATCCGGAGTTTCATCCTCATGCCCGGCTTCAATTATCGCAAGATCAGAGCCTTTAGCCTGCACTGCCAATTCATCGCAATATGCCGTATCGCCTCCGTAACAAATTTTCAAACCGTTATATGAAAATTTATAACCGAGTGAAGGTACACGTCTTGTTGTAACTCCGTTGTGAAGATATTCTTTATGAATGACGGGGAAAGGGCGTACGGTTGTATTTTTTGTTTTGAGGCTTTTGGGTTTATCGATCTCTATCAAATTTATGCGGTAGGGAATAGACTTCGAATAAACTTTTTTGAATGCGTTATAAATGCTTTCTATTTCAATGCATCCTTTCGGGTAAAATAATTTCAAGTCTGTTTTCTTATTCATAACTCGCATGTAAGTAAGAAGTGACCAGACACCACCTACATGATCGTGATGACCGTGAGTTACAAAGATATCGGATATATTTAAAATTTCTTTTGTTCCTATTTCATGATTAAGATCCCTTAGAATCCCATCCCCCGGATCGA
The DNA here is from genome assembly GCA_964556005.1 of uncultured Ignavibacteriaceae bacterium. Taxonomy (GTDB): domain Bacteria; phylum Bacteroidota; class Ignavibacteria; order Ignavibacteriales; family Ignavibacteriaceae; genus CAZKUR01. The sequence goes on along the minus strand of CAZKUR010000022.1, from coordinate 30,432 downwards.
CTACAAAAAGAGATTTGCCTGCCCTTATCAAAATTCCAGTCGCAATGTTTGGTATAGAGCAGAAAATTTTAATTGAAAAATCTTCCTTGTTCCATGTTAAAGGATATTTTTGTCTAATCATTTATTTTCCCGGCAATAAAATGGAAATACCAATTAACGATTTTTATAAAATTTACAGGTTTTTATATTCTTACATCTTGCAAAAATATTAAAGGAATGACTTTCGACGTCAAAACCTAAATTCTCTGCAATTTCATCAGGCAAATTTTTAAGTTTTGGGTTAGTAAACTCAACGATTCTTCCGCAATCCATGCAAATTAGATGATCATGCACCTGTTTTTTAAAGCTGCTTTCATAGCGGGTCATATTATCACCGAAGTTTCTCTTGCTTAAAAGATCGCACTGAACCAGGAGTTCAACAGTTTTGTAAACAGTTGCACGCGAGACGCTCGACTTTTGATTTTTCATCAAGATAAATAAATCGTCGGCGCCGAAGTGGCCATTATAATCCAAAGCGGCATCGAGAACTTCAAACCTCTCCGGGGTTATCCGGTTTTTTTCCCGCTTTAAAAATTCAGTAAATATTTGAGATGCCTGCGGATGATTCAATTTAAGTTTTTTTCAAATGATTTCTAATTAACGTTTAAAAATAAACCCGAACCGAGATAATAGCAAGATTAGTTGACATTCATTTATCAGTTTAAACCGAGAGCTCTGAGGCCGTTTACTGTAATAAAGGTGAGTAAATATGCAGTTCCGGTAAACATTAGAATTTGCAGTATGGGAATTCTCCAACTGCCGGTTTCTTTTCTAGAAACTGCTATTGTTGAAAGGCATTGAAGCGCAAATATAAAAAATACAATGAGCCCCGTAATTGTTGCCGGTGTGAAGAGTTTGATATTCGTACCTTCTATTTTTGCTGTTCTCATCGCTTTAATCATAGAATTTTGAATCGAATCTTCGTTATCAGTAACTTTAAAAATTAGCGCCATTGAACTAACGAAAACTTCTCTTGCAGTAAACGCTGCAATTAATGAAACACCGACGCGCCAATCCAATCCGAGAGGCCGCATAAAAGGTTGAATCATTCTCCCCATATCGGCGGCATAAGAAGTAGCTAAACGCTCGGAACTTTTTGTTTGAATGACTTCTTCTTTTGTTAAATTTTTGGTTTCAACATGAGGATTGTAATTAGGGAAATATGTCAGCATCCACAATAATATTGAGAAAACTAAAATTATCGGGCCGGCTTTCCTTAAATAAATTTTCGAGCTGGTGTAAGTATTGCTTAAAATAACTTTTGGTTTTGGAACCCTGTATGAAGGTAATTCAAGGATGAAAGAGGAAGAATCCGTTTCCCTAATTATTTTATTTTTAAATCCGTTAATTAGAGATGCAAAGAATATAGAGCTTAAAATACTCAGAACATAAATACCTGCAAGGGCAAGTCCGCCAATCCATGATTCATCTGCAGGAAGCAGGAAAGCAATTAAAAGTGCGTAAACCGGAAGTCTTGCACTGCAGCTCATTAAAGGTAGAATAAAGATCGTTAAAAACCTCTCTCTTCTGTTGGGAATTGTTCTTGCGGCAAGCATTGCAGGAATTGCACATGCGAATCCTGAAATCATCGGGACAAAAGATTTTCCATTTAACCCGATTTTTGAGAGCGGTTTATCGATCAGCATTGCACCTCTTGCCAGGTAGCCCGTATCTTCTAAAATTCCTAATATTAAAAAGAGAATAAAAATTTGCGGAACAAATACTATTACCGAACCTGTACCGCTGATTATCCCATTGGAAATAAAATCCCCTAACCAATTATACCCTAAAAGAATGCTTGCTTCGGCAGACAAAAAGCCGAATAGTTCATCGACTAATCTCATTAATGGTTCTGCCAACCAAAAAATTGATGTGAACATTGCGGACATTATCATAAAGAAAAACACCAATCCCCACACCGGATGTAAAAGTACTTTGTCTATTTTTAGAGATTTTTCATCAACACTTCTGATATTTTTCTTTAATGTGCTATTTATAATATGCAGATTTTTGTTTGCATTGATTAAATCAATCGCATATCCATTTGAAGGTATTTCGAATAAAACTTCGTTTTCAATTTTCTCAATATCGCTGTAAATTCCGATTAATTCTTCATTCCTAACATCCGAAATATTTTTTATAGTTCTGCGTTTTTCAATTTTATTTAATGCTTTTAATTCTTTATCCAACTTAAAGATAAGATCCTGAACTCCTTTACCGCTTCTACCGTCAATTTTTATAACTTCACAGTTAAAAATTAAGCTAAGTTTTGCCGCTGAAACAGAAAGGCCTTTACGATTTAAAAGATCACACATTGTGAGTGCAATAATTATTTTAAATCCTGTTTCGGTTAATTGTTTTACAAGAAAAAGATGTCTTGATAGCTGGCTGGCATCGACGGTTACAATTATGAGATCGCTTTCACCGTAATTTGGATTATTAAAGAGTGAGTCTACGGAAACTTTTTCATCCGGTGAGTTCGGGATCAGGCTTATTATTCCCGGTGAATCTATGAGATTGGCATTAACACCGAACCTACCGAGCATTTTCGAAATTGAATACTCGACGGTTGCGCCGGGATAGTTTACTGTTTTAAAATTTTTACCGCTGAGGTAATTAAATAAAGTCGTTTTTCCTGAATTAGGTGGCCCCACCAGAGTAATAAGGGGAATTTTTTCAACGGTTTTTAAACTCATGTAATCTTAATACATTCGGCTTCATTTTTTCTAATAGCTATAATCGTACCACGAATTGAAAATGCTATGGGATCCTGGAATATAGATTTAGAAACCAACTCGATTTCCTGGCCGGGTGTAAAACCGACTTCCAATATTCTCCTGGAAGAAGGATGGCTGCAATCTATTTCACTTATTATTCCTTTTTCACCGGAATTTAATTCTGATGCTGATTTCATTTTATTAACTACAAATTATTCAGATTTAATCTACATAAAAATAAAAATAGGCTTGATCATAAGCAAGCATTTTTTTTAAGACTGCCGATAATTTAGTCTTATATTTTTCATTTCCTTCAATTTTTTAAATATTGCAAGACCAGATTTTTCATTTATAACAATACTCATTTTATTATATTAGCATATTAAATGTTACAAATTAGCAACTTAAATTTTTTTACTGTCCAAAAAGGTTCAAAAATTAAATATTAAAAAAATGATCGGCACAAAAGAAAAATTACTTCTAAATGATTCAATAAAAGTACTTTACAGGTATGATCATCAAACCAAAGATTATGATTATATCGGTGAAAATATTAAATCATTGACAGGTTATTATCCTGAAGAAATAAAAAAGCTCGGATTTTCCAAAATTGTTCAAGATAAAATTATCGATAGATTAAACCGCTTTGACATTAATGTAAACGGTAAAAAGGAAACCGTCGAAGATTTTTATGCCAGATATCTAATAAAGGCAAAGGACGGCTCCGGCAGATGGATTGAAGATAATTCTCTTGTTACACTTTCAAAAAAAGGTGAACGGTTAAAAAGCATTGGTGTGCTAAGGGATCTTTCTTTAATTGAAGAATATATCACCGAACTGGATGACGAAAGAAATAAGATAAACAGGATATTCGATATAGCGGAAGTAATCTTGTTGATGCTCGATGATAAACAAACTGTTTTGATGATTAATAATAAAGGGGCAGAAATATTAGGATATAATAAAGATCAAATCATCGGTAAAAATTGGTTTGATAATTATTTGCCGGATTACTCAAAAGAAGAAAGCAGGGAACTTTTTGTTAAACTAACTGCCGGCGAAATAAATGAACTACCTAAAGATTTTGCCGGATCGATCCTCGGTAAAAACAATTCTCAAATAATTATCCGTTGGAGCAATTCGATAATTAAAGATGATAATGGTAATTTTTTGTACAGCTTAAGTTCCGGTCTCGACATAACCGAAAGCGTTCAGAATGAAAAAATTCAGCATGCAATTCATAAAATTTTGGAAAATGCCAATTCGGAAATAAATCTGGATGAACTGTACAAATTCATTCATCAATCCGTTCGGGAATTAATGCCTGCCGATAACTTTTATATTGCCTTGTACGATAAAGAAGAAAACATGATTTCTTTTCCGTATTTTGTTGACGAATTTGACAAATTTGCTCCTCCTCAAAAGTTCGGAAAAGGTTTAACTGAATATGTTATCTCAACCGGGGAAGCCACTTTAGTCGATAAGGAACTGGATGAAAAATTGTCAAAGCAAGGTGTTACTGAATTAGTAGGAACTCAATCATCAGTCTGGCTTGGCGTACCTCTGAAAATTCTGGAAAATACTATCGGTGCTATGGTCGTCCAGGATTACAAGAGTGAAAAAACTTATACCGAAACCGAGAAAGAAACGCTCCAAGTTATATCTTATTCGGTGTCCCGAGCAATTGAGCGCAAAAGAGTGCAGCAGGAAAAAGATGATTTGTTGGAGAAACTGAAAGAATTAAATCAATCGAAGGATAAATTATTTTCTTTAATATCTCACGATTTAAGAAGCCCTTTCAATTCTCTTCTCGGATTTTCGGAGATTCTAACTTCAGAGTATGATACTCTCACAGATGAAGAAATTAAGGAATATTTAAATGTTATTTATGAAGCTTCCAAAAATCTTTTCGGCATGACTAATAACCTTCTCCAATATTCACGTTTTCAGATTGGCAGTTTTGAATTTTCTCCCGAAAAGATAAATCTGCAAAAAAATGTCAGTAACTGCCTTAAATTATTAAAAGGCAATGCCGTTAAAAAAGATATTAAATTGATGAGCGATATTGAAAAAGATATTTATGTATTTGTCGATGAAGATATGTTAAATTCAATCATACAAAACATCATTTCAAATGCAATTAAATTCACTAAAAAAGGGGGTGAAGTTAAAATCTCAACGAACATTATTAGCTTTTTCGATCAACCGTCGCAGGTTGAATTGAAAGTTGAAGATTTTGGTGTTGGGATGAGTAAAAATGACATGGAAAAAGTACTGTCGAACCAAATGTTTTCCACTCCCGGAACTCATAGAGAATACGGTACAGGCTTAGGGCTTCTGTTGGTTAAAGAATTCGTCGAAAAAAATGAAGGTTCGTTCAAAATTGAAAGTAAATTGAATGTAGGCACAACTGTCATAATCCGCTTTCCGATCGTAAATTAGGCACTATTTTTGCTTTGTACTCCTCATTTATATAAGGCTCACGGGAATTATAATATTTAATTCCTTGATTATTTAATATGAATCAGAGTATATGAAACCGTTTAAACACTATTTTAAAAGTCTATTTGACGATATTCCCGGCTTAAAAATTACAGTCATTTATTTAATCCTTGGATCTCTCTGGATAGTCCTATCCGATAAAATCAGTAACTTTTTAGTAGGCTCAAATATGGATCTGCTGAGAACATTCCAGATCAGCAAGGGTCTATTTTTTATTTTGATCACTGCGTTAATCCTCTATTCATTGATGAAAAATTATTATGGGAAACTGAGAATTGCACACAGAAATTTAACAGTAAATGAAGAAAGATATAAAACATTTTTAGGACAAAGTATGGAGGGGGTTTTTCGAATAGAATTTAAAAAACTCATCCGGAAAGACCTAAGCCCTGATGAACAACGTAAATTGATTTTTAAATATGGCTATATAGCCGAATGCAACAAAGCTTTGAATGAAATGTACAGCATGACCTCAGATGCAGGTTTGGCAGGTAAAGATTTAGAAGCTTTTTGGCCGTCTGCTGATCAGGCAAATAAAGAATACATAAGCGATTTTGTGAATAATAATTATAGAATTTCTGGTTCCGAATCATCAAAAAAAAATTCAGACGGTAACGTGATATTTTTCCTCAGCAATTTGATAGGCATTACTAATGAAAAATATTTGATGAGAATTTGGGGGATGCAGCTCGATATTACCGACTTAAAAAATACCGAAGTTGCTTTGAAAGAAAGCGAAGAATTATACAGGATGGTGGTTCAAAATCTAACCGAAGGGCTTTTAATTACGGACGTGGAAGATAGAATTCTTTTTGCAAACCAGGGGATGGCAAATATTATCGGTTACACTGTTGAGGAAATGATCGGGCAAATCGGCTACAGTTTATTCATTGATCGAAAAAATTGGCCGATGATCATGGAGAAAAATAAACTCAGATATGAAAATAAATCCGATGTTTATGAAGTAGAAATGAACCGGATAAACGGTGAAAAGATCTGGGTCTGCATACACGGCTCACCTTATAGAAACAGCATGGGAAAAATAATCGGTACGATTGGTGTAATCAATAATATTACAAAAAGGAAATTGGATGCCAAAGCATTGAAGGAAAGTGAGAAAAAATACCGTTCTGTTGTAGAAGCTGTTCGTGAAGTTATTTATCAAACTGACGATAACGGTAATTTTACTTTTCTCAATCCTTACTGGACCGAGATAACCGGCTATAAGCTTGAGGAAAGTCTCGGCAAATCTCTTATAAATTTCGTTCATCCTGCCTATCATAAATACCTGATTGACGATATCATAGATATAGTTTATGGCAAAAAGGAATACTTCCGTAAAGAAGCTAAGATATCAAGTAAAAACGGTCGTTACAGATGGATTGAAATAAATGCCAGGCTTTCAACAGACGACGAAGGAAAAATTACCGGGACATCGGGAACAATAGTGGATATTCATGAACGAAAATTAGTAGAGAGAGCCCTGATAATTGCAAAAGATAAAGCGGAGGAATCCGACGAGCTTAAATCAAATTTCCTCGCACAAATCTCCCATGAAATCAGAACACCCTTAAATATTATTTTAAGTTATAATACATTAATAAAAGATTATGTTAAAGATTATATAAACAACGATTTACACGATGCGTTCGATTCGATAGACAACAGCAGCAGAAGATTATTAAGAACAATCGATTTAATTTTAAATATGGCTGCCGTGCAGCAAGGAGAAATTGAGATTATAAAAAAACCGGTTGATATAAATATGCTTTTGAGAAAATTGATCGGTGAGTTTAAAACAATAGCTAATGAGAAAAAGATTGAACTCATTTATAATTCGCCTGAAAAAGACTTTTTAGTCAGCGGCGATGAATACACACTTTCGCAGGCCTTCCAAAATTTATTGGATAACGCCGTCAAATATACAAACCGGGGAAAAGTAAGAATAGATGTCAATCCCGTAAATGAAGAAAAAATAGAAATTGAAATTGCTGATACCGGGATTGGAATTTCAAAAGATTATCTGCCAAGAGTTTTTGATCCGTTCTCTCAGGAAGAAGGCGGGTATTCAAGAAGTTATGAGGGAAACGGCTTGGGGTTAGCGTTGACTAAAAAATATATCGAATTAAACAATTCAATAATTTCAGTCGAAAGTGAAAAAGGAATAGGTACAACCTTTAAAGTTTCACTTTCACTTCATTTAAACTAAATTTTTTCATTCCTACTCATTTCCAAATAATATTTTTAATTCTCAGAAATTTAAGAATCCAGTAAATTTTAGTTAAATTTGATGGAATAATTTAAATAAATTAGAATATTTTATAATGTATGCTGTCGAAGTTCAGTCTTTAACTAAAATTTATACATCATCTTTCGGAAAGAAAAAAGTTCAAGCTTTAACCGATCTTAACTTAAATGTGCCTCCAGGAATTATCTACGGGCTTCTCGGGCCTAACGGAGCAGGGAAGACCACGTTAATTAAGATTTTGCTTGGTATTGTTTTCCCGGTTTACGGCACAGCCAAAATTTTGAACGAGGACATTTCAAATTATAAAATTAAAAATAAGCTGGGATTTCTTCCTGAAAATCATAAGTATCCGCCTTACTTAACCGGCGAATCCGTATTAAAATATTTTGGAAGATTGAACGGGATGAGCGGGAAAGCACTCGATAATAAAACCGATGAACTCCTTTCTCTTGTAAAACTTATCAAATGGAAAAAGAACAAGGTTAAAACATACTCCAAAGGAATGATGCAAAGGTTGGGATTGGCGCAAGCTCTCATCAATGATCCTGAATTAATTTTTCTTGACGAACCTACAGACGGTGTCGATCCTATTGGCAGAAAGGAAATTCGTGATATTTTAATCGATCTGAAAAATAGCTCTAAAACTATTTTTCTGAACAGCCATTTACTTTCCGAGGTGGAATTAATAACCGATAGAGTAGGGATTTTGAACAAGGGAAAATTAATCCGCGAAGGAACAGTTCAGGAACTAACGGAAAAGAAGGAAGAATTTATAATCTCATTTTCAAGTGAATTGAATGAAGAAATTCTAAACGAATTTAAATCAAAATATAATTTGGTAAGAGCATCGAACGGCTCTCTGAATGTAAAGGTCGCTGACCTTAATGAGTTGAATAATTTAATAGATCTTTTTAGGAACCGCGGATTACTTCTCAGGGAAGTTATGCCGCAGAAATCTTCACTCGAAGAAATGTTTATTTCATTAATTACAGAATCGGATAAACAAAACAGCCAATGAAAAATATTTTAATACTTTCGTGGTTTACGCTTAAAGAAGCACTGGAAAGAAAAGTATTTATTTTCTTTATGATTATATCTGCTATAGTCATTCTCGGATTAGTTATAATTGCAAGCTTAATAAGCACCGATTCGCTTGTACAGGGTGTTTCAGTAACAACCCAGAAAAATTTTGTAATGAACGTAGCAACAACTTTGCAATTTATTATTATCAGTCCGCTTTCAAGCTTATGCCTATTGCTCGCAATTTTCTCCAGCGCCTCATTTGTCCCGAACATGCTTGAAAAAGGAAATATAGATTTGCTTCTTTCGAAACCGGTTTCAAGATCGCAGCTGCTCTGGGGAAAATATTTCGGCGGAATTTTAGTCGTACTTATAAATATTGCATTTTTAATAGTCGGAGTTTGGCTGATAATATCTCTGAAATTTTCTTACTGGAATTTTAATATTCTTACAGTGATTATAATTATAACTTTTACATTTGCTGTATTATATGCTATGATTGTTTTTTTCGGTGTTTTAACTCAGTCATCGATTTTAGGAATGATGGTTGCGTATTTAATATTTCTGGTATTAAGCCCATTACTGCATTTTTTTAAAAATAATATGGATTCATTCATTCACAGCAGCTTTGTAAAAGGAATTATAAGCTTTCTATATTATGTTGTCCCTAAGACAACCGAATTATTGGGCGACCTGACAAAATCTTTAGCTTCGGGCAAAGGGATAAACGACTATCAGCCGGTTTGGACTTCAGCATTATTTTTATTACTGATGATGTATCTATCAACCCTTGCATTTAGGAAAAAAGATTTTTGATATGAAAAGCCTTTATGTTTTTGTCCTAATAATTTTTTCTCAATTATTATTGAGCTGTTCAACACCGGAAAAACTTGAAAAAATTTCCAGCCTCCAATGGGAAGTTTTTAATTATTTGCCTTCCGAATCCAGGCTGATTTCATTTATGAATCTGGATGCACTAAGAAAATCATCTTATTGGGGAAAAATAATTCAACCTGAATTAAATAGAAAAAAACTTGGCGGATGGCTAAAAGATTTCGATGAAACCGGTGCCGGGTTGAAAAAAGATATTGCTCAAATTTATTCGGCCTCATGGCCGGGAAACAACACCTTTATTATTGTATTCAATAATAATTTTAATAACATTAAAAAAATTTTTAATGATAAGACCAAATACGGCAAATCAGAACTAAACGGGGAAATTATTTATACTTTTAAAAATGATCCTTTCTACAACTGTTTGTTTATTAAGGATTCTCTACTATTAATATCAAATAATTATGATTTTGTTTCCGGTTTTACTCAAAAAAAATACAATTCGTTAGCTGAAAACAAATCACTTATTGGAGTTATCGAGAGAATCCCTTTCAAGTCTCAATACTGGATAGCTACGGATCAGGGGGGGTATATATCGGAATTTCTTGAGAAGCTTTTAAAAAAACATACTGATATTCCGGTTAATAAATTAACAGGTTCGATAACTGAAGCTTCTTTATGTACAGAATTAAACGGAAAATTTGAGCTTCAATCCGGGCTTGGCTGTAAGTCATTTAGCGACGCTCATTTAATTGCAACTGCATTAAGAAGCGGCATCTCAATGGATTTGTTTTCGGAAGGGAGTAAACAAGTGAGCGAAATTTTAAATAAATTAAAAATTGAAAGTTCTGGCAATAAGATAAAATTCAAATTATCTTTAAGTGCTGATGAAATATTAAATTTAAAACAAATAGCATTAAATAATTATCTATTGAAGGAATTGTAGGGGAAATTATGCAGAAAGAAAATTTAAAATTAGAAGATTTAATTAAACGAACTAAGCTTAGCAGCGGTCAGGAATTATTAAATGACGTCGCTATAATCGGTGCAGGAGTAATGGGGCAAGGAATTGCGCAGACTATTGCGGCATCCGGTATGGAAGTACTTTTAATTGAAAAAGACGAAGTTCATCTAAACAAGGCAAAAGAAGACTTGTCAGAATCCATTGACAGGGAAATTAAAAGATGGGCAATGACCAAATCCGAAAAAAAAGCTATCCTTAGCAGAATAAAGTGGGAACTCACTTTTGATAAAGCTAGTAAGTATGAATTAATTATTGAAGCAGTCGATGAAGATTTTGAGTTGAAGAAAAAAATATTTCGTGAACTTGACCAAATAGCTATAAAGGATGCAGTTTTTGTTTCCAACACATCAACACTGAGCTTAACGAAAATTGCTGAATGTACAAACCGGCCGCAAAAAGTAATAGGAATGCATTTCCTAAACCCTGTCCCCAAAGTTGCATTGGTCGAACTTGTAAAATGCCTTCATACATCAAATGAAACTGTCGAGCTCGTAAAAAATTTTGCGGCAAGGATTGGCAAAACTCCTGTAGAGGTTTACGAATATCCGGGATTTGTCACTACACGTGCAATCGTTCCTTTATTGAATGAAGCAATGTATATTCTGCTTGAAGGAGTTGCGACGGCAAAAGATATCGATACAGCAATGAAATTAGGTTATAATTTTGCGAATGGGCCTTTGGAAATGGCAGATATGATGGGACTCGATGAGGTTCTTGCCTGGATGGAAACTCTTTGGAGAACGCTCGGCGAACCCCGGTACCGTGCATGTCCGATTTTAAGAAAACTTGTAAGAGAAAGAAAATTGGGTAAAAAAACCGGCGAAGGATTTTACAAGTACGATGAAAGCGGCAAGATTATTACTTAATTATAAATTTTAATTTTAAAAAAGAAAAATAAAAATGAAAGTATTAGTATTAAATTGCGGAAGTTCATCAATTAAATATCAATTCATTGATACCGGTGATCAAAAAGCATTGGCAAAGGGAGTTGTTGAAAGAATTGGAATGACAGGCGCAGTATTAACGCATAAGAGACATGATGGAGATGAGATAAAAGTTGTCGGTGAAATTTTGGATCACACGGCAGCAATCGAATATGTGCTTGGAGTTTTACTCAGCAAGAATCACGGAGTTATCGATGATAAGAGCGACATTGAAGCCGTTGGCCATAGAGTTGTTCACGGCGGTGAAAGTTTTTCAGGCTCGGTTTTAATAACCGATGAAGTCATTCAAGTGCTGCAGGATAATATCGAATTAGCTCCGCTTCATAATCCACCCAACTTGAAAGGAATCCAGGCAGTTAAAAGAGTATTGCCCGATACACCGCAATGCGGTGTGTTTGATACATCGTTTCATGTGCAGATGCCTCCAAAGGCTTATTTGTACGGCATTCCCTATGAACTTTATAAAAAATATAAAATCAGGCGTTACGGTTTCCACGGCACTTCTCACAGGTATGTTTCAAAAAAAGCTGTGAAACTTCTAAACAAAAATTTAAACGAGTTAAAAATTATTACCGCTCATCTTGGAAACGGATGCAGTATGGCTGCAATTTCAGGAGGTAAGTCAATAGATACTACGATGGGATTTACACCGCTTGAAGGTTTGCTGATGGGAACACGCAGCGGCGATATTGATCCTTCTATAATTCTGTACATTATGGGAAAGGAAGGGCTTTCATTACACGAAGCAGCCACACTCTTAAACAAGCACAGCGGCCTGATTGGAATAAGCGGCGAAAGCAGCGATATGAGAGAAATTATCACTTCAATGAAAAATGATCAAAAGCGATCCAGGTATGCATTTGAAATTTTTTGCTATAGAATAAAAAAATATATCGGTGCATATGCTGCTGCTATGGGCGGTGTGGATGCTTTGGTGTTTACCGGCGGTATTGGAGAAAATTCTTCAGAAATAAGGGAAGAGGTATGTACCGGTTTGGAATTTTTAGGAATTGAACTGGATCAACAAAGAAATAAAGATAAAACAGAATTGATTTCCAAAGATACTTCAAAAGTTTCAGTCTTTAGAATTCCAACCAACGAGGAATTGGTTATTGCCATGGATACGGTGGAAATTGTTGAAACTATGATGGAGCCGAGACATTAGCATTAAAAATGAATTAATTAAATAGTGGTGTTGCAATGAATTTTGGAATTAAAGGAAAGACGGCCCTTGTTGCCGCTTCAAGCAAGGGGATTGGGAAAGCTGTGGCGCTCGCATTCGCAGAAGAAGGTTGTAATGTTGTAATTTGTTCCCGGACGAAAAATGATCTTATAAATACTGCAAATGAAATTAAAAATAAAACCGGCAATGAACCGCTTTGGATAGTTTGCGACGTTAGCAGAATTGACGATATTGAAACAATTTATAAAGCAGCGTCAAAACAATTCGGAACGGTAGATATTCTTGTCAATAATTCCGGCGGACCGATAGCAGGCTATTTTATGGAACTATCCGAAAAAGATTGGGCGGATGCTTTTGGTCTTCTTTTAATGGGTACGATAAGATTAACAAAACTCGTTCTGCCGGGTATGATTTCCAGAAGATGGGGAAGAATAATAAATATTACTTCTTTATCTGTTGTACAGCCTGTAGATGCTTTGATGCTTTCCAACTCCTTACGGGCCGGAGTAACGGGATTTGCAAAAACATTAAGCAACGAAGTTGCCAAATATAATATCACTGTAAACAATGTAGCCCCGGGCTATACATTAACAAATAGATTGTATGATCTTGCCGTTAAACAGGCTAAAGAAAAAGGAAAATCTCATGAAGAAATTCTTGTCGATATGGCAAAAGAAGTTCCCATGAACCGGTTAGGAAAGCCGGAGGAGATTGCTTCAACGGTAGCATATTTAGCTTCCGCATCAGCAGGTTATTTAACCGGCAGCACTATTCATGTTGACGGCGGAGTAGTTAAAGGTTTGTTATAAGAGGTAATTAAAGTCTTTCATTTATTTAGGAGAACCATTACTTTATCTTTTAATCATTTCTATCAGAGTATAATTATACTCGCTTTAAACATAACGCTGCGGTGGAGCACAAAAAGTTTCTTCGCTTTTTTATATTACAAACATTCAACTCCGGAGTTGTATTTTACTAACATAAACTCTATCAGCAATATTTTATTCTACAATTGTATTAATAACCAATAACACTTTACTAATGACCAACTAGCAATGAGCATGTAGTAACAAGAATCGAGCATTCCCGCCTACGCTGTTTTTTATTTAAGGCGATAACAATTGCATTATAAATATAATTGTATAAAATGTACTCAAAGTTAAAAGCTTCGGCGGGCAGGAAGCATAGAGCAATTATTTTAGATAAACAACCTTAATCGTCTTCGAAAAATTCCTATTTGAAACAATCGAATGTGCTGTCATCCTAACATAATAAACTCCCGAAGGAAAACTTTCCGCATTCCAGGTTTGTTTGTATGCCCCTGCAATTTTAATTCTGTTTGTTAATTCAGCTACTACTCTTCCCAGCAGATCAATTACCTGTAGTTTTACTTTACTCTGTTCCGGGAGATCATAATTAATATTAGTAGACGGATTAAACGGGTTCGGATAATTCTGCAGCAGGTTGTAACTTAAGCCTGAAAAATTAAGATTTATCGAAATCGTATTTGAAAAAGAAAAGCTTCCGTCATAATCGATTTGTTTTATTCTATAAAGTACATTTCCCTTTATATTAACGTTTGTTAAATCATCTTTATATTGATAAAAATCCCCGGTTCCTGTGGAATCTTTAGAATTTACAAATCCTATCTCCGACCAACTGTTTCGGAAATATCTTTCAACTTCAAATCCTCTATTATTTTTTTCTGAAGCAGTCGTCCATTTTAATAAAACATAATTATTTCCGACAGAAGCGGTAAAAGAAGATATTTCAACGGGAAGATCGGTGACAACAATGGAAGATTCATTACTATAATCCGAAACAGAAGCGGTGTTATGTGCAATTACCCTGTAAGTAAAAGTATCGGTCTGCGACAAGTTGTCGGTGTACGAAGTTGTATTTGCGCCGGAAGAATCGATCGTCTCAAAAATATTGTTTGTTCCTTTTCTCTGGATATAAAACCCAGTTTCATTGTTCGAATTGTCTGTCCACTGGAGCGTAACCTCACCGGGGCCAGGAGAACCTAATATTAAATTTGACGGTGCGTTTATATCGGGAACCGGTTCATATATTTTTCCGCTTGAAGTACATGCATACAATTCATTATTTTTATCTACGCCAAAGGACAGGAGCAATGAGTTCGGCGAACCGAAAGAATAATTTGAACTATCAGAAGGATTGAATTTCCAAACTTGTGCGGAACAATAATCTCCATAAACATAATATCCTTTTAGTTCCGCTCTTCGATTTCCTCTATACAAGAAACCGCCGGTGATAGCACATCTACCGCCGGAATGATCATACACGAAAAGTGGAAATATATATTCGGGTGCATTACAACCGGTTAGATTATAAGCAACAAAACCTTCATAACAACTCCAGCCATAATTTTTCCCGTTGTTTATATTGTCGATTTCTTCCCAGTTATTCTGTCCAACATCCCCGCACCACAAAATTCCGGTAACGGGATCGAAGCTGAATCTCCAGGGATTTCTCATTCCGTATGAATAAATTTCTTCCATGTAACCTTGAGTATTTCCATAAAAAGGATTGGTTGGCGGAATACCGTAATTCATCCCGTTTTCCGAAGTGTCGATGTCGATTCTTAAAATTTTTCCAAGCAGCAACTGTAAATTTTGAGCAGTATGATTCGGATCGCCTTCGCTGCCGCCATCGCCGGTACCGATGTATAAATATCCATCCGGCCCAAATGCCAATTGACCGCCGTTATGATTTGAATAAGGTTGACTAAAAGTTAAAACCACCTGCTGGCTGCTTTTAATTGCCGAATCGGGATTTGTAGAACTGACCTGAAATCGTGCAATTTCCGTTCTTAAAGGATTTGTAGCCGTATAATCGACATAGAAATAACCATTGCTTGAGTAATCCGGATGAAATGCTAATCCCAATAAACCTTCTTCACCGCCGCTGATAATCAAATCCGAAATATCTAAAAATTCTTTTGTCTGAGTTGTTTGGCGGTTATTTTCAAATACGATTATTTTACCGGATTGTTCGACTACAAAAAGTCTGTCAGTACCGTCGGTCGGTGCATAAATTCCAACAGGCTCGGAGAAAGTAAGGTTAGTAAATGCATCTTGAAAATTCTGGGAAAATATTTGAAACGGGAAAAGGAAGAAAATTAAAATCAATACCTGTAATAGTTTTTTCAATTGGGGTTCCTGCGTTTGTTATTTGAAATCGTTTTTTTAGCAGTTGATTTTTTTGCCCCCTTTCCTTCTGTAACTTTTTTTGCTACCGGTTTGGTATTGTTATTCGAAATTTTTCTCTGTATGTCGTAAAGCTTATATCCTTCTGTTGAGGCAGCTTGTTTTATCTTTTCAAAAAGTGTGTAGTTCGTTTTCAGCGATTCCAGTAAGGCTTTTTCTTTATCAAGTTTATTCAAAGACGGTGCTTTTTTCGAATTTTTCTTTACTGCTTTCCTGCCGTTAAGTTTAGAATGAGATAAAAATAATTCGCACGATCGATCCACTGCACATAAAGTAAAAATCCAATCCAGCAGGCTTTCCAATCTTTCTTTGCTTATATATGTTATTCCTTCAAATTGATTGATGTTGAGAAAGCTCTGCACCTCGGCATTATCTAAAATCGAAGTGAAATTCGAAATAACTTCATTCTTTGTTTCCGCTTTCGATTGCTTTTTTTCCCTTGAAGTAAATAGTTTTTTTGAAGATAAAATCTTGATTAGGTGGATATTTTCATTTATCGATTCATAACCGAGATTTGAATTTTCAAGAATAAACAGCAAAGATTTTGAGATTAAAAATTTTTCAAATATATGATCATCACTCAGGCTTTCTAGTCCTCTAATAACAAAAGCACAAAACAAAATGTTCCGGTTCACATTTGCATGTGCATGGTTGAAAATTTTTAAATTACTGGAAATATCATCAACTATTTTCAATTTTCTTTTTTGAGATAATTTTTTTTGCCAGGATATTGAAAACTGCCTGCAAGCGGTAACTTCGTTATTTAATTTTTGATAGAATTTTGCCGCATCAAGTTGAATATCATTCTGCCTATTAATTTCACCGATAAGATTGTATGATTTATTTTCTAACTGCGTAAAAAATATTTCATGCGGGCCATTTTCTTTTTCGGACAGATTGTCTTCACGGAAGCAATAGCTTACAAAATTATTCAGCATTTCATGACTTAGTAAATGATTAAGGGAATTATGAACCGGCGAAAGACGTGATTCAACTGCTACCTGTTCGATTGAATGAGCACCTCTTCCTCTGAGCGAGTTATTTAAACGATCATACAATCCGGTTGTATCATAAATTTCTCTAAAATTAATGCACGCTCTGTATTCGTATCCCTGCAGTGCAATGTAAAAACCGTACT
This sequence comes from uncultured Ignavibacteriaceae bacterium, assembly GCA_964556005.1. GTDB lineage: Bacteria > Bacteroidota > Ignavibacteria > Ignavibacteriales > Ignavibacteriaceae > CAZKUR01. Next base: position 13,553 of record CAZKUR010000022.1, on the reverse strand, counting down.
CATGCAATTCCTTCCCTGAAAAAAGATATTCTAACCCTGTTTTGTGATCATGGTAAATATAAAAATACTGGTAATCGTATTTGATGTTTAAAGCATCGGCAAGTGTTGTTGTCGAAAGATTTCTATTTGCGGATGAAACTTTTGGTGATGAGTATTTGATTGTACCTGCAGTTTGAGAGTATGAATTATTATAAATAATCAACGCCCTATCGTCGCCTACACGGTTGGTAAATGCAAATACATTATGATTTATTTTGCTGTTGTTATCGATGAAATCGAAGAGTTCGAAATTTTCAACCTGGCTGAATAAATGCCGTCTACTAAGCAGTGGGAAAATTTCATACTCGTGACGCCTTACGAGGTTTTCATCGATATGTTCATCATAATAAGAGCGTTTGTATTCCATGCCGTACTTTTCCGACAACCCTTCAATCTGTCCATGTGCAAACATCGGAAGTCCGGGAAAAGTTACCATCAATACGGTAATGCCGAAATATTTATCCCCTTTGCCGAATTGATTGACAGCAGTTTCTTCATCGGGATTACTCATAAAATTTACATAACGTTTTAAGATCTCAGGATTAAATTCAAGTGTATTCTTAATTAGAAAATGATATTTTTCATTCTCTTCCTTCATCATCATATGCATGAACGCACTATTATAAACCCTGTGCATTCCGAGTGTCCGGACAAAATATCCTTCCATCAGCCAGAAAGCTTCGGCTAAAAGCAGTGTGTTTGGTAATTCGCGGTTGATCCTGTCAACTACTTCACGCCAAAATTCTTCCGGCATTGCAGCATCAAACTGTTCCCGTGTCATTGAGTAGTCGGAGCGCGAAGGAATTGCTCCGCCGGTTCCAGGGAGTGGAAACCAAAGCCGTTGATAGTGCTTCTTTGTTAGAGTCATTGCTGCATCAAACCTAATTATCGGGGTTTTGCGGGCAACGTGGAGAATGGTTTGAATTAATGATTCCCTTACTTCGGGATTCAGCAGATTAAGTTGTGCAGTATCGTTCCACGGCATGTTTGTACCGTCATTGCCGTGATAAATATATTTAATATCGCCTGTATACATGTCTCTTCTTTGAAATACAACTGCCGCATCGCTTCGTGAATAATATTTATCTTCAATACGGACTTCAACCCTTGCGTCTTCCGAAAGATTAGTTCCATAAAAAGAATAACCGGGGTAGGGAGGATAATCGCTTTGAATGAAATAATGAGGTTTCTCCACAACCCACTTTGAGTAAATGCCCGTATGATTTGGAACCATATCACTTGCCATTCGAATTCCTCTTTGCCATGCCCTGTTTTTCAGATTTTCAAAAGCTTCCTCTCCACCCAGATCATGAGCAATTATGTAATCGTAAAGTGAGTAAGCGGAAGCTGCTGCTTCCGGATTCCCGGTAAGCTGTTTAATTCTACGCGATGCAGAGCTTCTTTCCCATAACCCGATTAACCAGAGAGCGGAAAAATTCCAGCTTGCAATTAAATCCAGTTCCTGATCAGGCACTTGATCCAATCTTGTAATCGACCTTTGATATTTTTTTGAGAGCTGGTCAAGCCAAACAAATGCATTCTTCGCAAGCATTACAACTTCCGGCATCCACACAGAATCCAGCGTAAATTTTTCTATTTCGGAATAATAATATGCGCTTTCTTCTGGAGTTAATTTTACCCCTGCAGCGAGTTTGGCTCTGAGCTTTTCAAAATAATCAAAGTCATATTCCGGAACCGGAGGAGTTCCTTTTTCACCGCCGCCGTGCTGAAGGAAAAGCTTAAGATCCTCTGAAATTAAATCTCTTCCTTTTAATAATCTTTCATTAAATTTATCATAAACATAAATACCCCAAACTTCACGAATATAATCCAGCTGTTTTTCAAGGCTGTAGGGATTAGTGATAACCGGTTTTCGCAAAAAATGAATTAATGGAAGATTGTCTGCTCCAAATGGTTTTTCCTTTGCGAAAAATTTTTCAATATTATCAACTGCAATTACATATTTTGATTTATTCGAAAGTGTTTTATCGCTATATAATTCTTCCAATGAAATTGTAGCAGGGTTCATATTTTCTATTTGAAGAATAATTAACTCTTCCATTATGATTTCTTTATTTGGTTTACCGTGAGTCGAGCTGTTCAAATATTCTTCGGCGGAAATTTTATTTTTGTAAATATCGAGCGGCGGAAATTCTTTTGTATATTCAAGAAGAAGTTCATAAAAATTATCCTCTCCCAGGGATTTTTGCAGATACTGCAATCCACGTGAGAGTACATCCGGGTTGTATTTCTCTTCGTACAGCCTTATTATAAAATGATAAATTTCATGGATAAGGGCTAATGCATTTATCTGACCCGCGGTTACAAACTGTTCCCTGCTTTTTTCTTTCCTGCGTATTTCATTTATTTGATTCGATAAAAACCTTGCGGAAGGAAAATTTGCAATAATTAAATCGCCGGTAATTGTATATAAACTCAAGTCAAACTTGTATTTATCCCGGCATTTTTTAGAAACATGAAAATTATATCTTGTTTTACTCCGAACTTCAAAGGGTGATTTTATTTTTAGCTGCATCATTAATTTATCTTAAATAATGAAAAGAGTTAAAGATTTAGTCCGGTATTAATATAATAATAATGAATGGAACTTGTTGAGAAATAAATCTATATCACAAATCAAGCTGGATTTGTACGGTTTATCAGGAAAGAAAAATATTTCCCGAAGGTTGGTTAGTAAATTTTAAATTTAATCAGGCCGAATTTAAAATTTCAATTCTCTTTAGATTTGATAATATTGTATTTCTTTTAATTGGCAGTTAATTATTTTATTTAATAGCACTTGGTTTAATCTTAAAAATTCTGCAGAAAAAAATAGATTTTTGTTCATTTATGATCTTTGATATTAATTGATTATCAAAAAATACCAAGCTCATTCAATGAAATTTTTTTTGGCTAATTTTTGGCGGGAACCAGTTAGAATAGAAAGCTTAGCTCAGTTCTTTTTCTCTAAATTCTCGTTCAATATATTCTGTCAAAAATTCTTTCATACCGGCAGGTTTGAAACGAAATTGATTTTCATTTAAATTAGACGATTCATTAAATAATTTTGTAACCTCTTTATTTATTTTTCGTAAAACATCAAAATCGGTACTTCCAATTTCGTAAATATTCAGTTCCGGAATTGTACCGATAACTTTCCAATTTTGTCTTCTAATTTTTACTTTTAAGGGTTTTCTTAATTTATATCTAAAATCTATTAATTTAATTAAAAGCACTTCTCTTTCTGCATTAAATGAATATTCGATATTGGAAAAATAAAGTATATTAAAATCATTGGCTGTTATGGAAGATGTTTCTCTGCTTTTAATATTAGTCAAACGTGAATTATCAGCGGATGTTGAAATATCATGCAACAAATAATTTGAACGTGTAATATGTTCAGAACTAATTGAAAACAATCTATTTGCCTCCTGCAGTTTTATTTTTAAATTCTTCAATTCTTGCAGACAGCCAGTCGGTTATAGCAATAGCGGTAGGTATATCTAAAAAAATACCGCAATCTATTTCTCTAACAATCCCATCATCAATTTTCTTTTCAACTGCTTTTCCTAAAATCCCGTCTTTTGATAATTGATGGACAACATATTCCGCAACAGGGTACTGTTCATTAAATAAGTCTATAAATATTTTCCCTTTCGGAGTTAGCCCGCCTACAACCCCTTCTATATTGTATGTTCTGTAATTAGGAGCTTTTTTATAAATGATTTTGATTTTATTTGGTTTTTCAGATTCCATAATTTCTGTTTAATTTTTTTAAAAACTTTTGATCTAAATATATTTTATTTTTTTAAATTAAATTTGTGCCCCGTTAATATACTGAAAATCGGGTTAAAGATTTTTCCAATTCTTTTTTAGATATCAATAGTTTTATAATTTTAGTCTACAATTTCTGTTAAATACTCCGGGAACATTTGCCTCCACCATGGCCAGTCATGGCCTGCTCCGTAGCGGACATCTAGCTTGTGATTAATTCCTTTATCAGTTAAAATTTTTGAAAGCCGCAAATTTTCATCGAGGCACATATCCCAGTCACCGGTTCCTAAAATTATTTTTATTTTATTAATATTATCAAGATACCAATGATCAGTTAGATTCGGCAGATAATCCAGAGGACTGTTAAAGTAACAGTTATCGTCGTAATAACCGTAAATAAACTGTTTTACATCAAAAGAACCGCCCATGCAGATTAAGCCGGAAACTCTATCCGGATATTTAAAGGAAATATTTGCTGCATGAAACGCGCCGAAACTGCAGCCGGCCAAAACAACTCTTTTCATTTCTGTTTCGTGCTTTGCAAATTCAATTACGTCATTTATTATTAAATTCTCATAACCGATATGAGTCCTAACTCTATCGGCAGGTTGAATTGAATAGTTGTACCAGCTATCCGAATCAACACTGTCGGGACAATAAATTTTTATTTTTCCCGATTCGATAAACTTTGCTGCTGATTCAATTAGTTTGGAATCTTTCAGCTCGTAATATCGTTGTTGAGAAGTGGGGAATGCGATAACCGGGAGTCCGTCGTGGCCAAATACAAGCATTTCAAACTCCCTGCTTAAAAATTCGGAAAACCATTTATGATAAGTTTCTTTCAAAATAATACCTGCCGCTAATGATTTAATAATGAATTCAATTTATCGAATGCTATAAAATTACATTTTTGAAATTAAGAATTGATTAAAAACAAAAATAAAATATTTTTCTGAAAATTTACTATTTGAGCTGATGTATAAATGAATCGCTTCACTTATTAAGGTGATGCGGATTTTTTGTCTTTGATAAATATTATCGTTAATTTACGATTAACGATTTAGGAATTTAAATGGCAGTCAATAAAAATGATGAGTTCACTTCCAGCGATGTTGAATTGGCAAAAATCGGTAAAGCTTTTGCACATCCGGCACGGGTTAAAATTCTTCAAATATTATCGGAATGTAATTCTTGTATTTGCGGAGACATAGTTGATTTACTTCCGCTTTCTCAATCTACGGTTTCCCAACATCTTAAAGAATTAAAAAACGCAGGTTTAATAAAAGGAGAAATTGAAGGGCCGAGAACATGTTATTGTCTTAATGAAGAGCAGCTTAAAAAAGCAGGAATTATTTATAAGGACTTTTTCGATAAAATTAATAAAGAAAGGAAATAATAATGGAAGATGCAAAGAGTGAAAACTTGAAGGAGTCCGTTAAAGAACGGTATTCAAAAATTGTTAAGAAAGATTCATCCGGCTGTTGCTGCGGCGATGATTTAAAAGCTGAGATTGGATTTACCAATTTCACAAACAGCTATGAAAAAGTTGAAGGTTATGTTAAAGAAGCGGATTTAGGTTTGGGCTGCGGTGTCCCGACTGAATTTGCAGGAATTAAAGAAGGGGATATTGTAGTAGATTTAGGTTCCGGTGCAGGCAATGACGTTTTTGTTGCCCGTTCAATAGTTGGAGAAAGCGGATATATTACCGGAATTGATTTTACAATTGAAATGCTGTCAGAAGCAAATCATAATCTAAATAAATTGGGATATAAAAATGTAGAATTTAAATACGGTGATATCGAAAACATTCCTTTGACAAATGATTCTGCAGATGTTGTTATCAGTAATTGTGTGTTAAATCTTGTACCTGATAAAAACCGTGCTTTTAGTGAAATTTATAGAATATTAAAAATCGGCGGTCACTTTTGTGTTTCGGATATTGTGATTAGAGGGGTTATGCCTGAAAAATTTAAAAAGCCTGCCGAACTTTATGCCGGCTGTATCTCAGGAGCTTTGCAGATTGATGAATATCTTGAGATAATTAATAATAATAGATTCACAAACGTTGAAGTTAAAAAAGAAAAAAATATTATTTTGCCTGATGACTTGCTCCAAAAGTATTTAACTAACGAAGAGATTGAAAAGTACAGTTCTGTTTTTAATATTTCGAGTATAAGTGTTGTTGGGGTCAAATAAATAAAAAATTTTATTAGAGATATTTTGATCAAATCTAAAAATAAGACATCTTCTCCAAGTACATTGCGGCTTGGGAAGATGTCATCTTAAGCTTAAAAAAATCATTTTTCTCACCATTATAAATAATTGAAATTCTATTCATATTAAGGTATTTTTAACAATTATCTAAATTTATTTAAGCGTAATGCAGCAAACCCCGTTAATGACTCAATACTATAAAATTAAGAAGGAATATCCCGATACAATTCTTCTTTTCAGAATGGGAGATTTCTTTGAAACCTTTGAGGATGATGCCAAAATCGCTTCTAAAGTATTGGGAATTACATTGACTAAAAGAGCCAACGGAGCTGCTGAAGATGTACCACTTGCAGGGTTTCCACACCATGCAATAGATTCTTATTTGCCGAAGTTAGTAAGAGCCGGCTACCGTGTTGCGGTATGTGAGCAGATGGAAAATCCAAAGTTTGCAAAGGGAATTGTAAAAAGAGATGTTATCGAAGTTGTAACACCCGGTGTTACTCTTTCCGATAAACTTTTAGATCATAAAAAGAATAATTACCTGATGTCTATCTTTTTGAGGGATGAAACAGCCGGGCTATCTTTCTGCGATATTTCTACAGGTGAATTTTTCGTTTATGAAGTTCATGAAAATCAGGTTGCACAGCAGTTGGAATCGATATCTCCCTCCGAAATACTCGTACAAAAAAGAGACCGTGAAAAAATAAGCAGTATTATTCAAAAGATTAATCCTTCGATAAGAATAACAAAATTAGATGATTGGATTTTCAATTTTGAGTACGCCAAAGATCTTCTTCTTATACAATTTAAAACAGTGAACCTAAAAGGATTTGGAATTGAAAATCTTTCTATGGGAACAATTGCCGGCGGAGCAGTATTAAATTATTTGCAGGAAACTCAAAAGGTTAATCTTTCGCATTTGAATAAAGTTTCACAATATAATCATTCGGAATATATGGTTCTCGATCATTCAACCAAAAGAAATTTGGAAATAACATTTTCTATGGCTGAAGGCGGAAGGGAAGGATCATTAATATCGATACTGGATAGAACCGGAACTGCAATGGGCGGTAGGCTTTTGAAGAAATGGATCACTATGCCTTTAAGAAACCTGGAATTAATCAATAAAAGACAGGAATGCGTTGAGGATTTAGTAAAGAGTAAGACTTTAAGAATAAAATTAGTCAACGAACTTAAAGAAATTGGCGATCTTGAAAGATTGATTTCAAAAGTTTGTACAGGACGTGCAAATCCACGGGAAATTATAGCAATTAAAACTTCTCTACTGAAAATTCCGAAAATTAAAGAACTTCTCAAGGTGTCAACCGTAAAGACACTACAAATGATCGATGAACAATTAAACCCGCTTGAAAGAATTGTTAATAAAATTCAAGATTCAATTGTCGACTCGCCGCCGTTAAGTATGGCGGACGGAGGTGTAATTAAAAGAAGTTTTAGCCCGGAATTAGATGATCTAAGAGATATTTCGCTTAACAGTAAAGATTGGATTGCCAAGCTTCAAAAAACCGAGAGAGAAAAAACAGGGATTACTACTTTAAAAGTTAACTTCAATAAAGTATTCGGTTATTATATTGAAGTTAGCAATGCAAACAAAGATAAAGTACCGCAGGAATATATTCGAAAACAAACTCTTGTAAATTCTGAAAGATTTATCACTCCTGCTTTAAAAGAATACGAAGAGAAAATCTTAAATGCTGAAGAGAAAATTTACGAACTGGAATCTCAATTATTTAACGAGATAAGATTAACCGTTGCATCCGAATCGGAGACTGTACAGCAAAATGCAAGACTTGTTGCCATGCTCGACTGCTTCTGCTCATTTGCAGAATGCGCCGACGAATATAATTATTGCAAGCCGGAATTGGAAGAAGATGGATTAATAGAAATCGTCGACGGCAGGCACCCTGTAGTGGAAAGAATTTTAAATCCCGGAGAGAAATTTAATCCCAATAGCTGCAAGATGGACGTTGAAGAAAATCAGATAATTATTCTCACAGGTCCAAACATGGCAGGGAAGTCTGTATTTCTAAGGCAAACAGGTCTAATCGTTTTATTGGCACAAATCGGATCTTATGTTCCTGCTCGTAAAGCTCACATCGGTTTGGTCGATAGAATTTTTACTAGGGTCGGTGCAAGCGATAATATCACTTCGGGAGAAAGCACTTTTTTGGTTGAAATGCAGGAAGCCGCAAACATTTTAAATAATGCATCTTCAAAAAGCCTGATACTATTGGACGAAATAGGAAGAGGCACAAGCACTTTCGACGGTATTTCCATCGCCTGGGCAATCACAGAATATCTCCATGAAAATCCGGAACTAAAAGCCAAAACTCTTTTTGCAACTCACTACCATGAATTGAATGAGATGGCCGAGATATTTCCGCGAATTAAAAATTACAAAGTTGAAGTCAGGGAATACGATGATAAAGTAATCTTCTTGCACAAGGTAAATCCTGGGAGGGCAGACCACAGCTATGGAATTCAAGTAGGACAAATGGCCGGGCTTCCGTTATTTGTAACAAACCGCGCCAAGGAAATTTTAGCTAATTTAGAAAGTAAGGAATTAACTCCTTATGAAGAGAGGAAAGAAAAATTAAAAAGAATTCAGCAGGGAAACGATAACCAGATTAGCTTGTTCGAGTTTAAAGACGACGAAATCCGCGGTGAAATAAATAAAATTGAAATTAATAACTTAACTCCTGTTGAAGCTTTAAATAAGCTGCATGAGTTAAAAAAGAAAGTTAAAGATAATAATTAATATTGAAAGATTGAAAAATTACAAGATTAAAGAGATAGTGAAGTAATTTAATCTGTATATTGTTGAATTGTTTTATTGCTATATCGTTATTATTGGACTTCCTTTTTAAGAATTGACTCATTACTTATAATTAAAATTTTTAATGTTAAATTTGATTTATGATATTTCTATTAAATAATTTATTATAAGAAAAGGTACTTAGAGAGGAAAATCTTATCGCTTAAATTAACCTTGGTAATAAAAGAATACTCGATAATTTTTTTACTTTATTACCTAATTTTTTTAAATAAACCAGTTAAGAAACAAATGTACATTTAGTTATGATAAGAAGTAAATTAGTCGTAGGCATATTCTTATTAAACTTTTCTTTGATCCTGATTTCGTGCGGGAAAAATTATACACCCGGACAAAAACAATACATAAAAAAAATTGAAAAGGAACGGCGGGAAAAAGATGACGAAATGCAGAATGCACCTGATTCACCTTTTAATCAAGATCCCAATGCGCACTTTGGGCCGCTAAAGTATTATCCTGTTAACCCGGACTTTGTTTTTCAAAGCAAGCTTTATGAATATCCTCAAAAAGATACGATCCAGATTTTCGGAACAAAGGGAGAAAAAAGACAGGCAATTAAATTCGGTTATGTTAAATTTAATTATCAAAGTAATGAATATAAACTGAATGTTTATGAAGGATTTACAAAAAACAACCAGCCTTACTATTCTATCTGGTTTACAGATTTAACAACAGGTAAAGAAACATATGGTGTGGGAAGATACCTGGATTTTGATATAAATAATGATAAAAATTTTCTTTATACCATCGACTTTAATTTGGCGTATAATCCTTATTGCGCGTACAGTTCAAAATATTCATGTGCAGTTCCGACTAAGGAAGACCACATAAATCTTGCAGTTACCGCCGGCGAGAAAAAATTTCATCAATAATTCTTTTTTGGAGATATTTTGGTAGTAGTACTGGAAAGAAATATTACAGACGAACAGCTTGAAAATATTATTTCCCACCTGGAAAAATACGGATTCAACGTTCACAGATCTTCCGGCCTTGCGCAAACGGTTTTAGGCGCAATTGGTGTTAAACCGGATTTCGATATTAGGAAGATAAAAATACTTGACGGTGTTGCCGATGTTATCCGTGTTACCGAACCGTATAAATTGGCCAGCCGAAGCTATAAAACTGAAAACACAGAGATTAAAATTAAAGATACGGTAATCGGTGGCAATGAAGTTATCATAATTGCAGGCCCTTGTTCCGTGGAAAATGAAGAACAGGTTTTTACTATTGCAGAAATTGTTTCAAAAGGCGGCGCCAAAATATTGAGAGGCGGAGCTTTCAAACCGAGAACTTCTCCTTATGCTTTCCAGGGATTAGGTGAAGAAGGTTTGAAGCTGTTGCGGCAGGCAGGCGATAAATTTAATCTTGCTGTAATTACGGAAGTTTTGGAACCAGCTCAAATCGAATTAGTTGATCAGTATACCGATATCTTCCAGATTGGAGCGCGAAACATGCAGAATTATCCGTTGCTCCGCGAAATCGGGAAGACTACAAAGCCGGTTTTGCTTAAAAGAGGACTATCTGCCACCGTAGATGATTTATTAATGTCCGCAGAATATATATTATCTAACGGCAATTCAAATTTAATGTTATGCGAACGCGGAATAAGAACATTTGAAACAAATACGAGAAATACTTTCGATATTTCCTCGATACCTGTTATTCATAAAAAAAGTCATCTTCCCGTAATCGCCGATCCTTCCCATGCAACCGGCCTGCGAGATAAAGTTATACCAATGGCGCGTGCTGCAGCGGCAGCAGGGGCGGATGGACTTATGATTGAAGTCCATCATGATCCTGAAAATGCCTTATCGGATGGACCGCAGGCTATTCTACCTGATGAATTTTATGAACTCATGAAGCAGCTAAAATTAATTGCTGAAATAATAGGCAGGAAGATAGACTGACCCTCTTCGTATACTTAATTCTCAAGGGTAGACATAGAAATTAAGTGAATCTTTTGTAGTAGATTACAATAAATAAAATTTTTATAAGAAATCATTTTTAGAAAAATTGAAGTACTTTAAGAAAATATTATCAATTATTACTCTAACGAAAAAATATTCATCATTATTGATTTTAGTTTATCTTTCTATTTTAATTTTCGCATTAAGTGGTTCTATTAATGCACAAAAAAAATTAAAACCTTTATTAGGTAATTATAATTCGCAGCCGCGTAAAAACGGGCATATTGATTTAAATAGATTGATAAATGGTTTAAAAAGTTTAAATGCAGATACATACATGTTTTTAATTAATGGAGAAAATGATTGGGCTGATCTGAAAACTTTTTTACCGCGTGCTTCAAAGGAAGGAATTTCTGTATGGGCCTACCTGCGTCCGCCAAGCGAAACTCCTCCGGAAAATCCGGGTGATCCGTACTCCGAACCTTACAAAAACAATTACATAACATGGGCAAAAGCCATAGCAGAGTTATCTATTAAAAATCCTAATCTTATCGGATACGTAATCGATGACTTTTGGTATAACACTCCTGCTTATAAGCGTGGTAATTTATTTTCAACATACTATATTCGCCAAATGGTTGAAGCAGGAAAATCTATTAACCCGCAATTGAAATTTTATCCGCTTTTATATTACCGGCAAATAGGCCTTCAGTTTATAGACAGCCTCTCAACTTTAATCGACGGTGTAGTTGCCGCATACCCGGGACAAATTAAAGATCCGGAAACAATTAGCGACAGCCTTGCAATATTGAAAGCCCTCAGCTTTACAAATGATCAATACCAGGTAATTATGACGTCTTTGCCTGAAGCGACACACTCGATAAAAGGAGATTATATTTTTGCTTCAAAAAAAATTAAAGTCGACAATCCCACGAAAGCCGAAATTTGTTTTTCTCATTTTTCCGACAGGGCAGCAAACTTTGGCTACTATCCGCAAGGCTATCATCAAATTCAAGTTCGTATCGATGACAAAATTGTTTGGAACTGCGATGCTGCTGACAGCAACGGTACATTAACTATAAATCTTGCCGGAGCTTTAAAGGGCAAAAAAAATTGTAAACTGAGTATCGGGTTGTACAACAATTTTAGGGTTTCAAATTATTATGTACATGCAGAACTTCAAATTATATCTATGCAAGGCATTGAATATATTACGCCATCGTGGAAAATTGAAAAAAAAGGGAATTATAACATTTCTATCCGTTTAGGAAATGGTTCGCACCGTTTACCTCTTATAGCTATGCCGGTTGGGAATGTTACCCAGTATTTAAAAAGATATTTCAATCCAGCTTCAACAAAAAATATAGCAAAGCGGGTTAGAACGATAATTAATTTTTTAAAAACATTACAAATCGAGGGCATTGTAACATTTGCTTTAGATTTGAACCAGAAGGATGAAATTTTTAAAGCAGTTAGAAGTATATATAAATCATTCCGGTTAAATTATTAATAAAATTCAG
>CAZKUR010000022.1:0-1145 GCA_964556005.1 uncultured Ignavibacteriaceae bacterium | reverse complement strand
ATATGAAAGAATATTGCGGTAAAAGGTTTACTGTAAGAAATAGGTTGGAAAAAATGATAAGTGAAACAACGGGGGAAATGTTAAATGTAAAAAACACTGTAATTTTAAATGATATTACCTGTTGCTTCGAGTACCGTTTTTTGGGGTGTACACGTGAGAGGTTTCAGTTTTGGAGGGAAATCTGGCTGAAAAGAGTTCAATCGGAAAAGTCGGAAGAGAAAATTTCACAAGAGAAATAAATTCTAATCTTTGGTCACCCACTGCGGTATAGTTTGAACTTGAAATATTGTGAAGCTTGAAAATTATAATGAGTAAAATTTTAATAAGAGGTTAAGCGCTTCTTGTTCCCTTGATGAAAATATTATAAAAACATCTCCAAAGATATTTAGCATCTGTTTTCAATGGGTTCTTTTCATACAAATCGATGTATCTTTCTTCGGATTCCATTATTTCATTTAGAGTTTTCGGAATATCTGCATAAAACGGGGGAATGAGGCCAGGCTTATATCGCAATCGTTTTGCTTTCAAGTCCTCCTTGTATAAACTAAAATAATGATTGCTTAACGGCCTGAACCCTACAAGTTTAAGATCGCCTCTTATCCAATTGTAAAGCATCGGTATTTCATCAAGCCATAATTTTCTTAGAATATTTCCCCAAATTGTTATTCTAAAGTCGTGCTTAAATTTTCCGCCTTCTTTAAGGTTAAATTTTTCATAGATGAACTCCTGCAGATATTCTGCATAAGGGTACATCGTTCGGAGTTTATATACATAAATCGGCCTACCGTCTTTTCCCATTCTTCTCATTTTAAAAATCAAACCGGTTGAAACATGTGTACTTTTAGCAGGCTCTTTAATTTTCTTAGCGATAAAGAACATTCGATTATCTATAATTTTCATTCGAAGGATCTCAAACCCGCAATAGTAAATTCTTCCCAATCCTTCAGCCAGAGATAGTGCTTTTCTATTTTTATGAGTTAAGCTCAGATAGATTTTATTTAACAGCGGGGTTCTTGAGATTATATTATTTCCTAAAAAGTCAATTGAATAAAACACCTGGGCAAGATAATACGGATATCTTTTCAGATAATTTTGATGACGAAGGTACGAAGTTTCAAGATTGCCAACAAAAATTCCATGATTCA
>CAZKUR010000021.1:0-56896 GCA_964556005.1 uncultured Ignavibacteriaceae bacterium | reverse complement strand
CAACTAATTGAACAGAAATCCTAACGCTTCATCGTAAGTCATTTATTACTTTCGACTATCAAAATTCAAAGGTACTATCTATGAAAAGCATATATACATTCATTATAATGTTAATGATATTTCTATCGCAGGTATCTGCGCAAACAACCTCGGAAATTATTGATATTGGCAGCGGGGGAATTAATAGTATTTCAAAAAACGGTGTTTATGCCTGCGGAAGTAATTATCCAAGTCCCCCATTTATTTGGAGTGAAGCAACGGGCAGAGTAAATGTCGGAACAGTTGAAGGTGAAGCGTACGGTGTATCGAATAATGGAATTGTAGTTGGAAGATTTCTTGATTCCAATTTTACAATTGGAGGTTCCCCGGTACTTCGTGCAGGATATTACGAAAATAATCGATGGAATGGTCTGGCAGGTATAGACGGAGTTCCGCCGTTAGATCCATCTTCATATACACATGCTTACGGAATAAATAGTGAAGGTACAAAAATAGTTGGAATGGTTTGGCATACTAACTACAGGGTTGAAGCTTGTTATTGGTTAATACCGGACACGGGCATCGGGTTACTGGGACAAACCGGAAATTTTAACAGCCGTGCTAATGCAATCTCTAACGATGGATCGATTATAGCCGGATGGGATGGGATTTATAACGGGCCGGACCGGAGAGCATTTTATTGGGACCCTGCACCTCACTTTATGGGAGCTTTTGATACTTCTTACGAGGTAGGAGAATGCCGGGGAATAAATTCAGACGGTAGTGTTATTGTCGGAGGTTCAGTCTGGCCTTTTGTATGGACTGAAGCAACGGGTATGCAGCAGGTAGTTGCAGATTCTTCACTTTATTGGAGCGGTCAGGCACTAAGTGTTTCCGACAACGGAACTATTGTAGGCTATGTTGACCCGGGTAGCTTTAACTATCAAGCATTTATTAAAAAAGCCGGCTGGCAGGATATAGTTTATCTATCAACTTATATAAATGATTCTCTTGGAATTGCCGGTTACAGCGACTGGTATTTTGCTTTTGGTCAGGCAATTTCAGCAGATGGAAAAATTATTGGTATATCTGCGTATCCTCCCGGCTCACCAAACCCTGAAGTATTGATTTTGAAGATAGATCAGTCTGTCCCTGTTGAATTAATGTCGTTTACTGCTTCAGTAAATAAATCTGATATAACTCTAGCCTGGACTACGGCGACCGAAACAAATAATTCGGGATTTGCTGTTGAAAGAAAAACTCAAAATTCAGACTGGCAGCAGATAGGATTTGTAAAGGGAAAAGGTACTACTACTCAAAGTTCTTCTTACAATTTTACTGATGGTAATGTTGCATCAGCAAAATATTCATACAGGCTTAAGCAGATTGATTTTGACGGATCCACAAAATATTCAAAAACAGTAGAAGTTGAAGTTAACACAATTTCTCAATTTTCACTTGCCCAGAATTATCCGAACCCGTTTAATCCAACCACGGTAATTTCTTTTACAATTCCGAAGGAATCAAATGTAAAGCTGTCCGTGTTTAATGTTTTAGGTGAAAAAGTCGCAACATTAATTAACGAAGTTAAAAATTCCGGTACATATAAAATAAACTTCAACGGGTCCAATTTAGCCAGCGGTATTTATGTGTACAGATTGGAGGCAGGTGGATTTACTTCAAGTAAAAAAATGTTATTAATCAAATGATAAACGATTAAATAATATTGAAAGGAACGATTTGAAAAATACTTTTAAAAGATGTCGCCTTATGTCAAATAGAATTATAAAAGTTGAGGTTAAAACATTTTGATTCATAAAAAGGAATACCTGTGAAAAGAAATCTAACGAATATTTTTTTTCTTTTATTACTTAGCATATTTGCGGCGCGGATACCAGCCCAAACCGGTGCACAATTTATTGATTTAGGAACTGGAGGAGCAGCCAAGGTTTCTAAAAACGGAACTTATATATGTGGAAATAATTATCCTTCACCGGCGTTCTTATGGTCTCAAAGTACCGGAAGAATTAGTCTTGGAACCGGAAGCTATTCTGAAGCAATGGGAGTATCTAATGATGGAATTGTCGCTGGGTCTTTTATAGATCCGAATCTTCCGGATCCGAATGGTAATCCTACTTTTAGAGCTGGGTATTATCAAAACAATCAGTGGAATCCTTTACCTGGGTATTACCCCATTCTTGATTCAATGGACTATACTTACGCTGATGGGATTTCCGGAGACGGTTCTATTATAGTCGGAATGCAATGGACGCCTAACTGGCGAGCAGAAGCAGTTTACTGGGATAGTTCAAAAACAATTCATCTTCTTGGAAGAACAGGCGGAGGGAGCAGCAGGGCAAATGATGTTGCAGTAACTTCAAATGGATTTATAATTGTCGGCTGGGATGGTGATTCTACCGGACCCGACAGACGCGCATTCTATTGGGATCCTCAGCCGCATTTTATGGGCGGATATGATACTACTTATCCTGCAGGGCAATGCAATGGATTAAATTCTGATGGCTCCAAAATAGTCGGAGGTTCAGTAGGTGTTCCGTTTGTTTGGTCGGAAGAAATGGGAATGCAATGGATTACTACTGAATATCTAAATTATGCAAGCTATGCTCAAGATATTTCGGATAACGATATCATAGTTGGTTATGTTAGCCTCAGCGTTGGAAATTATCAAGCTTTTATTAAAAGGCCGGAATGGCAGGATATATCATTTCTTAAAGATTATCTTATCGACTCTTTAGGTATAACAGGAATATCCGATTGGTATTTTCCGTTTGCAAATTCCATTTCTGCCGATGGTCTAACGATTGTCGGAACTGCTTATCCTCCTAATTCACCATCACCTCATGCATATGTCGTGAAAATTAATAATGATGTTCCGGTTGAGTTAACATCGTTTAATGCTTACTATAAAAATAATTCTGTACAGCTAACATGGACAACTGCAACTGAAACGAATAATTCGGGATTTGGTATTGAAAGAAAAACTCAAAATTCCAACTGGAAGCAAATCGGTTTTGTTGTAGGCAGCGGAACAACTACGCATGAATCTTCTTATAGTTTCACCGATAACTCCGTTGTTTCTTCAAATTATTATTACAGACTTAAACAAACTGATTTAAATGGAGCAGTAAATTATTCAACCACGGTTAAAGTTGATGTTAATGTAGTTTCACAATTTTCATTAAGCCAGAATTATCCGAATCCTTTTAACCCTTCTACGTTAATTTCTTTTACAATTCCAAAGGAATCAAATGTAAAGTTGTCTGTGTTTAATGTTTTAGGTGAAAAAGTTGCAACACTTATTAACGAAGTTAAAAGTTCGGGAACATATAAAATAAACTTCAACGGCTCCAATTTAGCAAGCGGTATTTATGTGTATAGATTGGAAGCAGGCGGATATGTCTCAAGTAAAAAAATGATTCTGATTAAATAATTTAATTAATAATTCTTAACTAAAAATTAGGAGAATCCTATGTGTAAAAAACTCACATTTTTTTTAATGGTTTCTTTGATACTGCTGGGTATAAATTCCGGCATTAAAGCTCAGACAAATGCTTATGCATACGATGGCGGGGTTGGTAGTTATGGAACGGTAGATTTAAGTACAGGAATTTTTACATCACTCAATTTTGGCATTCAGGGTTCATACTTCCCGATTTCAGCAGATAATAATGATACTGCCTCACAGTATGTAGCAATGTCCGATTACAGCGGTTCGAATTTCTTTTTAGCTCATATGAATTTTACAACTCTTACCCAGGATAGTATTGGACCTATTGCGCCTCTAGCTTCGGGACAAACTCAAATTAAGGCGTTAGCATATAATGCAGTCACTAATGTTTGGTATTTAATAAGCGGAGATGATTTCGCTTCTTCGGCTGTTCTTTATACAATCGATATTAATTCAGGTGCATTAACTGAAGTTGGAAATATCCAGATTGCAACTGCACCGGTAGCCCTTGCAATTGATTGTGACGGCAATGCTTATGTTGTTAATGTAGAAGGTACTACGTCAACTACTGCAGTGCTGTATGCGTTGGATCTTTCATCTGCTGTTGCTACTCAAGTAGGTACAACTTTGGGCTTTGATAATGTTACATATAATGGCCAGGATATGGATTTTGATCCCGTAACAGGCGATTTATATTGGAGCGCTTATTGGTCAACCGGATTTTTCAGTGAAGGAGCTTCATTCAGACTAATTGATGTGACCAGCGGTACTTCAACGGAGATAACACCTTTAGGCGAATTCGACAATTATGTTTCTTTTAGTGTCAATGCTATTTGCGCACCTCTTCCTGTTGAACTCAGTTCATTCTCTGCTTCTGCTAATGGAAATACAGTTACATTAAATTGGACTACTGCAACAGAAACCAATAATTCCGGTTTTGATATTGAAAGAAGTCCGGATAATAATAATTTTAGTAAAATCGGATTTGTTTCTGGTTTCGGAACTACAACCGAATCGAATAGCTATACTTTTATGGATAATCCGCAAAAAGAGGGTACATATTATTACAGGTTAAAACAAGTTGATTTAAATGGAAGATTTAAATATTCAAATTCTACTGAAGTAAAAGTAACATCACCGATGATGTATTCCCTGGATCAAAATTATCCCAATCCGTTTAATCCTACAACAAAAATAGATTATTCAATTCCTAATCAAGATTTTGTCAATATTACAGTTTTCAACGAACTTGGACAGAAGGTAGCAACATTAGTAAATGAAGTTGTATCTTCCGGGCATCATACGGTTGATTTTAATGCAAGCCGTTTTTCGAGTGGAATATATTTCTACAGAATTCAAACAGGAAATTTTGTTAATGTTAAGAAAATGAATTTATTGAAGTAAAAATCTCACTCTTCAAAGGGAAGTTCTATGTTAATCGGTGAACTTCCCTTTTATTAAGAAGATTTAATATTTAAGGACTTAAAATGAAAAAATATGTACT
The DNA here is from genome assembly GCA_964556005.1 of uncultured Ignavibacteriaceae bacterium. Taxonomy (GTDB): domain Bacteria; phylum Bacteroidota; class Ignavibacteria; order Ignavibacteriales; family Ignavibacteriaceae; genus CAZKUR01. The sequence goes on along the minus strand of CAZKUR010000021.1, from coordinate 51,944 downwards.
GACCTTTGGAATATTTTTGTTTTTAGTTGGAACTATTAAGCCGCAAGGATGGCAATGGATAAATACCGGTTACAACTTTATATTATTTGATATTAGTTTCCCGGCAGGCCAAAACAATATCGGATATGCCGTTGGTTCGGATGTTACATATGAAGGTAACGGAATAATTTTAAAAACTACCGATAACGGTTTAACCTGGTCGCAAATTTCTTCAGGCACAATACCGGGTTTACAATCCGTCTATTTTACTTCTGTCGATACAGGCTATGCAGCAGGCTGGCAGGATTATTTTATTAAAACTACCGACGGTGGAGCAACATGGACGCAAAAGAATGTTGATCCCAATGTCTGGTATTTTCTTAATATAGAATTCTGGGATGCAAACCATGGAATTGCAGCGGCGGCGGGCGCCGAGCTTTTTGCTACTACGAATGCAGGCGAAACATGGACAGCGGCAACCGGGATGACACAGGATATTCAAGATGTATGCTATGCAGGTTCAAATACACTTTATGCCGTCGGCGGAGATGAAAAAATTTCAAAGTCTACAGACGGCGGGTTCTCATGGACTCAAATTTATTCGGGAACATTTCAATCATATTTACTTGGTGTAAATTTTCTTAATCCGAATTTTGGAATCGTCGGTGGAGATAATGCAAAAGTAATGATAACTACGGATGGAGGTAGTAATTGGACAACTACTTATGCAGGGCCTTACGCTTTATACCATGGCGCGTACATCAGAGATATGAATACTATGTACGTTGCCGGAACTCCGGAACAGGTTTACAAATCTACAGACGGCGGTTCAACATGGGTTAGTGATTTTGCAGGTTCAAATAATATTGCTCTTTACAAAATTAAGTTTACAGAAAATGGAACAGGTTTTATTTGCGGTTCTCAAGGTATGATTCTTCGGAATTCCGACTATACAACACCTGTTGAATTAACAAGTTTCACTGCCAAGAATTCCGGAAACAATGTTACGTTAAATTGGAACACTGCTACAGAAACAAACAATTCTGGTTTTGATGTAGAGAAAAAATCCGGTAAGAGTGATTGGCAAAAAATTGCATTTATACCAGGGCATGGAACTTCTTACGGGAAAAATTCATATTCATATATCGATAATAATTTAAGTGTTGGTATATATTACTATAGACTTAAACAGATCGATTTTGACGGTAAGTTCACTTATTCGCAAAGTGTTGAAGTAAAAGTACAAAGCCTCGAAAAGTTTTCATTGAAACAAAATTATCCCAACCCCTTCAATCCTACAACGACGATATTATACTCGGTACAAAAAGAGACTTATGTTAATATTAACGTATATAATTGTCTTGGAGAAAAAGTAACGGAATTAGTGGACGGGTTTGAGCAATCAGGAAACCATCAAATTGTATTTAATGGAAGTAATTTAGCAAGCGGATTATATTTTGTAAGAATGCAGGCTGACAACTATAATTCAACAATTAAAATCAGTTTAATGAAATAGAAACAAATAATTCAAACTGTTTGGATGTTTTAGGAGTAACTTTTTCCTCAAAACAATTCGAAAGTTACTTTTTTTGAATTTGTTGACCTAAAACTTCCAACCGCTTTTTAACTCAGGACATTATGAAAACCTCTTCCAATAATATTAAATTTTTTGTTTTGCTGATTATCGTTGCACTTCTTTCATTTTTATTTTTTCTACAACTTTTCTAATTGATAACAGTCTCCCGATAATTTTACACATCTCGTTCAGACAAAATTCCTTATATTTGAAATTCATTTTATTTTCAACTAATTGTTAATCTGATGGCTGTTAATTTCAATGAAATTCCAAAAGCGTATGACCCCTCAACAGTTGAGGATAAATGGTATTCATACTGGTTAAAGAATAAATATTTTCATTCGGAAGTAGACAAAAAGAAAAAACCTTATACTATCATAATTCCGCCTCCGAATGTAACCGGCATGCTCACGATGGGCCATGTCCTTAATAATACAATTCAGGATATATTAATTAGAACTAAAAGAATGCAGGGATTCAATGCCTGCTGGGTTCCGGGAACCGATCATGCATCGATTGCTACTGAAGGAAAGGTAACGACCTTTCTGAAAGAAAAAGATATTGAAAAGAAAAAAATCGGGCGCGAGGAATTTCTTAAATACTGCTGGGAGTGGACTGAAAAATACGGCGGCATAATTATTCAGCAATTAAAAAAACTTGGGGTTAGCTGCGATTGGGAACGTGAAATTTTTACGATGGATGATCATTACTATAAAAAAGTAATTGAAACATTTTTAAAACTATATAATGAGGGAAAGATATACCGGGGCTACAGAATGGTTAATTGGGATCCTGCATCGCAATCCGCTATTTCTGATGAAGAAGTTATTTACCGCGAAGTAAACGGAAAACTTTGGTTTTTAAAATATCCGGTTATTGGTACCGATGAGCAAATAATTGTTGCAACTACAAGACCTGAAACTATGCTTGGCGATACAGGAGTTGCCGTTAACCCCGAAGATGAAAGGTATAAAAAATTTATCGGCAAAAAAATTCTGCTTCCGATTGTTGAAAAAGAAATCCCAATCTTTGCCGATGAATATGTAGATCCGCAGTTCGGAACAGGCGCAGTAAAAGTAACACCTGCTCATGACATAAATGATTATGAAATGGGAAAGAGACATAATCTCGAATTCGTAAATATTTTTAATGATGATGCGACTACAAATAACAACGTTCCATTTGACTTTAGAGGTTTAGATAGATTTGAAGTAAGAAAAAAAGTAGTTGCTCGTTTTGAAGAATTAGGACTGCTTGATAAGATTGAAGATTATCAAACTAAAATCGGTTATTCCGAAAGAGGCGGTGTTCCGATTGAACCATATCTTTCCGAACAATGGTTTATGAAAATGGATGAACTTGCCGAACCCGCGCTTAAAGTTGTATCGGAAGGTAAAGTGAAATTTTACCCTGAACATTGGGTTAAAACTTATGAGCACTGGATGGGCGGAATAAGAGACTGGTGTATATCGCGACAGTTGTGGTGGGGACACAGAATCCCTGTCTGGTATTGTGAAGATAAAAAGAAACCTGAATGCAGCAACCCGATTGTCTCGTCTGAAAATGTTGAAACATGCCCTCATTGCGGAACAAAAAATATCAGGCAAGATGACGATGTTCTCGATACCTGGGCATCAAGCTGGCTTTGGGCCTATGAAATATTTAAATCTGAAGAGGAACAAAATTACTATTATCCAACTAATACTCTCGTAACTGCCCCTGATATAATTTTCTTCTGGGTTGCCAGAATGATTATGGCCGGACTTCATTTTAAAAACGATATCCCGTTTCATGACGTTTATTTTACAAGCATCATTAGGGATGTGCAGGGAAGGAAGATGAGCAAGTCGCTTGGGAATTCACCCAACCCGCTGGATGTTATTCAGGAATTTGGTGCAGATGCTCTTAGATTTACAGTTATATATTTAGCTCCTCTCGGCCAGGATGTTCTATTCAGTACCGATAAGTGTGAACTCGGCAGGAACTTTGCCAATAAAATCTGGAATGCCGGAAGATTTTTATTAATGAATAGAGAGAACATTCCATTAAATAAAGGATTAATTAATGAGCATGTTGATTTTTCCGATCAATGGATCCTTTCAAGATTCAATCAGACTTTAACAGATTTAAATTCCATGATGGAAAAGTTTGAGATAAATAATGCGATAAAAATTATTTATACTTTTGTTTGGAACGACTTCTGCGATTGGTACATTGAAATGGCAAAGAACAGGCTCTATTCGGATAATGAAGAGATTAAGTCCGCTGTTTTAACAAGAGCATTAAATATTTTCGATGACACGCTGAAAATAGTTCATCCCTTCATGCCTTTTATAACCGAGGAGCTGTGGCAATTACTTAGCCAGAGACAAGAAGGTGAGAGCATTTCGATTTCTAAATATCCTGAAATTGATAACTCTCTAATTAATCCGGATGCCGAAAAAGAAATGACTTTTGTACAGGATATAATCACTGCAATCCGAAATATTAGAGGTGAAATGAACATTCCGCCTTCAAAGAATGTTGATGTTTTCTTAAAAACAAATTCAGTAGCCGATTATCAAATTGATTACATTAAAAAGCTTGCTAAAGTTGATAATCTGAAAATAGATGCAATGATGGAAAAACCGCAGGCCAGTGCATCTGCAATTGTTAAAGATGTTGAGATATTTGTTCCGCTAAAAGGATTAATTGATTTAGATGTTGAAAGAAAAAGACTTCAAAAAGAAATTGACAGAATCGAAGGCGCTCTTAAAGGGATAGAGAAAAAATTATCAAATGAAAAATTTATCAAGAATGCAGCACCGGAAGTTGTAGAAAGAGAAAAAACTAAACAGCAGGATTGGCAAAAAAATTTGGAAAAATTGAAAGATATTTTATTGAGTTTAAATTAATCAGGAGGAGAAAATATGTACAGAAATCTAAATGACTTTCTAAATGATTGGCAGTACGAATCTTCTGCAACGCTAAAAATATTTGACTCATTAACCGATCAATCGTTAAGCCAAACAGTTTATTCCGGCGGAAGGTCGCTCGGCAGGTTAGCCTGGCATATTACACAAATGGTGTATGATATGATTAGTAAATCAGGCCTTGAATCTGAAAAGATCCAGGGATATGAAAAAGATGCTCCTGTCCCTCAATCGGCAAAAGAAATCAGAGATAAATACGATTTTATTTCAGCAAAGTTAACAGAAGAATTAAAAAAGAAGTGGACAGATAAATCTCTTGAAGAAGAAATTAATATGTACGGAAGAAATTGGAAGAAAAGCGCATTGCTAATTTCTTTAATTAAACATCAAGCTCACCACAGAGGACAAATGACGGTACTGATGAGACAAGCCGGACTAAAAGTTCCCGGAGTTTACGGCCCGTCAAAAGAAGAATGGTCGGCAATGAATATGCAGCCGATGGAATAAGTGTATATAAAATTATTGTTTTGTTTATTCAATTTTAATAACGTAGCACAGATGATTAATCTGTGCTACGATTAATAACCTCCCCAAATCAAGATAAGTTATTTCAATAAAATTAATTTCTTAGTCTGTACAAAGTTCCCTGCTTCAATTCTGTAGAAATAAACTCCGCTCGGTAAATCCACAGCATCGAATTTTACTTGATGTTTACCTTCGTTTTCAAACCGGTTCACTAAAGTTTTAACTTCCTGACCAAGTATGTTGTAAATTTTAAGAGTAACTAATCCTTTTTGAGGAAGCCGGTATTCTATTGTGGTGGTAGGATTGAAAGGGTTGGGGTAATTCTGTTCAAGCGCATAATTCAATTTTGCTTTTTTATTATTTTCTCTTACTTGAGTGACTGTTGAATATCTTAAGACGATTGACGGATCACCCCATAAATTCAAAATTTTTCGCATATAACTATCGCTTGATGCATAATTTACGTTGACCACATTGCCTAAACTAATATTATTTGAAAATAGAAGCGTTGCAATTGAGTCATAGTAAAATACAATGGCGGGATAAAAAATAGGACCAACCGGTGCAATTCCACCCAGAGAAGCCGAGGGACTGAGCAACATTTCATTTTGAAGATTAGTTGTTGAATCATCAGTGAGTTCTTGAAATCCTAAAAATAATGAAATAAAATAATTATTTTGATTAATAAATGAAGAAACATCATTTAGATTAAAAAATTCATTTGAAACAAAATCAGAATCTGCACAATGACCCCAAAACCACAAAGTTGAGATACCATAGTTATTAACGTGATTAATTATCGAATCTTTATTTCCAGAGTCTGATAAATTTGTATCGGAGGAAAAAATAGTTGGGTTTATATAGGATGGAAATTGCTCACTCAGCTGATTCGCAGTGAGTTCGAATTGAAATTGTAAGTCATGTTCACACCATAATATAGAATTATTGTTTAATATTGAATCCGTTGAAGATTCATAATTAATTACTTTATTAAAGTAATTTGTAATTTCCTGAGCTGTTCTCGCCGGAATTCGACCGACTTCAAAATCCTGGTATGTTGTATCCGGATCATAAATATTTTGTGAATAAAAATAATCAGTTCCCGAAACGTAAAGATACAAATAAGTGAATGGGAAAGAAGGTACCTTACTTCTGTCGCCAACCAACAGAATATATTTTGGCTTCGGGTTTTTCCAGTAAGTACCTGCATAACTTATAAAATCCCTTATATTGTCTTCGCCGGTTGTGTCGGAATTGAATTGGCTGTAAATCTGTGTGGTATCTACCAAAAGCACATTAAAACCTCTGACATTTCCTTTATGTTGTTTAAATGTCTGGCAAGCTTGGACAAATTCCGGGACGGTAATAATAATGTAATCGAATTGGTTGGTTGTATCTCTCAGGTTAATGTTCTGAGGAATAATGTAAGCGGTAAAAAGAAGAATGAAAAAGAAAGAACTTAAAGTATGTTTCAAAATAGCCCCTCAGATTGATTATTAATTGTTAATTATTTTAATAAATACAAGAACAATTTTCAAATCATTGTAATTAAACTTGATAAATCATGGACTAATTTAGCAATGGGAAATTTTATCCGGGAAAAATTAATCCGTGCTCTATTTTTCTCTAAACGGATTAAACAAAAAAAGTAACTCTGCTATTCAAGAGTAATGAATATAATTTGATACCCTATTTTTCACTTATTTACTTTAAATATCTATCTAACAACAAACCGTGAAAAGTAATTTACAAATTGCGTAAAATTTTGAAGATGGTTTTAACTTTTTACTTTTAAATTTTTACATTTTACTTGTAATCTTTTACCCGCCCATCATTTTATAATACCTTAAATAACAAAATGAAAAAGTTAAACCTGCAAAAAATATAGATTTACTCCTGCAAAAAAGCCGCAATATAGCGGCTATATTTTTTTAATGATTGAAGAACGATTTTATTATAACATAGGATAAGTTTATATTTCGCATGCTGTTAGTCGATCAAAAACCGGCAAGGCATTTAAGCAGTTATTTTCACAATAATTCGCACCCGGAAGTGATTAGCTGGAATAAAAAATTAACGAGGCGAAAAATATACTGGCTCTGCCAGTTCTCAAGCTGGTTCCTTTACGGAATAGTTAATGTCAGCTTATCTGCATCGATGGGCTCATTTACCCTGTCGAAGCTGGTGTTTATAATTTTGCTCTGTCTGATTGGTATAATACTGACTCATGGATACCGGAGCATAATTACTAGAAACCATTGGCTCCAATTTCCATTAAGAAAATTAATCCCGCGTGTACTCCTTTCAAGTATTGGTATCGGGCTCATAATATTTTCAGTTTTATTGATTATCAACTTCTTTACAGGAATTTATGACACTTCAAAATTCAAATTTATTTCATATATAATAGGGTTTTTCAACCTTAGCAGTGTAGCTTTACTCTGGTCGCTTATTTATTTTTCAGTGCACTATTTTGAAAATTATAAAAGGGTTGAGATTGAATCGCTGATCTGGGAAGCGGCTGTTAAAGATTTTGAATTAAAAACATTAAAGTCTCAATTGAATCCTCATTTTATGTTCAACGCACTTAACAGTATAAGAGCTTTAATTGAGGAGGACCCGGCAAATGCAAAAATAGCTGTAACAAAACTTTCAAATATTCTAAGATATTCTTTAAAGATTGAAAGAACCGAAACCGTGTCATTTGAAGATGAAATGCAGACGGTGAATGATTATCTTTCTCTTGAGTCTATCAGGTTCGAAGAGAGATTAAAGTATGAAGTAAATGTCGATCCAAAATCTTTAAAGTTTGAAATTCCCCCAATGATGATCCAGACTTTGGTGGAGAATGGTATTAAGCACGGCATTTCCAGCAGGCCCGAAGGAGGGAAAATTAGTATCTGTTCAAGAGTCGATAACTCAAGGCTGCATGTAGAAATTCGAAATAACGGGAACATCAAAGAAGATGCTTTAAAACTTTCAAAAGGTTTTGGTATAAGTAACACAAAACATCGTTTAAGTCTTCTCTACGGAGAGGACGCTTCTTTCAACATAAAAAATTCTGGTGTTAATGAAGTAACAGCAGAATTAATAATTCCTACAGGAGGAGTAAAGAATGAAAGCTTTAATAATTGACGACGAGCGGTTAGCCCGTTCGGAATTAAGAAGACTGCTCGAACCTTATAAAGAAATAGAGGTCGCAGGCGAGGCGGTTAACGCCGACGACGCAAAAAATAAAATAAATGAACATGATCCGGATGTTATTTTCCTCGATATTCAAATGCCCGGTAAAAACGGGTTTGAATTGCTTGAAGAGTTAGACAGCGCGCCGTATGTTGTTTTCACAACTGCTTACGACGAATATGCACTGAAAGCATTCGAGGTTAATGCAATGGATTACCTGCTTAAGCCTATCGAACCGAAACGTCTCGAAGACACTGTTAAAAAATTACTTCAAAAATCAAAAAAGGAAGAAAAGCCTAAAGCCGTTACCGAAATATTATCCGAATCAGACCAGGTATTTGTTAAAGACGGTGAAAGATGCTGGTTCGTGAAGCTTTCATCAGTGAGATTGTTCGAATCGGAAGGAAATTATGTGCGGATATTTTTTGAAGAAAATAAACCTTTAATTTTACGCACTTTAAATTATTTAGATGAAAGATTGGACGAAAAATCATTCTTCCGTGCAAATAGGAAGCATATTATAAATTTAAAATGGATCGAAAACGTTGAACCCTGGCTGAACGGCGGTCTGCTTGTTAAACTTAGAGGCGGACATAAAATAGAAGTATCTCGAAGACAGGCAATAAAATTTAAAGATAAATTAAGCTTGTAAGAATTAATTTTTCTTCTGAATTTGAACAGGGAATATTTTTTTATACAGATCTAAAATTAGAAGTATAAAGAAAGGGAAATATTCGATAATTAAAACCCAGTTATATTCTCTCCAAACTTTACCAAGCGGGGTAAAGTTTGAAAAGTTAATTGTAAAAAGTAAGCTTATTACAGATGTGAATTGTACAAATGGGTTTAATGCTCCAACCCATCCAAGATACCAGGGGTAAAGAGTTGAATTAAAAATTAATGCACATAAAAAAACTCCGAAAATTCCCTTAATAAAATCTTTATAAAACATTGCAATAATTAAGCAGGATGCTGCCAGCAAAATGCTGTTGATTAAATGAATCGTATGGTTATTTGCAATAAATAAATTAAGCAAATGAAACACCGGACTATTAAATTCCCAGTTAGATAAATAGTTCAGCAATGCAGTAACAACGTCCGGGTTTTTATATATAAACGGGAGGTAAATGAGCAAAGAAATTATTAAAAAGATAAATCCGGTGAGAATAGTTTTTTTGAAGCCTGCTTTTTTGAATAAGAGAGGAATAACAAGCAGCGGAAGTAACTTACTCAAAAATGATAAGGCGAACGGAACAGCAGAAAGAACGAACCTTTCCTTTTCAATCAGATAAATGAATAATATTAAAAAGCTAATTCCGATTGGATCAAGGTGGGCATTTATAAAATATTCCATAATCGGTAATGGAAGCCAGGCATAAAGAATTATCAGGTTGGGATTTAATTTCCTTAGAAGCAATAATTTTAATAAAAAAATTAATGTTAATAATTCGAACAGAAGATAAAAGATTTTTAAACCGAAAATATTTTCACCGAAGATAATGTTTGATGCTGTGAAAATTAATTGGGAAAAAGGAGGATAAATTGCCGGTATATCTTTAAATGTCACTTTTTCATAAACACTATCTCTTAATTCTTCAAGCTTTTTATCATTCGGTGGAGTAATGTAAGGATTAAATCCGTTTTCAATTACTTTTCCTTCCCACAAATACCTGTAAACATCCTGTGAAGTAGTTGGAAAAGATGAAAACAGTGTTACTCTAAATAAAATTCCGAAAATAATAATTATGAAAGGTACGGTTAATTTTTTAATATTATTTTCTTCATAGCTTATAATTTTTGAGAAAAAAGTAAGAGGTTTATCAATCATGAAATAAGCTTCGTCAAAATTTAACTTTATAATTATTATATATGAAAAGAAGAATAAAATAAATGTTAAAAAATAAATTATTATATAAAGAGGAATGCTTATTTCCGTATTGAAGGATGAAAAAAAGATATATAGGATTTCGGTTAAAAAACCTGCGGTAAAAATATATGGGAAGCCGTTTTTGTTTTTAAATTTTATGAATTGCATTCTCAAAGAAAATTAATTTAGTAATTCCCATGAGATACCGAATCTTATTCCTCTTGAAGGCATTGGGTAATAAGGAACTATATAATATTGGCTGTTTAGAAGATTTTCCCAGGTAAAGTAAACATAAGCTACTTTTTGAATTTCACCGATTAATGTAAAATCTAATTTGGTGGAAGGCGTTACAGTTTGTGTAACCGACCCGTTTAATTTCATTTCTTGTTTACCGGTATAGAAAAGCATGAAGCCTGTTTTCAGGTGTAAATTCTGATTAAACAGGATATCCTTGTAATAAATTCCTCCGTTGAAATTTATTTTAGGCGTGAGCGGAATAACTTCGGGATTAAAATTTAAACTTGATTTATTCGGGATATTATATGAACCTGAACCTTCCAGCAAAATTTTCCAGTAATAATAGTTTAAATAAGCACCAAAACCGGATGAGTTGCCGTTTACAAGATATTCATCGCCTGTTGTAAAAGGGTCGGGATTTTCATAGATAAAAAAATTATTCCGGTTAAATACATTTAACTTTAAAAGCAGTTTGCAGTAATTAATATCCATGCCAAACTCGCCGACAGTAACCGTATAATTTTTGTCCGCATAATTTTGATACATTGAATAACCGGCATAAAAGTTTAAATAATCTTTAACTAAATAAGTTAAATCAAATCCGGTTCCGTGGAAAGTTTTATTTGTGTAAGATTCATTTGTGAATTTATAAAAGAGCGACGGAATTAAGCAGCTGTCAATAAGGTCCAGTGAGAAGATTGCAGATGTGGAAAAATTGTTTTGATCAACATTGGCTAATCTTGTCCTGACATAGCTTACGTACTGTAATTTTGTTTTTTCATAATTTACAAGAAGTTCTATGTTGAATATGTCTTCCGAATATTTCTGTCTTAAAAGAAATCCGAGAGTTTTTTCTTTATCGGAACTGAAATAATAATTACCGCCTGAAACATCAATAAGATTAAACCTATAATATAAGCTCAACTCGCCTGGTGCATTTGCCGAAGGCCTGCTTAATAATTTTAGGTTGAATAAATGAATTTTATTATTCAGTGTTCTGTTTGGAAAATATACCGGTGCTGAAATGGGTTCATAAAGAATGCTGTTGACATCGGTTGTAGTATTTACAATACTGTCTACATTTACGCCGCCGTTTATTCCGGTTTCAGCTTTTGTGTAATCATATCCTGCAGTTAAGTTAAAGTCCTCTGATAAAAAATAATTTACCCTGACTCTGCCTTCCCAAACGCTGTATGCGGAATTAGTATATAAACTATCAACATTCTTACTATTTATATCAAAAGAAAGTTTGAATCTTTTATATGTTCCCGAATTAAACAAACCGTCCGCCATTGTTTCACCGTTAGGCCCCTGGAGAAATCTTATTTTTGAGTATGGCTTTTTGGTTAAAAGATTTTTAGTTATAAAATTTACAGAAACGGGATTGTTTATCGGACCGTATAAAAATCCTCGGGGTGATGGGATCACTTCAACCGAATCAACAAACTCAGATTGTATAGCATGAAGGTCAAGCTGGTCCTGAAACCTGTTGTTATATAAAATACCGTCCTGGAAGTAGCTTATTCCCCTGTTGCCGGTTCCATAAATGAATACTTCGTTAGGCTGACCGATAAAGCCCTGATCTTTAATAAAAGTGAAAGGGAATGATCTGAGAAAGTCTGCTGCATACCGGTAATCATAAAACGTCAATAACAAATGCTGATTTATAGACCAGCTTCGGGAATCAAGCGGTCTTTCAAAAATCGGTTTTATTGTATCAGCGGGAGCAATAAGTTTTTTTGTTAAGAGAGTATCTTTTACAGCCGTGGTATCCGACGACGTTTTTAATGTATCAGGGAATATTATTTGATTTTTAAGTGAGTCTTTATTCTGAGCATACCCAACTCCCGAGATAAAAATTAATACAAATAAGAAATACTTCATCCGCAGATCTGTTTAGAATGATTCCAAATAAAAATCATGCGTCAAGATAAATAATAAATTAATAAGCTACAAAAAATATAGTTTCGACCGGCAGTGCCAAATTCATGCATAAAATCAATGCGAAAATGTTAAATAAAACAATAGCAGTCTTTGTTTAGAGCAAAAAAATTATTTAATTTTGGTCGAAACAATTATCAAAAAGAGGTTCATAACATGGCAAATTCAAAAAGCATGACTAAATCGCAAATTATCGATCATCTTGCACAACAGACTGATTTATCTAAAAAACAGGTAGGACAATTTTTAAATGAATTCGTTTCCTTGGCATACAAAGAAGCAGACAAATCTTTTACAATCCCTGGTCTTGGAAAATTGGTTGTAGTAGATAGGAAAGAAAGAATGGGCAGAAACCCTGCCACCGGCGAATCCATTTTAATACCTGCGCGGAAATCCCTGAAGTTTAGAGTTGCAAAAGCTGCTAAGGATGCAATCTTAAAATAGTAAATTAGACAGGATTCAAGCTGCTTTTATTTTCTGAAAATTTCTGTATAGAAAATAAATTTAAATATTAAGGCTCACACCCTTAGAGTGGGCCTTTTTATTTTATTCCGTTTTTAATTTTTCTTCTCTATAATACCGCTTCATTCTTATCTGAATATTTATTTGGAAATTATTTAGCTTTCTAAAAATTATGGGACCTGGTTTAGGTGAAATCATTCCGCCTGTTTTTATTATTTTTATGCATTAAATCATTATTGGTAATTTTTAATTTAGACAACATGAAAATATTTTCCATCTTTTTACTTTCTCAATTATTTTTTTTTATTGCGTTAAATGTACATGCACAAGAAATTTATGATCTAATCGAACCGGTACATTTAATTGCCGGGCAGCCGGATACGGTTTTAATAAGCGATATATTTTATGCAGACAGCTACAATATAAAATTTTTAGATAACGAAAATGTATCCGCAGTATTCGATAAAAAAAGTTCTAAGGTTATTTTTATTCCAAGAAATGATTATGAAGGAATGACCCTTGTCGATTTCGAATTCGGTAAAAAGATTTATGAGATTCCCGTTACTTCCGAAATTGTGCAAACGCATACTTTCAAATACAAACCGTTTGGCAAACCCAAAAAGGTATCACTGTTCGGCAGCTTTAACGGCTGGAATAGAGATAACCTGATAATGAAGAAAAATAATGAAGACGTATATCAAATTACAATCCCGCTTGATCCCGGACGTCATGAATATAAATTTTATGTCGACGGCCATGAGCTTCTTGACCCGGCTAATCCTGATAGTATTCCCAATGGATTGGGAGGTTTTAATTCTGTACTTACAATAAAACAAAGACATACGGATAAAATTTATTTGCATATTCTCGGAATGAGTAGTAAACAAGACTCGATGAATTTTTCATTTTATTATGAGAAGGAAAATCAAAAAGAAAATATTGAAACATCTAATGTTATAGCATTAATGGACAATCAGAAAATTCCGCAGGAAAATATTCAAATATCCGGTAACCAAATTTTTCTCAAGTTTGCAAATAATAGATTAAAAAAAGACGGAGCAATAAGGTTAGCTGTAAACCAGGACGGACAATACACAAATATTCAAACAGTAAGATTGAATGACGGGAAACCAGATAATAACAAAAAATTCTCATGGTACAATGCAGTTATTTATTCTATAATGGTTGATAGATTTTATGACGGCGATACTTCAAACACTAAGCCCGTTATTGATCCTCACCTTACTGCAAAAGCAAACTACATGGGCGGTGACTTGCAGGGGATAATCGATAAGCTGAATTCCAATTATTTCGACTCACTCGGAGTCAATACTCTCTGGATTTCTCCGGTAATCGATAACACAGACAGTGCTTTCAGGGAATATCCCAAGCCGCATACTTACTACACAGGGTATCATGGCTATTGGCCGATTTCATTTACAAGAGTTGAAGAGAGATTCGGCAATATGAATTTATTTAAAAAAATGGTGGAGACAGCGCACCGGCACAGAATAAAAATTCTTCTTGATTATGTGGCAAACCATATTCATATCGAACACCCGTATTGGAAAGAACATAGGGATTGGTTCGGACACTTGCGGCTCCCTAACGGAAAGCTAAATTTAAGAATGTGGGATGAACATAGGTTAACAACATGGTTCGAACCATTCATGCCTAAGTTCGATTATATCCATTCAAAAGCTGCCCTGGATACAATGACTGATAATGCTGTTTGGTGGGTTAAAGAAACAGGAATTGACGGGTTCCGGCATGATGCCGTGAAGCATATTCCGAATATTTTTTGGAGAACGTTAACGAAGAAGCTTGAAAAGGAAATTGAAATTCCCGAAGATAAAAAAGTATACCAGATTGGTGAAACTTTCGGCAGCTTCAAGCTAGTTAATTCCTATGTAAATAACGGGCAATTAGATGCGCAGTTCAATTTTAATCTTTATGATACAGCTATTCCGACTTTTATTCAGCAGGGTTCTTCATTTAAAACGCTGAATAATCAAATGGAAAAATCCTTTTCCGTTTTCGGCGTGAATAATTTAATGGGGAATATAATGGACAGTCACGATAAAGTTCGTTTCCTGGCATATGCAGATGATGATGTTCCGATTAACAGCGGAAACGCAGATTCAATCGGCTGGTTCGATCCGCCGGTGGTTAATAATCCGTCAAGCTATAAAAAAGAGAGATTGTACCTTGCATATTTATTAACGATTCCAGGTGTGCCTGTAATTGATTACGGCGATGAAATCGGTATGACCGGCGCATCCGATCCGGATAACAGGAGAATGATGAGATTTGGAAATCAGCTTGATAATTATGAAAAAGAAGATTTTAGTGACATAAGTAAAATTATTAAGATCAGGGATGATCATTCTGCATTATGTTACGGCGATTTTGAACCGCTAATTGTTAAGCAAAATATTTATGCTTATTTAAGATCTGATATGAATGAAAGAGTATTGACGGTTTTGAACAAAAGTGATTCTCCTGAAACAGTAACCATAGAATTTCCATCTTTTTATAATTTAATAGAAGCGAAAGACTTGATTAATGGAGATTTGAATAAAATTATTAATAATAAAATTTCAGTTCTGGTTGGGCCTTATAGTTACATGATTTTCAAATTAAAATAATTTTTTAAATAGGGCATTAAATGAAAAAACGATTCTCACTTTTATTACTAACTATTTCATTCTTATTTTTATCCTGTACAAATAATGGAAAACAACAGTTAAACCAGCAGTTGGAAACTAAAATGAATAATATTTCCGAATCGTATGTGAAATTAATTTTAACAATCGGCCAGTATAATCCCGGTTATGTCGATGCATATTATGGACCAAAAGAATGGGAACCTAAGATTAAACCAGGTGCCCAATTTGATTCAACAGTTTATAAAGAACTTGACAGGAATATAAATAATCTTTTGGACGGACTTGACAGCTTATCAAAATATAAAGCAAGCGAAATTGAGATTCTGAGATACACTTTTCTTTACAAGCAACTTCTTGCTGCAAAAGCCGAAATATTTTTATTAAAAGGCGGCAAGCTTACTTTCGATGAAGAAACAAAAGTTTTATACGATGCTTTAGCTCCTCATTATTCACCTCAGCATTTCCAGGATATTATAGCTCAGCTTGATAAAATTTTACCGGGAACAGGCGATATTTCAAAACGGCTTGATGATTTCAGGAAAAATTTTATCATTCCAAAAAATAAAATTGATACTGTTTTTAAAGCAGCCATCAGCGAATGCAGGAAAAGAACGCTCGATCATATTCAATTGCCGCCTAACGAAAACTTTAAAGTTGAATATGTTACGGACAAACCTTGGGGTGGGTATAATTGGTACAAAGGAAATAGCTTCAGCGTAATACAGGTTAATACCGATTTGCCTATTTATATCGATAGAGCAGTAGATCTCGCTGCACATGAGGGTTATCCGGGACATCATGTTTATAATACACTGCTCGAAAAACATCTCGTTAAAAAACTTGGCTGGATGGAATTTACGGTTTATCCCCTTTTTAGTCCTCAATCTCTAATAGCAGAAGGCACGGCAAATTATGGAATTAAAGTTGTTTTCCCAGGCGATTCAAGAGTAAAATTCGAAAAAGAAATACTTTTCCCGCTTGCCGGGATTGATTCATCAAATGCTGATCGTTATTACAAAGTTTTAAATCTGACACAAGAACTCGATTATGCGGTAAATGAAGCCGCCCGAAGTTATATCGACGGCAAATCGAATAAAAATGAAACTATTTCATACCTTATAAAATATGCTTTACTCTCGAAGGATAGAGCAGAGCACATGTTTAAATTCATTGAAAAGTACGGGAGCTATGTTATCAACTATAATTTGGGGCAGGATATTGTAAAAAATTATATTATAAGACATGGCGGAACAGAGCACAATCCCGGATTAAGATGGAAGATTTTTGCTCATTTATTATCCACGCCCCAGACCCCAAGCGAATTACAGATTGAGAGTAACAGAAAAAATATGTGAGTATACAAAAATTAAATGCTTTCTAATTTTTGAGATAAGAAAGATTTGATATAATCAAATTGTTCTTTTCCCAAAGATATTTCTCTAAATATTTCGGTGAGCTTTTCTTTTGTAAGCTTATTGAAATCCTTTTCCACCGGAGTAATACAAATTCCTCCCAGATCAATCGAAGCAGGGCTTAATAATATTCTTTCTTCACCAACAGCATAATAATGAGATGATCGGTGTTTTGATCTTAAGAAAATAATCACCCGCCATCCGAAATCTTTTTCATATAAACTGGTGATATTCATAAAGGGCTCATCGATATTTCCGGATAGATTTTTATAACCTGAATAGAAAACTTTAAATACATTTGTTAAAATTTCAACGTTGTTGCACTCAATCGAAACAATTTTTCTTATACCGTCGTTAATTCCGGCAACTGAAATATTTTCGGAATCTTTTAACATTTCTCCGTATTCGTTTTTCAATTGGTTAAATTCATCATCTATCGGCATATAAAATTTTGTGCCTGCCTGGAAGTGTAAATGATCGGGAGCAGATGCGCCGCATTTGGGGCCGTTATAAATGACGCTATATTTTTTCGAGAGAGCTTTGCTTAAATTAAGAAAGTCGGTAAAATAAATTGATATACTTTGGGGAATATGTTCTTTGTAAGTTAAAGTAAAATGCTCCGGGAGGATTGGGTATGGATTGCAAAGGATTAAATAGTTTTCATTATAACCGATTCCTCGCTGCTCTTCCGGCCTGTTTTGTTTGCAGAGGAAACAATCACGGTTTTTAATAGATTCTTCATCAACCTCAGCTGTGGTGGAAAATATTCTTCCCGGGTTAAACTGTATTTTGATCTTGAAGCCATCGAATTGGAAAGTCTTTATTTTTATATTTTTTAAAGCTTTATAATTATCGGCTAACAGCTTCCATTCTGATTTTTGATCTTTAAGTAGTTCGCTTGCAAGTTCGGAATAATTTAACAAATTATCTTCTGTCATTTTTTCACTTTAATTTTATTCATCTTTTGTCTCGCAATAATTTCATCTGTTCTGATTTTATCCTTATAAAAATTATTTTCGTTTTCTCTTTCAATTGAAATATCCGTATCGGTGTTTCCTTCCCACCGCCGGCAAATATACAGCGGCTCAAATATCCTTCCAATTTTATATTTCCTCGAGATCGCCAGGCTTATTGCATAATCTTCTCCATAGCTTACATTTGGAAATTTTATTTCACGAACAAGCGGAGTGTAAAATGCTCTCGGCGCTCCAAGGCCGTTTATTCTTAGCGCATTGTTCCTGCCGTTTTCGAATGTCCATTCTTTATGAGCGATGATACCGGGCGGGATTTTTTTAAAACTAAAATCGGTTAATAAATATGAACCGATAACCATACCGCAATTATCTTCATGAAATTTATTTATTATTCTTTGAAGCGTATCTTCATTTGAATAAAGATCATCACTGTCGAGCTGCACAACAAATTTTCCGCATTGAGGGTGTTCGACAGCCTCATTCCAGCAGCCGCCAATCTGTAAATCAGTTCTTTCGGGGAATATATGTATGATCCTGCAGTCTTTTTTTGCAAATGAATCAATTACTTCTGATGTCCCGTCAGTAGAATAATTATCAACAATTATAAGATTGAATATAAAATCAGTCTTTTGAGTAATGACGGAATTTATCGCATCAACAATCGTTTTTTTTCTATTCAAAACGGGAATAACAACAGATGCTACAACATTAAAATTATTTTCAAAATTTACTTCTTCAAAATTAGGTTCAAGAAATGCATTTATTTTTTTCAGATGTCCGGTAAGAGCCGATTCCATTTCTTTTTGAATTTCTTCATTTGACGGGTCAACATAATCGAATTGTTTCTCGAGTTTATTCGTATCTTTATTTTCTGTCGTTGAAAAAAGGAATTCCGAAATTCTTTTAATGGGTAATTTCCTTGATAATGCAAGACGAGTTTCATAAAAGCCTGCATATTTATAATTTTCACTGCATTCTTTTATTGCTTCACCTAATCTTTGTTTGTTTATAATTATTAAAGGACCGAAATTAAAATCATCTCTCACGCTCCCCATCTGGTATTCGATTGTAGTGTGTTGTTCCTTTGTTTCATTCTTCGTAGAATAATAATCAGAATAAAGTAGTCCTGCATTTGTTTCTTCTGCTGTTTGAAAAAATTTAGTTAAGGCATGAGGAAATAAATATAATTCAACAGCTTCATTCAAAAAAATTATATAATCTGTTTTGGTTAATGATTCAATTACCCTGACGGTCTCCGAACTTGAAATTGAATCGATGATAATTGACTTGCAGCCATCAAAATTTTTTAGAGGATATTCCAAAAACAAAATAAAAATATCGCTGCAGAGGCCGGTCTTTTTTAATTCATTAATATTTACATCCACCTGTCTGTCGCTTAAATAAGGAATGAAAACAGTGAAGTGTTTATTCATCGGGATTCAATTAGACTGTTATCGATTTTTAAAAAGTAGTGAAAAGATGACATCTTTCATGTTTATAGTATAAACTGAGTATAAGTAATAATTTGTCTAATATCACAACAACGATTTCCTGAATTAAAGATGTTATCTCTTATCTTCGTAAAATAATATTCATTTAATATTAAAACCCAGCAGGCCTAAAAGCTGTGTTCCCGAGTAATTTGTCAGCACAATACTGTAAAATCCCGGTTTAACCTTATTAAAGGAAACGGTTAATTCCCTTGTACAAATGCAATTATCAATTTTACGGTTTGTATTGTGCAAGTACAAATTTATCCGGTCTTCATTTTTTTCAATTTTAAAATCGAAAATTGCATTGCAGTATGTTCTGACATTCATGGACACAGTTATTAAATTGTTTGATTCAATTGCAGTCAAACTATCGACGTGAACTTCAGGTGCTCCATTCATCGACGAAAGTATTTCACTATATGTGCAGTCTTTTTGATCAATGGAATTGTAAGTAATTTCTCTAGTGTATGAACAGGAATTTATTAAACTTGCTGCCATAAGCAGAACAAAAATGAAGACTAATTTATTTATGTTGCGATACATTTTTTAGATTTAATAAATTTTTGTAAATGTTTAGGGTTTTATCCGTAGATGCTTCGAGATCAAAATTATTCATTGCTCTTTTCCTTGCCGCTTTTCCGAATTTTTCTCTCTTCGCAGGATCTGCTATAAGCATATCTAATTTTTCTTTTAAATCGTTTCCGTTTTTCCTTTCGAATAACAATGAAGTTTCACCATCAACGGCAATATCGAGAATGCCGTCTGAGTTGGCGCATACGGAAGGTTTTCCCATTGCCATTGCCTCGGCTAATACAATTCCGAATGCTTCCGAGTGAGAAGGGAAAACAAATATATCCATTGCAGCTAATAATTCCGCTATGTCGCTTCTGAAGCCGGTAAATATCACATTGCTAAGCAAATATTCTTCATTTAATTTTCTAATCTTTGCCGCATATTCATCCTCACCTTGACTTGCTTCTCCGACAATTAAAACTTTAAGATTTGTAAATTTTTTATTCAGTTCTTTAACGGCATATAAAAATTCCTCATGTCCTTTACCGGGGCTGAATCTTGCAATCATTCCGAATAGCAATTCGTTTTCATTAATTTTAAATTCATTCCTGATTTTATTCCTATCAACTTTCTGCGGATTGAATTTTGTTAAATTAATCCCGTTATGCATAAGAATAATTTTGTCCTTACTTAACGGAGTTGTTTCGATTAAATTTTTCTCTATTACGCGGCTGATGGCAAATGTAAGATTCACTCTTTTATAAATCCATTTGTGCAGGAAATCCTTTTTGATTATAAATGAGCCCATTTGTTTTGTAAGGATCAATGGTATTTCTTTTCTTAAAATTTTAAGAGCAGGTACCAGGAGCCACAAATCTTTTGATGCCTGGGTGTGAACAAAATCGTAATTGCCTCTTCTAATAATAGAAATTAATTTCAAAGTAGAAAACGGATGAAAATAACCGGAAGCTTTTATCGGATGAATAATTAACCCGAGGCCTGAAGCTTCGATATGAATTCTTGATTCCTTGCTGCAAAGTAATTCGACCTTAACATCTCTATTTAGCAATTGCTTAACGGCAGTAATAGTAAACATCTCCAAACCGCCCCAGCTTTTGGACAGGCATGAATATAAGATTTTCATTCTATTTAATTTTCTCTAAGTAAATTTCTTTCAGTAAATTTTTTGGATTTTAGCATTGCGAAAATAATGCAGAAGAATTTCATCAAACTGGTATCCCTGCGCAGCCATTACCGCCGCTCCTATCTGGCACATCCCGACTCCATGACCCCAACCTGCGCCGTGAATGATAAACTTTTGAGGAATTTCATCAACTATATCTTTTTTCTCAAAAAATATTGCAGAACTGTATAAATGCGTTGTAGAGAGAATTCTACGGATTTCAAGCTCTTTCCCGATTGTTAAGGTTTTTTGCGTCCCTACAACTTTTAACCTGATAATTCTGGCAGAATATCCTCGTTCTACAGGGATTAGGTCTTTGATTTTACCGAAGTCTATTCCGCTTTTGGAATTAATTAATTCTTTTATTTCATCTTGAGTATATTCTACTTTCCACCTGTAGAAATCCTTTGTCTGCCTGTCGTAATCGATTAAGATTTGGTTTAGAATTATGTTGTCGGATGTGTTGCAAAAAGCCGGAGGAGAACCGGCAATCCATTTTCTCGCATTCTGTTCAACGGAAAAATCCGTGTTGTAATTTTCCGGCTCAAATTTATAATCAAAAATTGAGGAAAGATACTCGTATTTAATAGGTTCCCAAACGTTTTCAAAAACTTCGGAAATTCCGCCGCACGATTTCGAATAACGGGAATCGCAAATATTATCGTTGCTGGTCAACACGAGCCCTCTTGATTCGTATATTGCCTGCTTTGCAGTTGTTGTTGTAATTTTTCCTATGCCGTGGTAACGCTGGCAGTGATCATCTGCGCATACATCGAAAAGCTCATGCTGCCTCCTATCGGACCATTTGAGAATTTCTTCACTATTTATAGTTTGTGAAACGGTGTTAATATTATTCGATAAATTCTCTTTCTTCTGTAATTGCGCAAGCGTCCAGCTTCGTGAAACAACTGCATGAGCTTTAAGTAGTTGAAGTGAAGATTTGGAACTCATTTCCGAGGATATTACCGACAGCAAATAGTCTTCAATCGGCAAAATGTTTATTACAACTATTTTAGCTTCATGTTTCAACAGCTTTAACGAACCCATAAATCTTTGTTTTTCTTTTCTCTGCCAATGAAAATGTTCTCCGATAGTAATACCAGGAATAAAGAACGAATCTATTGCCGGATCACCCGGTTCGAAAATCAATTCATTTATTGATTCGATTTTATCTTTTCCCCTTGAACAGACAATACGGTCGTTGCTCAACACAGCAGTAAATCGGCCGCTGAAATTCTTTTTCATTCCGTAAATTTTGAAATCACCGTAAAGCTCAAAAATAATTTGTTTTTCGGTAAGAATACCTACGTTTATTCTTGGAATACTTCCTGTAAATAGCATCGTTCTATTGTGTCCTACAAAACGGATTTATTGTGAATATTAATATAATCAATGCTTATATTAATTATAATATAATTTGAATTTGATTGTTTTTAGAATATCTTAAGCCGTAAATTAACCTAATCGCATTTATTTTTCATTTAAAGAATGTTATCCGGATGAAAAAATCACAAACAAAAAAAATAACTATTGTCGGTTTCCCTATGGATTTGGGAGCCGGAAGGCGGGGGGTAGATATGGGCCCTTCAGCTTTAAGAATAGCCGGGCTTGCCCATAAGCTTGAAAGGCTTGGATATGAAGTTGAAGACTCGGGTGATTTATTCATAAATATTATGGAAAAGCAAAAAGTAATAAACCCGAAGCTTAAGTATCTTGATGAAATTCTTAAAACATCTTTAAAACTTGCAAAAAGTGTAGAAAAAATTTTGGATCAGAAAAAGTTCCCGCTCGTTATAGGCGGTGATCATTCGATGGCAATTGGATCAATCGCCGGTATTGCTTCTTATTGTAGAAAGAAAAAAATAGTGCCTGGTGTAATATGGATAGATGCACATACTGATATGAATACCGATGAAACGACTCCATCCGGTAATATTCATGGAATGCCTTTATCTGCTTCTCTCGGAATTGGAAATGAAAAGCTGGTAAAGTTTTACGGTTTCAGCCCGAAGATATTACCCGAAAATTGTGCGATTATCGGTATTCGAAGTATTGATAAATTTGAAAAACAAAATATTAAAAAGTTGAGCCCGTTGGTATATACCATGTCCGATATAGATAGGATAGGAATACACAGGGTGATAAATAGAATTTTAAATCATTTTAAAGAAAAGGTTGATCATATTCATGTAAGTTTTGATCTCGATAGTGTTGATCCTTCAGTAGCTCCTGGAGTCGGAACGCCGGTACCCGGCGGATTAAGCTTCCGTGAGGCACATTTACTTATGGAATCAATTGCCGAATGTGGTTGCATGTCGTCATTGGAAGTAACCGAAGTTAATCCTATCTTAGATTATAAAAATAAAAGCGCTGAATTTGCAACCGAAATAATAGCTTCTTCAATGGGGCAAAGAATTTTATAAATTTAAAGACTTGATTTTTTCCATTTATGAAACTAGGTAATAAATATTGAGATTTGCAGTACCTAAATCGGAAGCAAAAAAAATTGTTGAATCAAGGCGTAAGGAATTCGGCCGCTTTTACTTTAAAGATAAATCCGAAAAAATTATCGAACGTCTTCAGCGGGTTGATGACTTTGTATATGCGCAAAAAATTTTTGCTTATATTTCAGGGAATGAAAAAGACTTCAATACGAGAAAGATAATCAACTTTGCTTTGGGAAGAGGCAAAGCGGTTTTTTTACCCAAGTATTACGAAGCGACCAAAACAATGAGAAGGTTCCCGTTCATGTCATATGACGAGCTTGTATTTAACGAAGATGCCGGGTTTTGGGAACCAAAGGTTGGAATTGATGAAGATATGAGCGATATAGATCTAATCTTTGTCCCGTGTATCGCTGTTTCAATGCTTGGTCAAAGAGCAGGCACAGGGACGGGATATTACGATAAGCTGCTGAAAAATACGTACGCTCCAAAGTATGTTTTGGCTTTTGAATTCCAGTTATTTAATGAAATTGAATCCGAACGCCACGACATACGGGTCGATTGGATAATTACCGAAAGAAGAATTATAAATACGAGAAATTTCTAAATACTTTTTAACGTATTAGAGGAAAACTTTGTGACCAAACTTCAAATTATTGTAATATTTATTTTAATTTTTCTTGCTGTTGAAATTCTATTGAAGCTCTTTGGAGTTATAAATTTAAGCAGTGATGAAATTTTCGGCTATGCATTTTTCATTTACGGGATCAGCTCTGTTTCGATTTCATTCAGCAAAAATCATAGAGGAATTTTATTTATCGGCAGCCTGATTTTTTGCATCGGTTTCATACTATTAATTATTTCGAATTTTGAAATCATGAATACAAATGCAATCGTTTTCCCATCAACATTGTTTGTATTGGCTACTGGATTTATAATTTTATTTTTTGATGATCTCGAAAATAAAACTTTCTTATTCCTTGCCACAATATTTTTTGTAATTGCTGTCTTTACTGCAATTTACAATGGCTCTTTTGAATTTGTAAAATTTCTGGGATCGATGGAAAATATTGTCTTGGCATTTTGGCCGCTCGAGGTAATAGCTCTTGCCGGGATTCTAATCTATAGTTTGTTAAGAAAAGAATAGTGAAGTCCCTACCGAATTGAGCCTGTCAGAAATACATTCCTGCTTGGTGTACCGGATCCTATAGACGGTTCTATTGTTAACACAAAATTTAGATTCTGCGTATTATCCAGCTTTGGAATTGAAAGCGGGTATAATGATGAATTGTTTTCAGCAGGGTTAAATACACCGAGAGAAATTACTTTGCTGTTAGATATTACCCATAACTGGTATGCTTGATCTGAATTTAACGGCGGCATTCCCTCAAGCTGCATATAACCTTTTTTGCTTTGGAAGTTCAATATTAGTTTTCCGCTTTCTCCTTCGTGATGAGCGGCAGGCTTAAGATCAACAATTTTTGAATTCTTAATATCAAACTGATCGCTGTTATTGCCGCTCTCAGTAATTTGTTGTTTCAGATCGTTGAGTTCTTTGGTTAAATAATCAATTTTAACTTGATAGTCTGAAATATTCGAAGATAAATTATGATATAAAAAGTATCCGCCTGCAATTAAAATTATTAGTATTACTAAAAGCGGGAGAATAGAACCTCTTCTCTTCATAGTCTGCGGTTCATTATTAGAATTCTCTTTAAATGTATCGTTTTCCTGATGTTGTGGTATTTCTTCGGCAGATTTATTTTGTTGACTCCAGCCTCTCTTTTCAATTTCCAGTTCGGCTAAATCGCCGGGTTCATCACCCTTCTTCTTAGAGGCTTCTTCTTCAACAATGCTGAAATTGTCCGGCATTTTAAATGATTCACTCTCATGTTCTCTTTTTTTATCTTCCTTTTTTCCCGGCGGCATAAGAGGCGGTTTCGAAGGCTGCGGCATTTCTATTTTTTTATCGGCATCCTGCGCCGCTTCATCTTTTTCTTTATCTTTTTGAACGGGGGAAGAAATTTCCGGTTTTTTTTCTTCCTCCAGCCTGAATTTTTCCGGTTCGATAATTTTAAATAGATCTTCCTTCTTGGATTTACTGTCTATAGGTCCTTTCCTTCCCGAAGGAGGCGGTGGAGGAGGAAGCGGAGGCTGCGGCATCTTTACGTTCGTCTCAATTTTTATTTTCCGGGTATCTTCCAAACTTTTACTTTCAACAAATTCTTCGTAAGACTCTTCTGTTTCTTTTTCATCAAATTTATTTTCTGCCTGAGTTTTTGGAGGCTCGATCCGTCCTTCTCTAAACTTAATGCCGTGAATGCCGCTTGCGTCCGGGATTATTTCTTCTTTTTTAATTTCCTCTTTTATTATCCTGCTTTCCGGTTCCACGGTTTTGCTGTTTTTCAATTCTTCTTGGACCTGGTACAGCTTGCGGGCTACCCGGTCTTTAAGCGATGGATCCGGCTCTTCTATTTCAAGAAGAACCGGGAGAAGTGCAACAAGATTCTGATACTCGCCTAACTCCTGGAAAGGGTAATCGGAATTTGTTCTTAAATATTCGCTAAGTATATTTTTATTGTTGTCTTCAAGACAGCCTAACGAAAAAGCATATAAAAGATCTGTTAATGTTTTGTCTGCCATTATCCTTCCCCTTTAACCAGGTTGTCTTTTAAAATGCTTAGAGCTACTTTTATTTTTGATTTCACGGTAGGAAGAGGAATTTTTAATCTTTCAGCAATTTGTTTTTCGTTGAGGCCTTCGTAAAATCCCAGGTTAATAACGTATTTTTGAGCGTCCGTCAGACCATTAATTGCTTTGCTGAGATTGTCTTTAATCTTCGATGCTGTTTCAAGATCGAGTGGATCGATTAAATGTGAAAGATGGGGAATTATATATTTATTTTCATATTCGTCCGAATATTCCTGTATTGCTTCATCTCCCCGGTTTCTCCTTAGTACATCGACAGCTTTATTTCTTGCCAGTATTATAAGCCATGTGTACACATCTTCACTTTTGAAGTCGAATAATTCTGCTTTTTTCCAGATTATGACGAACACTTCGCTTAAGATCTCACCGGCAATTTCCTCATCCGAAGCTATTTTTTTAATCAAGGTATAAAGAAAAGGGGAATAGCGGTTGTACAGCGCCTCAAGCGATTTTGAATCGGATTTGGAAACCCTATTTATTAACTCTATGTCTGACAATGCACCAGATGAAGTCAAAATTACAACTTTTTAATATGAGTCTTTAATACCGTACAAAAGTATAATTAACCGGATTAAAAAGCAATTGGTAACCTGCGTTTGTTAACTAAATACTCAACATATTTGCAATAATTATCTATAAAATAATGATTTAGCGGTAAATGCATTCATGTTCATATTTAAGCTTATATCAATATTTATTATCTTTACAAAATATTAAAATTCAAAGAAGCATGACATCAAAAGAAATAAGACAGCAATTTTTAGACTTTTTTAATAATAAGGATCACCGCATAGTTCCAAGTTCGCCGGTAGTACCTTTCGATGATCCGACACTTTTGTTTACCAACGCAGGAATGAACCAGTTTAAAGATGTTTTCCTTGGTACGGGAAACAGAGATTATAAACGAGCAGCAGATACTCAAAAATGTATCCGAGTAAGCGGCAAACATAACGACCTCGAAGAAGTCGGGCGAGATACTTACCATCATACTTTTTTTGAAATGCTTGGCAATTGGTCTTTTGGAGATTATTATAAGCCGGAAGCAATTGAATGGGCGTGGGAGCTTTTAACAGAAGTATGGAAGCTTCCCAAAGAAAGATTATGGGCAACAGTTTACATGGACGATGATGAATCATTTGAGTTATGGAAATCAAAAACGGATATAAAACCCAAACATATTCTTCGGTTCGGTGAAAAAGATAATTTCTGGGAAATGGGTGAGACAGGCCCTTGCGGTCCATGCTCGGAAGTTCATATTAATTTGAGTGACGATTATGATAATCCCAAATGGGTAAATGCCGGTAAACCTGAATGTATCGAAATCTGGAACCTGGTATTCATTCAATATAACCGTGATGAAAACGGAAAGCTTCATGATCTTCCGCAGAAACATGTCGATACCGGCATGGGCTTCGAAAGAGTTTGTGCAATCCTTCAAAAGAAAAATTCGAATTACGATACCGATGTTTTTACTCCTCTTATTAATGAAATTGTTAACATATCGGGAGTAAAATATGATAAAGAAGAAGATAAAATTCCGATGCGTGTAGTTGCCGATCATATAAGAGCTTTAACTTTTGCGATTGTCGATGGCGCCGTTCCAGGAAATGAAGGTAGAGGATATGTGCTTAGAAGAATTTTAAGAAGAGCTGCGCGCTACGGGAGGAAAATAAATCTGCACAAACCTTTTCTTTATAAATTGGCTGATGTCCTATCTTCTCAGATGTCCGATGTTTTTCCCGAAGTAAAAGAAAAGCAAAGCTTCATTAAAAAAGTTATTAAGGCAGAAGAAGAAAGTTTCAACGCAACTCTGGATAAAGGACTTGAAATATTTGAAGAGCTGATTAAAGGGTTAACAAAATCCAAATTGAAAATAATTCCCGGCGAAGAATTATTCAAACTTTACGATACTTACGGATTTCCGGTTGATTTAACTAACGTCATGGCTCAAGAAAAAGGATTTACAATCGATGAAGACGGTTTCAATAGTTTAATGGATGAACAGAAACAGCGCGGGCGTGATGCATCGAAAGAAAAATTTGCCTCAGTAAACATCAGTTTAAATGATTTAAATTCATTCGAGATGCTTGAAGCAAAATCCGAGTTTACTGGTTACGATGAGTTGTCTTCAAATTCAAAAATTATCGGCTATAAAAAAGAAAATGGAAATGCACTTTTAATTCTCGATAAAACTCCATTTTACGTTGAGGCAGGCGGGCAAATTGACGATCATGGTAAAATAATTATTCAGACAAACCCGTTAAACGTAGTAGATGTTACAAAGATTGATAATAAGATTATTCACGTTGTTGAGGGAAATGATGATTCAATAATAACAACAGGTCTCCCTGTAATTGCACAGGTTGATGAAGTTCGAAGGTGGGATATAATGAGAAATCATTCCGCCACTCATTTCCTTCATGCTGCTTTGAGAAAAATATTAGGGACTCATGTTCATCAGGCAGGTTCTTACGTTGGACCTGACAGACTTAGATTCGACTTCACACATTTTTCCAAACTCAGTGAAAGTGAAATTAGAGATATCGAATCACGTGTAAATGAACAATTGCGGATGAACGTTCCTCTTCATCATCACCGAGATATTCCGTTTGATGAAGCAAAAAAAATGGGAGCGCTTATGTTTTTCGGAGATAAGTACGGAGATTATGTAAACGTGGTGCAATTCGGAGATTTGACAATGGAATTCTGTGGAGGTACGCATGTTAAAAATTCCTCACAAATTGGTTTATTTAAAATTATAAGCGAGTCTTCAATTTCAAGTGGCGTACGAAGAATAGAAGCGGTTACCGGTGCTGGAGTTGAAAGATATATCAGTCAGCAGATTGAACAAATTAAAAATTCCGAAGAAAAGATAGCCGAGCTTTTGGAGGAGAAAAAGAAACTCGAAAAAGAATTATCCGGCTTTAAGCTGAAGGACAAATTAAGCGGGATGGATTCAATCCTTTCGAAACCGTCTGCGGTAATTAATGGGATAAATATTTACAAAGCAAAAGTCTCTGCAGAAAATATGGATGAATTAAAATCATTCGGTGATGAGGTAAGAAGCAAAACAAAAATAGCCGTTGGTGTTTTAGTTTCGGAAATAGATGACAAGGTCGCCATTGTTTGTGCCGTGACCGATGATCTTGTGAAAGAAAAGAAATTGAATGCCGGAAAGATTATTGGTGAGTTAGCAAAATTTGTAGGCGGAGGCGGAGGCGGTAGGCCTCACCTTGCCACGGCAGGAGGCCGTGATGTTGGGAAGATTGACGAAGTATTAAATAATGTTGAAGAAGTAGTTCGACTTATGTTGTAAATTTATTTTACCACTAAGACACTTAGGGCACTTAGTGTCACTAAGGGAAATAAATGATAACACAAAAGTACGTTAATCAAATTTCATATAGGATAGTCGGATGTGCTATTGAAGTACATAAAAACTTGGGGCCTGGATTGTTAGAATCAGTTTATGAAACATGTTTAATAGAGGAATTGAAATCAAATGGTTTAAATGTATATAGACAAGTAAAAGTTCCGATATTTTATAAAACAAAGGATTTGGGAAGTAATTTAATTTTAGATCTGCTTATTGAAAATTTAGTTATTGTTGAATTGAAAGCTGTTGAAATTATGATTCCGATTTATACTTCTCAATTGCTAACTTATTTAAAATTAACAGGTAAGACTAAAGGATTGTTAATTAATTTTAATACCGATAATATTACAAAAAGCTTGGTACCTTTGGTAACGGAAGAATTTGCTAAACTTCCGGTAGAATAAAATCTTAGTGTTTCTTAGTGCACTTAGTATCTTAGTGTTAAAATAATGAAAACTAAAATAAAATATGTATGCTCAAACTGCGGATATGAATCGCTTCGCTGGCTTGGTAAATGCCCCGAGTGCGATAATTGGAATACTTTCACAGAAGAGATAATTGAAACAGGCAAAAGAAAACCTTCAACTTTTAATGGGAAAATTGAATTAAATAAAATTTCTGAAATTTCCATACAAAATGAAGAGCGCATAAAAACAGGTATTAACGAATTCGACAGGGTATTGGGCGGAGGCTTTATACCGGGCTCTATTGTACTGCTTGGCGGAGATCCGGGGATAGGCAAATCAACTCTTGCGATGCAGGCCGTTTCAAATATAAATAACGATGTTCTTTATGTTACCGGTGAAGAATCTTCAAAGCAAATTAAGCTTAGAGCATCAAGATTAAAAATAAAACCGGATAATCTTTATGTCCTCACTGAAACCGAATTATCTCCAATACTTGCTGCGATAAAGAAATTATCTCCATCGATTGTAGTGATTGATTCAATCCAAACTATGTACAGAAGCGAACTTGAAAATTCCCCCGGGACTATTACGCAAATTAGAGAATGTGCGTCCTTATTGATGGAGCACGCTAAAAAAAATCATTATTGTGTTTTAATAATCGGTCACGTAACAAAAGAAGGATTTATTGCCGGCCCGAAAGTTCTTGAGCATATGGTCGATACCGTGATTCAATTTGAAGGTGAATCCCATCATTCATTCAGGATATTAAGAGCACAAAAAAACAGGTTCGGTTCGACAAACGAGATAGGCATTTTTGAAATGCATGAAGATGGATTAATAGAAGTTAAAAATCCAAGCGAAATTTTTCTAAGCGAACGCGGGAAAAATATTTCCGGTTCTGTAGTAACTGCGAGTCTCGAAGGGACACGCCCTATCCTTCTCGAGGTACAGGCTCTTGTTACACCTTCGAATTACGGCTATCCGCAGCGAGTGGCAACCGGCTTCGATCAAAGACGCCTTTCAATTCTATTAGCCGTACTTGAAAAAAGAGCAAACATTCGTGTATCTGCAAATAATGTATTCATAAATTTGGCAGGCGGCGTTAAAATTATGGAACCTGCCGTTGATCTCTCTGTTTGCTGCAGCATTGCATCGAGCCTGCTTGATAAACCTGTTAACCGCCATACGGTTGTTATCGGTGAAGTCGGTTTGGGTGGTGAAATAAGAAGTGTAAGCCAGATTGAGAAAAGGATTCAAGAGGCAGAGAAACTTGGATTTATCGAAGCCGTCATTCCCTCTAATAATTTAAATAGGATTAAAAACGGGAGCAGCAGTAAAATAAAAATAAATTCCGTAGATAATATTATGGATGCTCTTAGTAAATTAATATAATCACCAATATTTTTTATTATTCAAGTTTTTTTCACTAACAACTTAATTTCTCTGTTTCAATAAACTGCTGCTGTTTTCATTTATTCTTGTAGTTAGGAAATTTTTTTTGTATAATTACAAAAATTAATAAAAGGGTGATCTCATGAAATTAAATAAATTAATTTCTATATCCTCTGCGTTATTATTTTTAGCAACATTTCTTTTTATCCCGTTTTCTACTCATGCACAATGGATACTTAAAACTAATGGTCTTCCCGAAGGATTGGAAAACCCGTTTTGTATTGGAACATATGGGTGCAATATTGCACTTATATCTGTAACTTCTTCCTCTGTGCAAAGGCCATTATATTATACTTCAGATACCGGCAATAACTGGAATAAAATTAATTGGCCTGGCGATACCATGCAAATAGAAACGGTAATTGATTTATGCCTAACAGGACCTGACACATTCTACATAGGTACGGAAACAGGAAGAATATTTAAAACAACCGATACTGGTAATACATGGACTCTTCAGTTCGCCAATGATACATTAACAAATTTTATAAACTATATTGAAATTTTTGACAGCGATAACGGAATTGCAATGGGAGACGGCGTTTCAGGTGATGTGCCTGTATTTTTAAAAACTACTAATGGAGGAGTGAATTGGAACTCGGTAAACAGTCAACCGATCGGGCAATATTCCGGGGATATTTGGAGAAGAGTGGATTTTGTAAATCCCGACACGGGTTATTTCTATGAAACCGGGATAAATCCTCAAAAGTTATATAAAACTACCGACGGTGGTGTAACTTGGAATGAAACGAATTTTAATTCCAGCGCATCATTGCTGAAGTTTTACGATGATAATTTTGGACTAATTACAAACTTTTCCGAGATGTATAAAACTATTGATGGCGGGACTAATTGGAATACAATTACTAATCTTAAAAATGCTCTAGATATTGAATACATAAGCAAAGATAAAATATTAGCTGTGAATGATTCAATTTACTATAGTACCGATGGCGGAGGAAATTGGAACGGATATTATTTGGGTGTTACCGGATATGACATGGAAATTAAGGACAGCACATGCGGATGGATTTTAGCATGGAACGGAAAAGTCTTTTTTAACAACAATTTGGATATTTTAACATCGTTTAACGAAAGAATTTCTTCTGCACCGATAAAATTTTCGCTGCTTCAAAATTATCCTAATCCATTCAATCCTTCAACAAAAATAAAATATAGTGTTTCAAACACTGCAAATGGTGCATTTGTGAACCTAAAAATTTATGATGTATTGGGAAGGGAAATTGCTACTTTGGTCAATGAAAATAAACGACCCGGCGAATATGAAGTTACTTTTAATGGCAGCAAATATCCGAGCGGAATATATATTTACAGGATTGAAGCTAATAATTATACGGCGAGCAAAAAGATGATTTTACTGAAATGAGGAAAGCTTTCCGGTTAGTTACAATTATAAAAATGATGTATGACCAGAAAATAATAAACACTTTGAAAGTAAAACCAACCAGAGTGATTGTATAATTTTTTTGCAATTTATTCAATTTTAAGCGGATTTATTATGTTTTAAATAATTGTTAATGTTTAATATTTTGCCTTCATCTATTTTGTTTTAAAAAATAATAATATTATTTTTTGTTGCGGTTTAAATACCGCTTTTTGTTTCTATATTCATTTATTTATTGAGGTAAGTTCGTGAGTACTAAATTGTTCGTAGGGAGTCTTCCCTGGGCGGTAAACGATGATTCTTTGAAGACTGCCTTTGAGGCGCACGGAACAGTTGTTTCTGCCAAAGTTATTACCGATCGTCAGACCGGTAAATCCAGAGGTTTTGGTTTCGTTGAAATGGAAAATGAAACCGAAGCTACTAATGCAATACAGGCACTTAATGGTTCTGATTTAAACGGCAGAAACATTATTGTCAGCGAAGCAAAACCAAAATAACAAATTTGGTTTTACTGTAATTTAAAGCGCTCCGTTGAGCGCTTTTTGTTTTTAAATAAGCTGTAAATATGATCTCAATTAAATTGGCATTTCAAATAAATTCAAAATAATTTTGATCATAACAATAAACATTTTTTTTGAATGAGGGTGAACATTCGTAATATTAAGAACTTTACTGAAATATTGTGGGTAAAATTATTATTTACTGCTTTAGTCTTTTTGTTGTTTAACCGGAATATATTTCCACAGGAAAATTATTTTTATACAAATAAGCCTTACGGAAGCGAATCTTTATTCAATCCGATTACGCTGATAATTAACGGCGGATATGATATCACCCAGTTGCAATCGGTTACAAACAGAATCGGCGAGCCGCAGTACGGGAAATTGTTTCATGTTGTTTTTAAAAATTTAGGCGATCCTTTCAACAGCATTAACCATTACGGCTGGTGGCTTTTTTTAAGAACCGAATTTTTTCCGATTAGCTTCACGAAAGATAAGATGCAGTGGATACCGAATTACCAGCAGCACCTTATCGGGGGCGGTATGCTTTACACAGCAATGAAAGAATGGTACAAGCTGCACGGTTATCCAATGCCATGGCTTTTATCTTCGGTAACTTTAATGGCGCACCATCTTCTAAACGAAGCAATGGAAAGCGGACCTCATGAAGGATATAGTGTTGATGAGATATCCAACATTTATATCTTCGATCTCGGAGGAATAATTTTATTCAGCTTTGATTCGATAAATGAATTCTTCAGCAAGGAATTAAATCTTGCAGATTGGTCGCTTCAAGCTTCCATATCTTTACCTTACGGAAGAGTGAATGCCGGACAATATTTTTCGATTAAGTGGAAACTTCCGTTTTCAGAAAAGTATTCTTTGTTTTACAGGTATGGTATGGGAGCGTTATTCGGCCTTTCAAAAAAAATCGATTCGACGGATAATTTTTCAGTGGGAGTAGGATTTAGAACAAAACACCTCGTTGATGTGAATCCGGCATTCCGACAAAGAACGATTGAAACTGGGTGGCACGCCGGAGTATTTTACGACAGGAAAAATTCTTTGCTTGCTTCGCTCGTATTCAGCGGAGTAAAGGAATATTTCTGTATGGCTGATATTTATCCCGGCATCATTAAAATTGGAAATTTTTCTCCCGGCATCTGGACTGTAATCGGAAGAAATAATGATTTGACTTTTGGAATATCTACCCGGTATGTTTTCAGCATAGGATACGAGACGAGGTATTAATTTGTCTTAATATATAAAAGAGCTAATTCCGAACCTAAAGTTATTCTCGCCCCTGTAATTTAGCTTCCATGCAAAATCAAGTTCCAGCGGAAATAAAACATGGTAGATTCCAAACCCGGCTTCATAAAAAGGATGTTTAAAAGTTTTTATTGTCATATTGTTTGGAATTATAGAAAGACTTCCATTTGAAATATCCGAATATGCTGCGTTAATAAAAGTTTTTAGCTGCAATTCGCTGCTCTTTAGAATTGGAATATGAAGCCATTTGAAAATGTTATCTCCCCAGTCATGCTGTAAATATAAAGTGACTACCCTATCGCCGATAATCTCATTTGTATTTAAAGTTTTAAAGCCGAAACTGTTGAATAGAAAATCCACGCTGCCGGGAATTGAAAAAAGCATTTGATAAGGCAGGTCATCGGTATTATACATTCCGAATAATTTAAAATCGAACTCCGAAAAATTAAAAGTAGCAATTGAACCTTCTATCCAGCTTTTATAAGTAGTAAAGTTGCTTGTGCTTTT
The DNA here is from genome assembly GCA_964556005.1 of uncultured Ignavibacteriaceae bacterium. Classification (GTDB taxonomy): domain Bacteria; phylum Bacteroidota; class Ignavibacteria; order Ignavibacteriales; family Ignavibacteriaceae; genus CAZKUR01. The sequence continues at coordinate 16,949 of CAZKUR010000021.1, read as the reverse complement.
TAATAAATTTTTATCCGAATGAGTAATTTCCCCTTCGATGGAAATGCGGCTTCTGCTCAGGTTAACCCGTCTTCTGTAAAAACCATCTTCAATATAATCCCTAAAATCAAATTTGATTCCGGCTGTAATTGCTCTCGTGGTATTTTCATAAATCGGTGGATTCGGATCATATTTTGCATTTTTAGAGAAAAATGAAAAGTTGGTATTTACCAAAGCTTTGTTATCCGTTTGGTTTATAAAACCTAAGCTGAGGTTGAGAATGGGAAATACTTCACCTTCTATTTTTAATTTAAATCCTTTTGAATAATAATAATTGCGGAAGTCGTCTTTTGCAGAAAGCGACCAGAGGGTATTTACGATTTCATCAAATGGGCCGACATTATCGAATAGAACGTCCAATTTATTAAATACGTTGAATGTGAGCTTATAAGTTCTGTAATCTCCCATTAAGTAGCTGAAATTCAATTCTTCTTTAAGTTTTTTATCTGAAAAACCGTATGAAGTTTTTATTGAAGTGCCGAGTCTTCTATCAGCTAAATTATTAAAGAAAATTCCGAAATCGATTGCGCTTCCTTCAACCCTGTTAAAGTGGTACATACCGAGAGGTGCACTTACGGAGAAATTTTTTGATAAATAAATTTTGTTCGATAGAATTGAAAAACGATCCCAAAAAGTTTTAGGAACGTTTTCGAGGCTGTCGATTCTTTTGTAGGCGATTAATTCTTGTTTTGTATTGGGAATAGTAATCGATCTGCGCCAGTATAGGGAATCCTTTTTATCTGCATCCGGCAAAACCGTTACAACTGCTTTGCTGAAAATATTTTTATTCAATTCAGGGTTAATGGAATAATTATACATAATCGTATAAAACTCAAAGCCGAATCTCACAATATTTAAATAATTAACGCCTGCAATCAGCCTATAGTCTACAGGCATATAAATGGAATCGTCGTACATGGAAAATTGCTGGAACACATCGACTGTATCAAAGAGGCCGCCAACATTTGCAGTCCGGTTTAACTGCAGGTCAACTTTTATTAAATCGTAACTTTTATCCGTAATAAAAATATTTCCTTTAAATCCCGGATAGGCCGGATCAGATGGTGTCATGCTTATCTGGTACACTGTTATGTTGTTCATCGGAAGAGTCTTTACAATATAGAAATCATAATAACTTAGTGCATCGTCCGAGAGAGGCCCCGGCATGTCTATACCTAAAAAGTTTATATTTTGATCATAAAAATTTTGGATGAATCTTCCGCCGGTCAAGATATTTATTGTCGGCGGAAAATTTGCAGATTGTTTCCTGGCAAGGATAACCTCTTTATGGTATTCGGGTTTTTCATAATACCCTTCGCTCTCGTTTTCCAAAATTCCCGTTATTTTTAATTTTGATGTATCGTCTCCACCCGGAGTAATCCCTATACTATGGCTTCCAGCAATTATATCCCTGTGGGATTTTATTAATCCTTTTGTGTAGGCAAAGTACTTGTAGCTGTTTAGCTTTTCGCTTCTTTCTTTGCGCTTCTCAATTGCTTTCCTGATTATTTTGAGGGCCGGGTTTTCGCCTGGCCGTACAGTAATTTCGGGAAGGTTAACAGAAGATATTTTTAAGGTGAAATTTACATTCCGGAGATTCTTATCTAATTCCACATTTATAGTATCGGAAATGTAACCGATGTAAGAGGCGATTAATGTGTAGCTTCCTTTGCTAAGCTTCATTTCATATTCGCCGTTCTTATTAGCCGAAGTGCCGTAAGTTGTTCCTTCGACTCTTATGTTTGTATAAGCTAGCGATATACCGGTTTCCCTTTCTTCTACATTCCCCTGAATGGAAAATTGCTGAGCTACGTTAAATTGAAAGTTTAGACCCACTGCTATAATTGTGAATATGAATATTCGCATTTATATGCTTAATCCTCTTATAATTTTTTTAGGAATTAAAAATGAAAAGTAAAGTTAACTAAATCAAACAATATTTTTAATATTTTATGAATTAGTTAAATTTTTGCAATTAGGTTTTCGAATGAAAAATCGCCGACTTATATTTTCCGGTTTTCTTTTGAGGCGTAATTTAATAAGTTTTCGATAAGTGCAGTTGAAGCTTTGCCGGCTCCAAACACAAATATATTCCGCATTTTCTCTTTTTACATAAAGATATTTTATAATTGGGATGTTAAACCAAGATTTTATTTGCACTATCTCAATCAATTTAATCTCTTAATTGTGAAAAAATAAAATGCTTCATTCTTTCGCATAATAATTTTTATATTACTATTTTAATCGATGTAAATCTTTTACTCTTAAAAAGAGGTAAAAAATTGAAAAAGTTATTTTTAGTTATTTTCTTATTTTTATGTTTAAATCTATTTGCGAAACCATTAGAAATAAACAGAGCTTATAATTCTTTTTCTTCTGCCGATACAACTCATTCACAGGACACTACCCAGGTTGATTCGCTTAAAAATAGTTCAGTTAAGCAAGATACTTCAGTAACTCCGGCACCGGAGGGAATTACTGCGGATTCCGTTATCAACACTTATATCGATTCAATCGGCGGCAAAGAAAATATCAGGAAAGTTATGGACAGGCTTACAATAATGTATGGGAGGGTTCAGGGAGTAAAAGTTACGATGTTAATTTATCAAAAAGTTCCAAATAAATTGAAGCAGGTGATAAAAGCAGGCCGGGCAGAACAGAGAATTTATTTTAATGGTGAAAAGGGCTTTATGGTGATCGGTAAAAAGATGACTAATATCACCGGCTCGCAGCTTGAAAATTTAAAATTTGAATCGACAATGGCTCTTCTTCTTGACTTAAAATATTATAAAATTGGATTGAAACTCGACGGAATTGCAAGTGTAGATAGTGTGAAAGCATATAAAGTAGAAATGATTCTGCCTTCAGGGCACGTTTGGATTCAGTACTACAATGTAAATACCGGTTTAAAGATTAAATCAACTAAATATGTCACCGTACCTCAGGGAACGTTTATCCAGGAAACATACTACAGCGATTACAGGGATATAGACGGTGTAAAATATCCATTCAGCATAAGAGAGAATGTAGGTTCGCAGTCGTTGGATTTCAGAGTTTCATCTATAAAAATTAATACCGGGATGATCGATAGAGAATTCGAATACCAGGAAGAACAATAAAATTTAAAGAAATATGAAAGGAAAGCTTTACCTTGTTTCGACCCCAATCGGGAACTACGACGATATTACCCTGCGCGCATTAAGTATATTGAAAGAAGCCGATTTTATTATTTGCGAAGAATTTAAAGAAGCCCGCCGTCTGCTTTCCCATCTAAAAATTAATAAGGAGATTTTTTCATTAAATGAACACAACGAAAGTGAAGTTGTAAATGATCTTGTGTTGAAATTATCAACCGGTAAAAATGCTGCTTTAATATCAGACTGCGGAACTCCTTTATTCTCCGACCCAGGACATCTTTTAGTTGAAGTTTGCATCTCTCAAAAAATTGATATTGTTCCGATACCAGGCGCTAATTCAATTCTCCCTGCATTGACTGCATCAGGTTTTGATATAGAAAAATTTTATTATTACGGCTGGCTTTCTCCTAAAAAAGATATCAGGAGAAAACAGATTCTTGATTTAAAACGGGTAAAAGAGATAATTGTCCTTCTTGATACTCCGTACAGATTAAAAACGCTTTTGACTGATATTGTAAAACTCTTCGGCAAGAGTACAAGAATAGTCCTCGCATTTCAGTTAACAATGAAAAACGAAAATTTTTTTAGAGGAACCGCAGATGAGATTTTGAAGATTGTCGAAAGTGATAAGTTGAAAGGTGAGTTTGTTTTGATTGTGGATAATAAAAAGATAATGCGAAAGGATATTTAGTTGTTAACAAAGTTTTTAATAGTAACAAGAGAATGGTATCGAAATAAATTTTCTATTTTGTTAGAACACAGATAACACAGATAACGCTGATTTACACTAATTAAAATCCGTGGAATTCCGCGTTGTCAGTGTTCTATTATTGAGCGTATGAACTTACATTTTACTGTAAACTATATTGGAAATAAAAATATTAAATTCTGATTGTTCTTATCGGATAAATCAATTTTTTTGAAGCAGTGCTACATTTTCAATATGATAGGTATGTGGAAACATATCAACCGGCCTGATTTTTACCATTTTATATCCACCATTAACTAATAATTTTATATCCCGAACCTGTGTAGCCGGATTACAGCTAACATAAACTATTTTCTCTGGGTTAAGATTTAAAACATCTTCAACTGTATTTTTATGCATTCCGCTTCTCGGCGGATCGAGAATGATAACATCGGGCTGCTCTAAGTTATTTTCTTTAATGACTGGAAGAAAAGACTTGTATAGATCAGTAGTAAAAAAATTAACGTTTGATATTTTACTTAATTTTTTGTTTTCTTCCGCATCCGCAACAGCAGATTCGGAGTTTTCAAAGCAATATACTTTTTTAACTTTTTCTGAAATAAATATTGAAATCGTGCCTGCACCTGAGTAAAGGTCGTAAACAATTTCATTTCCACTTAATTCGGCAAAATCAACTGCGGTTTGGTATAATTTTTCAGCCTGGGTTGTGTTTGTCTGAAAAAATGAATTAGCACTTATTCTGAAATTATATTTCCCGATTCTATCATAAATAAATCCGCTTCCATAAAAAATCTTTTCATAGTCGCCTAAAGCAATTGCAGCTTTCTTTAGATTAATATTGTTAATTACCGTTGTTATCTGAGGAATATTTTGCAACAGAGTTTCGGTATAGTCTTTAATTAATAAATCTTCCTCGTATGCAGTTACAATATTAACCATCAAATCGTTCGAATGCTGCGATTGTTTAATGACTAAATTTCTTAAATATCCCTGATGATCTTCGGTCGAATAAGGCTTTATATCTTTTTGTTTGAAAAAATCTCTCGTGAAATTTAATATATCATTACTTGTTTCGGATTGGAGGAAACACTCATCGATATCGAGAACTTTATTGTAAATTCTCGGTATGTGCAATCCCAATGCAAAGTCTCGTTCAATATTTTCAACGGAATTTATTTCTTCTTTTGTCAGCCATCTTTTATTTGCAAAAGAGAATTCCATTTTATTCCTGTAAAAAAAATTGTTTTCCGAAGGAATAATTTCTTCAACCTCATAATGTTCAAAACCGCCTAATTGATTAAAAATTTCCTCAACCTGGTGCTGTTTATATTTTACTTGTACAGGATAGTCGAGATCCTGCTGTTTGCATCCGCCGCAAACTCCGAAGAATTTACATTGTGGTTTAATTCTGTCTTGTGAAGGAGAGATAATATCTTCTGTTTTTGCCTCGGCATAATTCTTTTTAATTTTTCTTAAAGATGCTTTTACTTTATCTCCGGGATAAGAGCCATTTACAAAAATAACGTAATTATTTTTTGCTTCTTCCTCATTTTTAATTCCGGGTTTTATTATTTCTTTATTTATTTTGGCAATGCCTTTTCCTTCAAAAGCATATTTTTCAATTTCAAGTTCTATTATATCGCCTTTTTTCAATTATCTTCCTTTTCTAATCCTTTGCAAACACATCTAATCTTTAAAAATACTGATTATATAATTGATATTTAAGTTATCGTTATTGCAATGCAGACTGTTTAACTATATGTTTCCGACACATTTAAAGTTAAGCTTTTAGAAAAGTTTAATTTCATTAGTTATCAATAAGGTGTCAAAAAGAACTAAAAATGTGTGACTTATCCTGTTTTAAATTGCCTTTATTTCAATGTTCCAGTATTTTTGAAATAAAAATAAAATACCGCTTTTTTTTATTGAAATTAAAATGGTGTAGTATCTATTTTATTTGAATTTAAAATTACTAAGACGGATGACGAAAACGTAAAAATTAACTGTCTTTGACTTATCATTTTACGTTTGAAGTAACCTTAATTTAATTGACAACTTTAAAATTTATAAAACTCCACTGAGGTGATCATGAAAATATTTTTGCTGCTATTAATGCTTTTTCCTGTTATGATTTTTGCTCAAAATAAAAGGGCGCTAACCGTAAATGATCTTTGGGCGATGAAAAGAATAGGTTCATTTTCCGTTTCACCGGACGGAAAGTTAATTGCATTTTCGGTAACCACTTACGATATGGATGCAAATAAAGGCAACAGCGATATTTACTTGATTGATCCCGATGGAAAAAATTTAAGAGCATTTAAGAATTCCGAAAAGAATGAATCCTCGCCGAAGTTTACTCCGGATGGGAAACAGATTTCTTATCTCATCGATGATCAAATTCATGTTTGTAATTTGGACGGATCAGATGATCATGTAATAACAAACCTTTACACAGGAGTTTCGGATTACAGGTGGTCGCCCGACGGCAAAAGAATATTAATTATTTCTTCTGTTTATCCCGAATGTCCAAACCAGGACTGCAACAAGAAAAAAGATGAGGAGAAAAAAGAAAGTAAAGTAAATGCAAGGATTATAACCCATCTTATGTTCAGATGCTGGAACATGTGGCTGGATGATAAAAGAAGTCATTTGTTTTTGTTTGACATCGCAGCGGATAAATATTATGATTTAAATTATGAAATGGAGAATGATGTTCCGCCGCTTGATCTTGGAAGCGGCAGCGATTTTAATTTTTCTCCCGATGGGAATGAAATTGCATATACGATGAATCCTAATTCGGTTGTAGCATCGAGTACAAATAATGAAATTTATACGGTTGAACTTAAAAATGTTAAAGAAGGTGAGAAAGCTCCTTCAAAAAAAATATCCGAAAGCAAGGGCGTTGACAACCAGCCGAAATATTCGCCAGATGGAAAATATATTGCAATAACTTCAATGCTTGTCCCCGGTCACGAATCCGCCCAATCATATTTATTTTTATATGATCGTTCAAACGGCAAGCTTAAGAATATGACAAAAAACTTTGATCGTTCTATTGGTGAATATATCTGGTCTCCCGATTCCAAAGACATCTACTTCACCGCAAACAATGAAATCTTTAATTCTATTTATAAGCTTAGTATTCAATCCGGCAAAGTTGATTTAATTTTAAAAAATCATAGCAATGAAGATTTATCAATTTCACAGGACGGTAAAACAATTTATTTCAAGCAGCAGAAGTCCACACAACCTTATGAAATTTTTGCAATGGATAATAACGGAAAGAACATAAGGCAGATAACACACATGAATGCCGAGCTTCTTTCAAAAATTGAAATGAATCCTTTGGAAACATTCTGGTGCGAAGGTGCCGGCGGAAAAAAGATTGAATCTATTCTTGTCAAGCCTCCGTTCTTTAATCCAGCTAAAAAATACCCGATGATCTTTTTAATTCACGGCGGACCGCAGGGACATTGGGAAGATGATTTCCATTACCGCTGGAACACCGAATTATTCTCTTCAAGAGGTTATGTAGTTGTTGCACCAAATCCTCACGGAAGTACAGGCTACGGGCAGGCATTTACAAATGAAATCTCAAAAGACTGGGGAGGTAAGGCATACGAAGATTTAATGAAAGTATGTGATTATGCTTTAAAGAATTTCAAATACATCGATCCAAAAAATACTTTTGCAGCCGGCGCATCTTACGGCGGTTATATGGTAAACTGGCTCGAAGGTCATACAGATAGATTTAATGCAGTCGTTTCACACGACGGAGTTTTTAATACCATAAGCATGTACGGTACAACCGAAGAACTCTGGTTCCCGGAATGGGAATTCGGCGGAACACCTTACCATAACCGCAAGCTTTATGATAAATGGAATCCGTTAAATTATATTCAAAATGCAAAAACACCGATGCTTATCGTTGAAGGCGCACATGATTACAGAGTGCCCGAAGGCCAGGCATTTGAATTGTTTACAGCATTACAAAGGTTGGGAGTTGAAAGCAAGCTTTTATATTTCCCGGATGAATATCATTTTGTAGTTAAACCTCAGGACGCCCGTTTATGGTGGAACACAATTTTTAATTGGTATGATCAGCATAAAAAGGAGGACAAAAATGGATGAAGAGCAGATTAACGATAAAGGATTCGAAAACCTGACTGAACTCGATGAGCTGGATTTCGGAGGACAGAGCGAAAGAGAGTCTGCCGAAAAAGTAAAATTTGTCGAGGAAAATTTATGGACAAAACTGGAACGAGTCGGTAAAAAGATCTCTTTTGCTAAAGATGTACTTGCACTTTACAATTATATGAGCGATCCGCTTGTTTCCTGGCATAGGAAAGCGATTGTTGCGGCTGCATTGGTTTACTTTATATCTCCGATTGATGCAATCCCGGACATAGCTCCATTAATCGGTTACATGGATGATCTTGGTGTAATTGCAGCGCTTCTTAAATTTTTAGGGAGTGAGCTTATTCCATATTATGATCCTAAATATAGATCATGAATACATAATGTCTATTTGTCATGAATTTTAAAGTAAAAAAAAGTGAAATACTCTTCAGGGGAAAAGTGTTTGATCTTCAAGTGGATGAGCTGGAATACCGCAGCGGTAACAACGGCATTCGCGAAATAGCTGTACATGGCGGAGGTGCTGTTGTGGTACCGCTTAAAGATGACGGAAAAATAATTATGGTTCGGCAGTTTCGCTATCCCTTTCAAAAATTTATTCTTGAACTGCCTGCGGGAAAATTAGATAAAGGCGAAGATCCGTTTAATTGCGCCGTTAGAGAATTGGAAGAGGAAACAGGTTACCGTTCAAATGATGTTGTTAAGCTTGGTGAAATTTATACAACTCCCGGCTTTTGTACCGAGGTTCTTCACATCTATTTTGCAAAAAATTTAATTGAAGGATATCATAATAGGGAAGAAGGGGAATACGGGATGGAGATTCATGAATTTACACTTGATGAAATAGAAGAGAAAATTAGAACCGGTGAAATTGTTGATGCGAAAACAATTTGCGGAATTTATATGTATAAAAATAAATTTTTATGCTGAAATCACTGCAAGTTAAAGATTACGCCTTAATTGAGAATATCAATCTCTATTTCGGATCAGGGCTGAATATAATAACCGGTGAAACCGGGGCGGGAAAATCTATATTGGTAGATTCGATGAGCTTACTTCTTGGCGAAAGAGCTTCGAATGATGTGGTAAGAAAAGGCACTCAAAAATCTATTATTGAGGGAATATTCGATGTTGAAAACAATAAAAAAGTAAAATCCTTTTTAACTGAAAATGAAATTGAATTTCAATCCGAATTAATTATTAGGAGAGAAATATCGCTGAAAGGAACAAACCGCTGTTTTATCAATGATACTCCTGCAACTCTAAATCTTGTTAAAGAACTGGGGAACCTTTTAGTTGATCTCCATGGTCAGCATGAACACCAATCGCTGCTGAGAACGGAAACGCACATCGATTTTTTAGATGAATTCGGTACCCCGGATGAATTATTAAGAAACTACAAATGGCTTTATAATTCTTTAAATAAGCTTCGGCAGGAAATCGATGAATTAAAGACAAAGGCAAATTCTTTAAAAGAAAAAAAGCAGTTGTACGAATTTCAGATAAAAGAAATCGATGCAGTATCACCGGAAGCAGGAGAGGATGAAAAATTAACCGAAGAGTTAAATATTCTTGAAAATTCGGAAAAGCTTCTTGGAATGACTTCAGGTGTATACCGGGGATTGTATGATTCGGAAGATTCTATTTATGATTCACTTGTAAAAGTTCATAGTGAATTAACAAAACTTGCGGAAATAGATAATTCATTCAATGAAATAAAAAACGAATGCGATTCGGCTTTGACTATCCTTAAAGATATTTCCGATTTTACTCGAAGCTATAACTCGAAAATTGAAATGGACACTGAAAAGCTCGAAGCTATTAGGCAAAGAGTAAATGCAATCAACTTGCTGAAAAAAAAGTACGGCGGCTCTATAGAAATTATTTTGAGTTTCAGAAATGAAGTAGGTGTAGATTATGATCTCGCCGAAAATTATGCTGCCTCAATTTCGTCCTTGGAAAATAGGCTGAACCTGGTTAGAGAAAATTGCGGGAATGAAGCATTAAAGCTTTCAAAAAAAAGAAACGAAACAGCAAAGACAATACAAAAAGAAGTTAAAAAAGTACTTGCCGATCTGGGAATTCCAAATGCCGTATTCGAGGTAAAAATAATTCAAAAATCCGCAAGCGAAAATGAAGATAATTTTATCTTGGTTAATAAGAAAAAGTTGAAATTTAATTCTCAGGGAATAGACAATGTAGAATTTTTTATAGCTACTAACGTCGGTGAAGATGTTAAACCCTTAGCCAAAGTAGCTTCAGGTGGGGAAATTTCAAGAATAATGCTCGGGTTAAAAACTATCCTTGCAAAAAATGATAAGCTTCCGATTTTAATTTTTGATGAGATCGATACCGGGATCAGCGGGCAGATTGCGCAGAAAGTCGGTTTTGCTCTGAAATCCCTTGCTAATTTTCATCAAATTATCTCCATAACTCATCTTCCGCAAATTGCCGGTTTAGCTGATCATCATTATGCCGTTGAGAAAAAAACAATGGACGGCCGTGTGGTAAGTACCGCTAAAGTATTAAGCTTTGAAGAAAGAATTAAAGAAGTTGCAAAATTAATGAGCGGTGAAAAAATAACCGATGCGAGTCTTAAAGGGGCAAAAGAATTAATGGGAATAAAAAATTAGTCCGGCAATAAAATTTCTTCAATTTCTTCAAAAAAATGTTGCAATCAGTTATTTTTTAAGTTAATTTAAATCTACTTCTAATATTCATCAAGTTATTATCGATCCGGGTCCGCATAAAGTAAAGAGGAATTATTCCGCCGATATTCCGGTTCATTTTAAGGCAATTAAGACAATTAAATCTATCAAATGATTTAGGAGGGTCATTAATGAAGAAAATTTTTGTATTAGCATCACTTGCTCTCTTGATTCCCGGGACAGGATTTTCTCAAATTCAGGACAGGCTAGGTTTCCTCAATGAAAAAAATGCTTACAATTATGTCCGGCCTCTTGTTACTACTCTGGGTGTAGCAATGAATTCCGGTTCTTACAACAGTGCAAGCATTCCCGATTTATTCGGCTTTTCTTTCAGCATAAGAGCAATGCTGATTGTGGTGCCAAGCGATCAACAAACTTTTGTACCGGTTCTTCCTAGCGGATATGATAAATCTACTGCCGCTACAATTTACGGAAATGAAGGCGGAGCATATGCGGGTCCGAACGGGTATATAATTACACCTCCTGGTATAAATGAAACTAATATTCCCGTTGCTTTTCCTCAAATCGCCGCAAGTTTTGAGGGGACTGAAATTATGCTGCGGTATCTCCCTTCACTTAATATAGGCGAAACTTCATTGAGCTTTTTCGGGATCGGAATCTCGCATAACATAAGCCGTTACTTCCCGTTGATGCCGATGGATGTAGCGGTTCAACTTCTTTATAACAAGTTCGATATTAAAAATCTTTTCAATATTAATAACCTTGCTTTTAATGTACATGTCAGCAAGCAATTCGGGGTTGTTATTCCGTATGCAGGATTGCAGTACGAAAGCACTTCGAGCGATTTAACCTACCATATTACAGCAGATCCCAACAGCGGAGATCCCGCCCTGCATACAAGTAGATATACAAGTGTGTCTGTTAGTGGTGAAAATAATTTTAGGGCCACACTCGGCTTAACGCTGAAGCTTGCCCTTGTAGCATTGAATGTTGACTACAGTTTTAGTTCACAATCGGTTTTTTCATCCGGTTTTTCTTTTGGATTTTAAGAGGAGAAAATGACTATGAAAAGATATATTTACAGGTTTTTACCAATTCTATTTGCAGTATTTTCTGCGGAAGCGTTTAACAGTTGTATTTTAGATTCATTAAATTCACTTCCGATAGATGTTCCAATCACAATTGAATATCATGCACAAGGAAGCGGAACTGAATTTACGGATACGGAATCATATTGTCTTTCCGAGTCCGATACATATGAGCAATATGTAAAAGATGTAAAGAGTATAACATTTTTAGGATTAGTTTATAGGACTAAAAGTATAACCCCTTCTGATTTGATGGGAGATTTAACGTTAAAACTATTCAACGGCAACGTCCAATTCTTTTCCAAAACATTCACCGGAGTTAAACCGGCAGCATTTCTGCCTCCAAATCCTCCATTAAAAATTCAATTAACCACAGATCAATTGGATTCGCTGAATGCTTTTTTAAATAGTGATATACCAAATGACCAAAAGTGTTTTACCGGTACGATTCAAATTCATCTTACTAACGGGACAAACAACGTAACATTCGATGCTTATGTAGATATTGCAATTCAAATGGAAACAAAATTGTAATTTGATATAATTTTTAAGTTGTATTTTTAACCATCGTAGCACAGATTACTAGTCTGTGCTGCGTATTAGTAACTAGAATAATAATGGGTCATATATAATTTATTCAATTAATAATTTTAAACCGGATAATTGCATACCAAGGTATCTATTTCACCATTAAGATTTTTTACTTATATTTTTATTATTTATTACTGAAACCATTATTAATAAAATAGACGTTTTAAATTTTGAAAGAATCGGCGATATATATTCATATTCCCTTTTGTGATCACAAATGTATTTACTGTGACTTCTACTCTATTATTACGTCGGATAACATCGAACCTTTTTTAAACTCATTAAAAAAAGAAATAGATTATTATTCGGAAATTTATTCAGATGACAGAATTTATACTTCGATTTATTTCGGCGGTGGAACTCCATCTTTAATGAAGCCGGATTATATTGAAGAAATTATAAAAAAGTTACGTTCGACCTTTAAAATAAGTGAAATTGCAGAAATTACACTCGAAACAAATCCGGGAACCGTCGATTACAATAAGTTGAAAAATTTTAATCAAGCCGGAATAAATAGAATCAGTACCGGTATTCAATCCTTCGACGAAAACGAATTAAAATTTCTAACCAGGATTCACGATAAAGAAACGGCAATAAATACGGTACTTAATGCAGACAAAGCAGGATTTGAGAATATAAGTATAGATTTAATTTTTAATCTTCCGGGGCAAAGTAAGTCAGGGTGGAAAAATAATATGGAGACAGCAATGAGTCTTCCGATAAAACACATTTCGGCTTATAGCTTAATTTTGGAAAGGGGAACGATATTAAATAAAATGGTTCTTGACGGTAAAGTGCAAATCAGGGATGACGATTATGATGCCGATCTGTATGAAATGACGATAGATTATCTTACAGCCAACGGATTCAATCAATATGAAGTTTCTAACTTTTCATTTCCCGGTTATGAATGCCAACATAATTTGGCATACTGGCGGTATAAAGATTACTTAAGTTTCGGAACATCATCTCATTCATTTATGGATGGGAAAAGATGGTGGAATTTTTCAAGCTTAAAAAGATATATAAATGAAATTGAAAAGAAAGGGAATGCAGAAGCTAATTTTGAATTCGTAAATAAAAAACAAATGCTGGATGAATATGTTATGCTTGCCTTAAGAAGCACAGGTTTGGATTTGTCCGAATTGAAAAAAAAGTTCGGTGAGGATTGGATAAATAAAAAAAATGTTTATTTTAAATTGCTGGCTGAAAAAAACATGATAACAATGAACGATGATTGGATAAAGCTTACAAAGAAAGGCTACTCTGTTTGTGACGAAATATTAAATAAAATATTATAGGAGAGGAAATTATTTTTTGAATAGGGGCAATTTTTACGAAAAAAGTTTGGACTAATTAATGATTAAATTGAAGCTGCACTGGCAAATTTTAATTGCTATAGTTATCGCCGTATTATACGGAATATTTTTCCCCGAATATGTTTATTTAATAAAGTGGATGGGTGATCTGTTCCTCCGCGCATTAAAAATGATAATTGTTCCGCTAATACTTACCTCTATTATTACCGGGGTTGCAAACGTCGGCGATGCCCAAAACTTAGGAAAGATGGGATTAAAAACTTTAACCTATTATATTGTTACAAGCTTATTTGCAATCGTCACCGGTCTGATCCTTGTAAATGTAATTCAGCCGGGGGTTGGTGCAGATTTGGGTTTAAATAAAAACGTTGAAGGCCTTCATGCCGCATCGAAGGGTATCGGGAACCTTCTTTTGAGATTAGTGCCTACAAATATTTTTCAATCGATGGCAAACGGCGACATGCTTGCTATAATATTCTTCTCCATTTTAGTAGGCTTCTTCATTACAAAATTACCCGGTAAGTATAAAAATACCCTCAATACTTTTTTCAACGCCGGCTTTGAGGTGATGATGAAAATTACCGAATTGATTATCAAATTTGCTCCACTGGGAATTTTAGGCATAATAGGCGGCGTTGTTGCGGATCAAGCAAACGATCTTGTACAGGTTGCCGCACGTATGGGTTTATATATGTCTGCCGTTTTACTTGGATTAATTTTTCATTCATTTGTAACACTTCCTTTAATTTTAAGGTTAATCGGGAAAGCCGATCCGTTGAAACATTTTCAAGCAATGACGACTCCCCTGTTAACTGCATTTTCAACATCTTCATCTTCAGCTACTCTTCCTCTTACTTTGGATGCAGTTGAAAATAATGTCGGTGTTTCAAATAAAGTTACAAGTTTCGTAATTCCTCTCGGTGCAACAGTTAATATGGATGGGACAGCGCTTTATGAATGTGTTGCGGCAATGTTTATCGCACAGGCTTACGGAATTCACATGGATTTCATTCACCAGTTCATAATTATTTTTACTGCCTTGCTTGCATCGATTGGAGCAGCCGGAATTCCGATGGCAGGGTTTGTAATGATTTCAGTTATACTTACTGCCGTTGGTTTGCCGCTGGAAGGTGTTGGCTTAATAATTTCCGTCGATAGAATTCTGGATATGTGCAGAACAACTGTAAACGTGTGGAGCGATTCATGCGGAGCGGCTACAATTGCACGAACGGAGGGGGAAATTATAAAAGTAGCCATACCGAAATACAGCGGACAAGGGGCAATGAAAAATTAATGTTTTAATTTTACCTTCAAACTCATCCCCACGTGGGTGACCAAAAAGTAATTTCGTCATCACGAGCGGAGCGAAGTGATCTCACTTTTGATATAAAATCGAAAGATTGTTTCACTTGAAGACTCATCTTCCTTCGGTAAATAAATTCGCAATGACTTTTTTCTTCTTTTTGGTCACCCATGCTTATTAATTTTTATAACTTATTGTTAATGTTGTGCAACAGACTCTACCGCCAGGTAGATCAAAACATTTGGATATATCGTTTTGTTACCAATAAGTCTTTCTCTTTTTAAGAAAGAGCTTAGAGAGAGTTCTTTTTATTTTGGACAGATATGCTTTTAATAAAAAATTAATATACTTATTTGAAAAAATTATATTAATTTACATCCGATAAATACTTTCATATTCATCAAGTGAGGAAATAAGGGATGAAATACTTTGTTGCCATTCTTTCAATTGTTTTTTTCATTTCAAGCGGATTCGCCCAGAATTATAAACAGGTTAAAATTTATATCAATAAGAAAAACGATATTGATGTGCTTAACCGTGCCGGACTTGAAATAGATCATGCATACTTTACAAAAGACAATGCGGCAGTTGTGTTTTTAAACGATGAGGAATTTGCAAAACTGCAGGCTTCCGGCTACCGCTATGATGTTCTTATAGACGATTGGTATAAGTTCTATAAGAATCTACCGAAAATGACTGACAGTGAAAAGCAGCGCCAGATAGATGAATCGAATTTAAAATACGGTGTAACCGGTTTTGGTTATGGTTCGATGGGAGGCTTTTATACTCTTGCTGAAGTTAATGCCGAACTAGACAGCATGAGACTTCACTATCCGAATTTGATTTCAGTTAAACAATCGATCGGGACTACAGTAAACGGAAGGTCCATATATATGGTTAAAATTTCGGATAACCCTGACATTAACGAAAACGAACCGCAGGTATTATTCACCGCTATTCATCACGCAAGAGAACCCATGGGTATGGCGCAATTGATGTACTTTATGTATTACCTGCTCGAAAATTATAACACCGATCCTTCGGTAAAATATTTGGTTGACAACAGGGAAATTTATTGTATCCCCGTCGTTAATCCCGACGGTTATGAATATAATCATCAAACAGATCCGAACGGCGGCGGGATGTGGAGAAAAAATAGAAAAAATAACGGCGACGGTACTTACGGTGTGGACTTGAATAGAAATTACGGGCCGTATGCGTACTGGAACTCATCCAACGGCGGATCGAGCACATACACAGGGGATGAAACATACAGAGGCACTGCGCCGTTTTCCGAACCTGAAACGCAGGCAATAAGGGATTTCTTAATGACGAAGCATATCAGGAATATATTGAATTACCATGCTTTTGGAGAAGATCTTATTTATCCTTATGGTGCTTTAAGCCATGAAACTCCTGACTCTTTGGTATTCAGGGAATATGCACGGGATATTACTTCATACAACGGTTATACTTATGGAACTGATCTTCAAACCGTAGGTTATTCGACGCGCGGGAATTCCGATGATTACGAGTATGACGGCGATACAGTTGCAAACAACGGGAAAATTTTTGCAATGACTCCTGAGGTCGGCAATGGTTCGGATTATTTCTGGCCGCCGCAAAGCAGGATTTTCCCGATTGCAGAGCAAAACCTTATGCCGAATATTTATTACTCATGGGTTGCCGGTGCTTATGTCGCTTTTGAAAATGCCGAATACAATTTGCAGTATTTTAATCCCGGAGACAATGTAGAGATGACACCGACTTTCAAAAACAAAGGATTGTCCACGGGATATAACATCGATGTTCAACTAACTTCTTTAGATCCTCTAATTACAGTAAATAACGGAACAGCATCGATTGATTCTATACAAGGTAGAGAAGCCGAATCACTATCAACACCGCTGACATTCGGCATTTCCTCTTCGACACCTATAGATTATAATTTTAAATT
>CAZKUR010000020.1:0-57258 GCA_964556005.1 uncultured Ignavibacteriaceae bacterium | reverse complement strand
TCTGGCAGGCAAGATGAACAGCTACAATAGAAGTTGAGCAGGCAGTTTGAACATTAACGCTTGGACCTGTGAGATTTAATTTATATGAAATTCTTGTTGAGAGAAAATCTTTATCATTACCAATCAAAGTTGGAACGTATTCATCGACAAATTTTGATCGAAGGATATTGTTCATAAAATAAGTATTCATAGCTGATCCGGTGAATACGCTGATTCTGCCGTTAAACTTTTCGGGATCGTAACCTGAATGTTCCAAGGCTTGATGAGCACATTCCAACAAAATTCTATGCTGGGGATCCATGTTCTTAGCTTCCATGGGTGTAAAGCCGAAGAACTTGGCGTCAAACATTCCCGGTTCATCAATTACAGGTGCTGCCTTTACATAGTTTGCATTATTGATCAAAGAATCCGGTATCCCTGATTGTTTCAGTTCCTCATCGGTAAAGTGACTTATAGATTCAACACCATTAGTTAGGTTATTCCATAAAGAATCAAGATCATTCGCTCCGGGGAACCGGCAGGACATTCCAATGATCGCTATATCAAAACTATTATTCATTAACTCTTTTTCGTTCCTAATTTAAATTCTTTTAGTTTATTATTTAATTTTTAATACAGGTTCCGGCAGCGATTTTCGATCCGCTTTACCATTCGGAAGTAATGGAATTTGATCCAGCATAACAAAATGATTGGGGATCATGTAATCCGGAAGATATTTTTTTAAATGCTCTTTCAATGCATCATGACTAAAATTTTGTTTGCATACAATATGAGCTATTAACAGAATTATATTTTCCGAATACTGTTTCACCGTAACAATACAATCATGGATACCTTTATATTCTCTGATGGTTGATTCTATTTCTCCTAACTCAATTCTTAAACCGCGAATTTTAACCTGTTGATCTTCCCTTCCTAAAAATTCAACATTTCCATCCGGAAGCCAGCGTGCAATATCTCCGGTTTTATACATTTTTTTTCCGGGAAGAAAAGGATTATCTACAAATTTTTCTTTTGTTAATTCCTGCTTATTGATATATCCTCTTGCTAAGCCAACACCGCTAATGCACAATTCTCCTTCTTCATTCACTCCCATCACATTATCATCTTTTACTATATAAAATTTTGTATTATGAATAGGACGCCCGATTGGAACTCTATCAAATCCATTATCTTTTGGGCAATCAAAAAAGCTGACATCAACTGTTGATTCAGTCGGTCCGTAAAGATTTGTTAATCCGGCTCCTGTATTTTTGCCGAGTATGTTATTAAATTTTTTAACATGACTTGGTGCAAGTAATTCACCGCTTGAAAAAACCTGCTTGATGCTTGATAATTTTTTTATTTCTTCGGACGATTTACTTTCAAGATATTCGAGGTAAACATTTAACATTGATGGAACAAAGTGTATTACGGAAATATTATTTTTCTTAATTGTCTCCGAAATAATTAATGGAATTTTTTCTCCCCCGGGCATTAAGAAACACATTTTTGCTCCCTCAATTGCCCACCAAAAAATCTCCCACACCGATACATCAAAATAAAATGGAGTCTTTTGTAAGATTACATCATTACTGCAAATCGGGTATACTTCCTGCATCCAGTTTAGCCTGTTAACAATAGAGCGATGCTCAATCATTACACCTTTTGGTTTTCCGGTTGAACCGGATGTGTAGATTACATAAGCAAGATCTCTTGAATTATTAATATTAACCGGGTTGTCAATATCTCCATTATAGATTTCTTGGCTTTCAAGATTAATAATTTTACCATTAAATTTTATTCGATCAGTTGTTTTATCCTGGCAAAGAACAATTTTAGTTTTACTGTTCTCAAGCATGTAGCGAATTCTGTCTTCGGGATAATCAGGAGATATCGGAAGGTAAGCTCCGCCGGATTTCAGAATTCCAAGTATCCCGATTATCATAGCAAATGAACGTTCCGTACATATTCCCACAATATCATCCCGTCCAACTCCTTCAGCCCTTAATTTATGGGCGATTTGATTTGAGAGTTTGTTTAGCTCTTCATAAGTAAGAAATTTTTTACCGTTAAAAGATTTCCCATATTCGCAAATAACAGCTTCTTGAGACGAGCTAGCCTTGACTTTCTCTTCAAACAACTGGTGTATTGTTATATTGTCACGGAAGGGCTTATCAGTACTGTTAACTTTTTCAATCAATTCATTAGTAAAATTTAAAGGCACTTTATTTTCTTTAGTTTGAATTTATTAATTCTTTTTAACCGGATTATTTTTATTAAGCATATAAATATTATTTTCTTAATTTATTGGCTTTATTAAGAAATGTTTTACCCAGCATTTTCTCGTGAATTTGAGTGGTCCCTTCAATTATTTCCATAATTTTAGAATCTCTATAATACCTAGCTACGGGAGAGGATTCATGGCATCCGCTGGCGCCTCTTATTTGAACTGCAACCGATGCTGCTTTCACGACAGCTCTGGTCGTAAAATATTTTGCCATCTGAACTTTTTCATATACGTCAGGCGTATGTTCATCCTCGGCTTTACATGCTGTATAACACAAAAGACTTGCTGCCTGTAAATCTGTTCCCATTCCTGCTATTAAAGCACTTATCATTCCTTCCTCACCAATAAATCTATTCCCAATTTTCCGGCTTGAAGCGTATAGTATACTTTCCTCAAAACAAGCTCTCAGCAATCCTAATGCAGAGCATGAAGTACTGATTCTTCCATAATGCAATCCTACGGAAGCAACATGAGATAAAGCAAAACCGGGTTTCCCAACTATAGCTGATTCAGGAATTTCTAAATCGTGAAAAATTAATTGAGCCATGTGAGCTGCTTTAAAACCCATCATATTTTTTAAAGGACTTATCTCCAATCCGGGAGTGTCTTTAGTAATTAAAGCTGCAATCGATTTGTTTTGATCTTTACCAAATACCAAAAATAAACCGGCTTTCTCGCCGTATGATGTCCATCTTTTTATTCCATTGAGAATATATTTTTCTCCATGTTTCTTAAAATTTGTTTCAAGATTTTGAATCGCACTGCCAACATTCGGCTCAGTAAGAGCAAAGGCACCAATTATTTCACCTTTCGCTAAAGGATGCAGCCATTTATCTTTTTGTTCTTTGGTTCCCCATTTTAATAAAGTCATCGAAACCATTGCCTGAATTGTCAACAGATCCGTAAGGGATGATATACCCCGACCTACAGCTTCATTTAGCAAACCAAATGTAACGAAATCCCATCCCATTCCGCCAAACTCTTTAGGTATATTGCTTCCTAAATAATCTGATTTACCAAGGACTCTTATAAAATCATCCGGCATTTCCTCATTTTTATCCCACTTTGATGCGTAAGGTTCAACATTGGATTTAACGAAGTCTTTGAATTTAGTGTATCTTTCTTTTTGATCTGCTGTTAGAAGGCTTATCATTTATATTCTCTATTAAAATTTTAACTAATAATATTAATTGAATTATTTACTCTGCTTTCTCTCAACGAATAAAGAGGTCGCATTAATAGACTGAAAATTATCCATAGATAGATCATCCATAGTAACTTCAATATTAAATGACTTCTCCAGGAAAGTCATCAACTGTATAGCAAATAATGAATTGACAATACCCGATTCAAATAGGTTATCATCTTCCTGTAGGTTTGGTATGTTTATCGACTCTAAAATAAAATTCTTAATAGTATTTTTTGTCGATTGAATTGATTGTGTATCCATTGCTGCCTTTAAAATTGTTATCGGATTTATTTAAAATTCTATTTAAATATTTGGGTAATTGTAAAAACCTTTTCCTGTTTTTCGTCCCAGATGTCCTGCATAGACCATTTTTCTTAAGAGCGGACAACACCTGAATTTCGGATCCTGGTAACTTTCAAACAATACATCGAGTGAATGCATAACAGTATCGAGTCCGATTAAATCTGCAGTTTCAAGAGGACCCATAGTATGCCCGAAACATTTTTTGAAAATGTTGTCAATATCCGCAGCGGAAGCAACTTGATCCTGTAAAACGAAAATTGCTTCATTCATAAATAAATGTGAAATCCTGTTGGAAACAAATCCGGGCATATCATTCACAACAATACTGTTTTTACCTAATTGCTTGAAAAGGACATTCAATTTTTCAAGCGTTAATTCCGAAGTATGGTAGCCTCTAATTACTTCAACGGTAGGTTTTAAATGAACCGGATTCATCAAATGAATTCCTACAATTTTATCCGGACGTTTTGTTACACTGCCGACTTTTGTAATGGATATGCATGAAGTGTTGCATCCGAAACAAACATCCTGGTCTGCAATATTATCAAGCTGTTTATAAACTGCTTCTTTAATTTTCCAATCTTCAGTTACATTTTCGATGATAAATTCACAGTCGGCAATATCATTAATTTCCAATGTCAACTTTAAATTTTGCTCAGCTTCTTGTTTAGATAATTTGGGAGAATTTTTTAAAAACAAAGGCGCAAATCTTATATTTTTTATTATTTCTGATTTTGCAGTTTCCAGCTGCTTTTCCAATATATCCATTAGAACAGTTTCAATTCCATGCAAAATCAGATCGGTTGCTACGCCAATACCAATGTTACCTGCGCCTATGATGCCTACTTTTTTAAAGCCCATTTTCGATTTAGCTCAATTAATTTTTAATCTTATACACTTTTTTCATTCAATAAAAAAATAGGTTTACTGTATCATTTTAATTTGTAAATAGATCTTGATGAATTCAAATACTATGCCTTTGCTTTTTAACGGAAAGCCAACAAAAAAAAGGTTTAGATAAAAATTTTTTATCAGAGTTAAGTCCTAAAATGATTTTTGTATTGAATTAATACAAAAGACGAAACTTCTTCTACCTTTTTCTAGTTATTCGATTGTCTCTCCTTCGTCTGCCCCTTTCGGCAATTTCCTCTGAAGATTTGGGTATATTACCTGCTTCATTCACTTTCAATTTTTTACTCAATAATCCAATTGTTGGACATTCAAATAATTTCACAATCGAGAGATTTATTCCAAGTTCCTTTTTGATTAATGCTATCAACTGAACTGCCTTCAGTGAGGTGCCCCCGATTTCAAAAAAATTGTCGTTCAGACTAATCCTGGTTTTTCCTAAAACTTTTTGCCAGATTAAAGATATTTGCTTCTCAGTATCTGTATTCGGTCGAAGATAATTTGGTGAATCCGGTTCAAGATTAGATACTTTAAAATTTTCAACCTCATTATAAATAAGCGAATTGGAATTAAGATTTTCCGCAACACTTTGCAGTTGATCAGATAAATCGGATGATATGATTTTTTTATTTACAGATTTTTTATTTATTTCCTTTTCGTTTCCCGTTTCATCAATCATTTCCTGATTAGATGATGAAGGATCATAATTAATTTCGGCAAGATATCCGGCAGGTAATAAAAATAATAAACCGTTTGATATCTCTGTTTTGAAATTTGATCCAATCTTCCCCATAAAATTTAAGGCTGGTCTGTTTTTCAAAGATGCAATATACTTTAATTCAATAAAATCCAAATTATTTTCTAATGCAACTCTACCTAATTCCGATATGATTTTATATTCAACTCCTCTTCCTAAAACCCGGCAGCTTAGTAAAAATGTATCGACCTTTAATTTCTTTTCAACTATAGTGTAAAGTAAAACGCCCGCCAAACCATAATCTCCGAATCTATCACTGACCTCTGTAATTAGACAACGATTCTGAGAATTGCTTAAAAAATTATTTACTTCGGTTTCAGTTCTTCTAATGGTAGTGAAATTAAACTGGTTTGTCCTGAAGGTCAGTTGAGATACCCTGCTTATTTGTCCGGGTGTCGGGCTATAAATTTTGACATTTAATTTTAATCCGTCTAAAAAATCTTTTAAAGATAATGAGTTCTCAAGGTATTTCTCCCGCTGCGCATTTTCTTTATACATCTGCGTTCTTTTCTTATCTTCTTCGGTCAGTTTGATATGATCAAAAGCCCAGACATTGTTCAGAAATTTCCTTATGGATACTTCATCCTTTGGTACCTGTAAAGTCAATACCTCAGGACAATTAATTTTTACTTCACTGCACTCAACCGGATCATCATCTAAGAAGATAAAACTATCCAGACCTAAATTTAATTCATTCGCCAAATCTTTTAAATTTTCAGATTTCAAATTCCAGTTAATTCTCCATGAGACCAAATTTTCCTGCTTCAATATCATATCTTCTCTTTTATCAAATACCTCAAAAACATCCTCTTCATTATTTTTGCTGCAAAGACAAACTATCATACCTGCATTTATTTGTTCCGCCATAAATTTCTGCAATTCTTTATGTCCCTCAGTAATCTCGATACCTGAGACACCATCTTCTCCGCAAACACCTTTCCAGAGTGTGTTATCACAATCCAGGGCAATTACTTTATAGCCTGCATTTTTAAGTGAGAAGATGTTTCTAAATAACAAAGTTCCTAATGATGTGAAATATTCATTTGTATATGGAATATGTCCCAATTCATTCCCATGAGAATCAAAGTAATCTTTTACAGGATATTTTTCGGTGAATGTTTGAGATTTTAAAAAATAAACATTTGGTATATTACTCATATCCATAAATAATTTATTTTCCATCTCATCAAACAACTTTTTTAATTCGGCATCTGATAAAACCTCCGGGGAACGCTCACAAACTCCTACAATCATTGGCGCTTTAGATTTATTCATAAATGAGCGGAATGCCTGTCTAAAATTATTTAGGTTTTCATTTAATTTATTTTCTTTCTTTTCTACCAAACTATTAACTGAATTTGGAATACTTTCACTGTTAATTTTCTTTGCATAAATATTATAAAGCCCTGACTTCTTCAAGAATTTTTCCTCTTCAACTTCAAAATGGAAACCTCTTTGAGATAAGATTGATTTTATTTTTTCAAAAATATTTCCGGTCCTATCATGTATCTCTATCACTATCTGTTTGATTTTATCCCAATTCGATTCATCAATTCCTTTAATTATATCTAGTTCGCTTTTTTCTGCATCAATTTTAAGAAGATCAATTTTTTCTATTTTATTTTCTTCAATAATATCCGAGACAGAAATTAATTTACAGTTATAAGTCCGGCTTTCAAGCCTGCCGTTAGTTATCTCTTCTACATATGCTTCTAAATCACTTTTCTCTAATGAGCTCACTTCATTAAACATATTCCTGACAACAGCTTGAATTGCCTCTTTATCTTCATCTTCATTCGCATTAAAACCTGAAAACACAGATGATTTGTTATAAAATGTAAACTGAGCAGTTCTCTTTTTATTTGAAACACCGTAATTAAAAGTTTTAACTTTGGAACCATAGACTTCGCTGTTTGCTTTTAATAATTCATATACAACAGGCGAAGGCTCATAAGAAAAAACTTCGGCATTTTTACAATGCTGATTTATAAATAAAGTAAATAAACCTATGTTAGCTCCGATATCTATTACGGTATCGCCGTTATTAATAGTAATTCCATGTTTTAAATAAACCCTATCAACAAATATTTCATTATAAACATATTCAGTTTCATATTTATTCAGATGTACTATCTCGACTTTATTTGGTAAAGTATATTTCGATTTATCTTTAAAGAGTTCTTCAATTTTTTTAGCATCAACTTTGGGACTTAGAAAATTTTCCAGCTTTGCCCAGTCTTCAAGTCCAAATAATATTACATTTATTCCGTCTTTGTTCTTATAAAATAAACTGTTTGAGTCCAATAACTCCTGAAACACTTGATTATAAGGTGCAAAGGTTACCCTGTACTGAGCTTTGAATTGATTAAACCAGAACCTCAAAGAGTCTTCAATTGGGTCTGCAGTAAATGTAGAAGCAATGCATATTTCTTGTTTTTCATCTTTTAATTCCGAATCCTTATTCAGTCTTTCGAGATATTTAAACCTTAAAGATTTTAACTCAAGATAAATTTTTCCGGACGCATCAAAAATTTTCAAATCACCATGAAAGCCATTCCCATTTTCACTGCTATTGGACAATAATTCGGCTTCACACCAAATTTCTTCCGGTAATTCCAAATTGAATATTTCAATTTCATCAATAGAGTTAAGGACAAAAGTTCTTCCTTTACTGTCACTAAGTGAGGATAAAAGCTGGGTGAAGGAATCCAGCAATGACGGATGCAAAAAATGATCGCCGGCCATATTATTAATTTCATTCGAGGAATCAACCAATTTGCCGATAGCTTTATTTTCGTAAACCCAAATCTCCTTAATTTTCTGAAATCCTGGTCCGTATTGATTTCCGTTTTCCGATAACTTTTTATAAAAATCTTCAGCTTGGATGTTGGTTGTCGCTTGCTTCTTAAATTCTTCCAAATTTATTTGGTAGAAGTCATTGCCGGTTTTGGTTTGCTCACTTTTAACAGTCAGATGTGTAACTGGTGAGTTTTCTTTCGTAGTATCTTCACTATCAGAGATATCTAAAAATTCTATTTTCAATTCATCATTTAAATTCTTTTTGATTTTAAATGCTATTTTTGTCTTTTTTCCCGAGAGTAAAACAATATTATCAAAGTAAACATCTTTAATCACGCCGGGAGTTATACTAAAAAGCTGATTGTAAATTAGCAATGTCATTTCTATGTAAGCTGACCCGGGCAGCACAATCATCCCCTGGAATGCATGATCTGCAAGATAGGGCAATGTATTGAGACTTAAAACGAATTCACCTTCGTTTTGGCGGAATATTATATCACTTTTGTTAATCATATTTGTTAAAAACTTCTAATTTCTATTGGGAAATATTTGATCTTGTCGCTGGATAATTTATCTTTCTGAAAATTGAATATCATTATTAAAAATGAATTGTGGATCTAAACTAAAGTGCTTTATTGTAAAACTATCATTTCCCACCACAATACAGGAGATAAAATCAGGATGGGGTTTAAATGTAATTAATTTCCATCTACTGAAACCCTCATCTCCGTTAATTTCTTTAATAAACAATTCATCATCGTTTCTTCGATCCAGACTTATTCTATTAGGTGAAAAAGAAAGGCCTTTGCCAATTGCTTTTATATAAGCCTCTTTACCAGCCCAAACTTTATAAAATATTTCTTCTTTTTTATCTGAAGAAAGTTTGCTGAACCATTTTTTTTCTGATTCGCTAAAACATAAATCTACCACACCTTCCATATCTTTCATTTCTTTTACTTTTTCAACATCAATTCCAACCTCCCTGTTTCTTGAGAAAACGAATACTGCAATATTGTTAGAGTGAGATGAATTGAAAGAAAGATTATTCCCGTCTGAATCCGGAGAGATAAAAGGTTTTCCAAACTCATTATAGTAAAAATTTATTTCATTGGGCCTGAAATTCCTATAATTAGCAATCAATACACGCAGCAGTCCCATCGATATTATCTGCCGGTTTCTTAATAGTTCAAACTTATATTTATCTACCTTCTTCTGTTCAGAATCTGAAAGAATCGAATAATAGCTATCCACTATCGCTTCCGGTTGATCTAAAATTGCAGACCATATATGTATTTCATTCTCAAGCTGATTAGCGTTTAATGTATTTTTCAATTGAAGGGGAAGTATACTTATTTTTTTAAATAATCTTTTATCAATTTAACTCTTTTCATTATTAATAAGCAAGGAAATGTGATCGTAAGCTTAAAGCATCTTTTGCTGTCCAAAACAAATTTGAATGGGTAAAAATAATTTCTAATATTTTATAAAAGAACTATCCCTTCGGAAGATGTCAAATAGTTTTTATCACGAGGGTTTCAAATCAAAAACTATAATTTCACATTTTGGGAAGGTCAGAAAAGTAGTTTATTTAATAAAGGCTCTATCCAGGGAATCCTTTCAAACAAAATTTAAACTGTTAGAATAACTTATAAAAATAGGTAATCCAAATGATTACAGCTACCAATAATAGATGGCAAAACGTTTAATCTCGTAGATAAACAACTTAAAATATTACATGATGATAAATTTACAGGGATGCGCATAAAAAAAGAATGGGTTAACAGAATTGTTAACCCAGATAAATTAGTTTCGAGTTACTATCTCGAATGGCTCCGCGTGCAGGACTTGAACCTGCAACCCTGCGGTTAACAGCCGCATGCTCTACCATTGAGCTAACGCGGAATAAATTAAAATAACTTCAATAAAAAGAACACTAAACTTAATTACTGTATTTTAATTTGTCAAGCAATTCTTAATTTTTCTCTCTCAACAATATTAACAAAATTCAAATGTTAAAAAAACTGCTTCGATACCGAAATAATTTTTTATGGGTAAATAAATGATTAAATTAATTTCCGTCATTCAAAAATAGGAATTAATTCTTCAACAAAATAAACCTGAATTTAATTCTTTCGAAAAAAAAGTTAGATCTGTGTATATTTAAGGGAATAATATCAGCTCTTAAGTTTTTTTTACATCTTTAAAAAATCAACAAAGGGAATGAAATTTTTTATTAAATGTTATTTGTTGTTAGGGCTCTGCCTCTCAATTAATGTTTTCGGCCAGATTCATAGGAATGAAAATTTTTTATCTGATTCTGCAAAGAATAATTTAAATTCCACTTTAAAAGTCAGTGAGGAATTGTTAAGCTTTCCTCTTCAATTTGTTCTAAATGATAACCGGGGAGTTTTATTTGATAACCACTTCAATGTTTTGCAATACTATGGAGCAGATTTTAAGCAGGATTTTTCTATCCGTAAATACTATTTACAAAAAAAGATTAATAGCAATATTCAACTGGCGCTCTTAAACATCAGACCGAAAAGTGAAGATAAAGTTATTACTTCAATAAGAAAATATTTGGGTGTTAGTAAAAACATCTTCGCCCTAATTTTAGCCCTAATTAGCCTCTCCAAATATCATTAAACAGAAAAAGCAAGTAAAATTTATTTAAAAATAAAACGCCCCGAACTATTCCGGGGCGTAAAATTATTTCAATGAAATTTATTCGAATGAAAACAATCTTTTTATTTGGTAAGGATCATTTTCTTTACTGAAGCAAAACTTTGTCCGTTATTTCCTGTTGCAGTCAATCTGTAGAAATAAACACCGCTGTTCAGATTTGTTGCATTAAATGTAACTTCATGAATTCCAGCAGAATAATTACCGTTTGCAAGTTTGGTAATTTCCTGTCCTAATAAATTGTATACTGTTAAACTAACCTTTGAATCAACAGCAAGATTAAAGGAAATTTTTGTTGTAGGGTTAAACGGATTAGGGTAGTTTTGAATAAGTGCAAACCTTGCAGGCGGAGTAACTTTAACATTAACTTCATTTGAATAAGTAGCAGTTCCGTTGAAATCAACTTGTTTCAGCCTGTAAGTATAGGAACCTGCTTTTACGTTCTTATCTATATAGGCATAACTATGTTGTTGGGTGGTTGTGCCTTGACCGTTAACAAATCCAACGGAAACAAATCCTGAACCTTCATTTCTTTGAATTTCAAAACGCTGGTTGTTGGTTTCGGTTGCTGTAGACCAACTTAAAGTTACATTTCCCTTATTTGTACTTGCTGTAAATGAGGTTAATTCAACAGGCGTTGGGTAGCTGTTATTGACTGCAAAAGCACTTACCTCGGCAGCACCCCAATCATAAACCAATGTAGTAGCACCGGAAGCCGGGTCCATTGTTCTTAATTGAGCAGTTCCGGTTGTATTATTGTAAGCAGCTAAATAAATTGTCCCGGTTGCTTGATCGATGTCCATATCTTGTGCATAGTTAGCATCATAACCAAGCGGACCTAAGAGAGAAGAAGTTCCGGAAACAGGATCAAATGTGTAGGCGTTATCGTCGATTAAATCAAAGCCGAAACCTACGCCTGAAGAATTGATAGCTATACCAATCATTGCGCCCGAGGTGTTCACAAAGCTCGCAACCAGTGTAGCAGTAAGAGTACCCATATCCAATGAGTACAGATTATTTGTAGAACCAAAAACACCGCCGCAAATGTAATAAGTATCATTTACAGGATCATAAGCAAGGCCATTAACATTAGCACCGGATGCCATACCGGTAATTGCACCGAGTAAAGAAGCTGTACCCGTACTCATGTCTACCTGGTAAACAGAGCTCGGGACGCTGGGATCAATAAAATAATAATTACCGTCGCCACCGCGAATTGCAGCCGAAGAATAACCTGCTGGGGGAGCCCAGGCAGCTACTGTTGTCCATGGATTTCCGGCAGGCAAAGGGAATGAAATAAAGCTAGCTGAGAAAGCTTCCCAACCGTAACCCGTATCGCCAGGAGGCATAAGCGGAGGTGTATTATTCCAGGTAACATTCGGGTTTTGATGAATCACCGGCGCTTTTCCAGCGTTTGGTGCCGCACTCTGTGCCAAAGTTGAAAAAGTGAAACCAATCATAATGCATAGTGTTAATGCATAAAACATTAAAGATTTTTTCATGAAGCATTCCTTATTTTATTGTACAAAGAATAGTTAATTAAAAGAATTTTTTTTAATATGAGTGAACCATAATTACCTTTATTCCTTAGTAGGCTATATTAGAAATAATTTGAACAATAAGTTGTTCAAAATTTCATTAGTAAGATTAAAAATTTTTAAGGCTTAAAGCAAGAATTATTAATAAAATATTTTATTTTTTTTGATATTTAATAGTAACTTATTGCCCTTATTACCGTGAAAAACTGTGTGGACAAATTTAATTGTATCACTTTAATAAAGAATTGATTATTTTAAAAATGTAATCTAATTCCATTTGAAAGGGGAAGTTATGGAGTTTATATCTTGCATATTATTAGAAACTCTAATGGGAATTGCCAATACTCATAATATATTAGCATTACTATATACTAATTCTTTTGGCAGTAGCTTGGCATTTTTATCGTTTGGGGCGATGTTACTTTTTTTCGGAACTAAAAACCCGGAGGAAAAAATTAAGTATCAAAAAATTTGCTGTAAGGCCTTGGGAATAATAATCATAATATATGGGGTATTTTGTCTTATCAGCTTTCTGAAACGGCACTCCATAAATCTTTTTATTTTTCAATAGTTGAGCCGAGACATCATCTCGTTTGATGCAATTATTTTAAATGAAAGAGGCACTGCTTCAACCACCCAAAAATTAACTTCTCTTGAATCATAAGTATTATCACTCAAAAAATTAAATAACAGTTAAAAAATAAAATGCTGTTTAATAGTTTTAACAACAAAAAGGATACAGCTAAATTTTAATTATTTAAAGACGAGCTTAAAATCAGTATAATTATTTTGATAAATTGATGGAGTTTGTCAATAATAACTATGCTTTTAATTATTTATTGTTATGAAAGCTGTTTTAATAATTAAAATACGGCTATGGTCATATGCCCCAGGAAAAAATTTAAATAAGCCTACTCAAATATTAATCAATAAAGTAAATAAATATCCAAGGGAGAAAGTTAAATGAATATACTTTTATGGATACCCATCATTGGAGTGATAGGTCTTCTCTTTGCTTTACTAATTTACAAATTAGTAATGAGGAGGGATGCAGGAAATGAAAAAATGCGTTCAATTGCCGAACAAATTCATATCGGCGCTATGGTCTTTTTAAAAAGAGAGTACGGGATAATTGCGATCTTTATGATAGTAGTTTTTATCGTGCTTGTAGTATTTTTATCTTTAGGTACAGGTATTGCTTACGTTAGCGGCGGAATTTCTTCGATGCTTGCCGGTTTTTTCGGAATGCAGGCATCTACAAGAAGCAGCAGCAGAAGCTGTCAGTCTGCAGTAACTGGAGGTTCGCCGCAAGCATTACTTACTGCATTTTTAGGCGGTTCGGTAATGGGAATTTCTGTAGCTGCAATCGGAGTGGTTGGGCTTGGCCTTGTTTTCTTCTTTACTAAAAATCCGGAAATTATAAGCGGCTATGCACTCGGTGCCTCTTCAATAGCGCTGTTTGCAAGAGTCGGCGGCGGCATTTATACAAAAAGTGCTGATGTGGGCGCGGACTTAGTCGGTAAAGTTGAAGCCGGAATTCCTGAAGATGACCCGCGTAATCCCGGAGTTATTGCCGATAACGTCGGCGATAATGTTGGTGATACCGCCGGAATGGGCGCCGATCTTTTTGAATCTTACGTGGGTTCGGTTGTAGCTACAATCGCAATTGGTGCTACTTTTTCGCAAATGTCTTTTGAATATTCGGCGCTTCCTATTGTGTTTATAACAATTGGATTAATCGCTTCACTTATCGGTATATTTTCTATAAATATACTTAAAAAAATGAATCCGCAAACAGCTTTAAGAAATACAACTTATGTTGCTGGTATTATTTTTATTATTGGAAGTTATTTTGCATCCAAAATTGTTGTTGGAAGCTTAAATGAATTTTGGGTTGTTATTACCGGGTTGATATGTGGAATCTTAATTGGTATCGAAAGTGAATTTTATACCTCCGGCTCACCAATAAAAAGCATTGCAAAAAGTTCACAATCGGGGCCTGCAACTACAATAATAACCGGACTTGCCGTTGGTTTTGAAAGTACGATTCTTCCGATTATAACTATAGCGGTTTCAATTATCATAGCATTCAATTTAAGCGGTCTATATGGAATAGCGCTTGCGGCCGTCGGAATGCTTGCTACTATTGGAATTGTAATGTCGACTGATTCTTATGGCCCTATTGCAGACAATGCCGGCGGAATTGCCGAAATGGCCGGGCTTGGAAAAGATGTAAGAAAAATTACAGATAAGCTTGATTCCCTTGGCAATACAACTGCCGCAATAGGAAAAGGTTTTGCGATTGGTTCTGCTGCTTTAACTGCTTTGGGTCTCTTTTCTGCATTTCAAAAATCAGTACATCTTGATGCAATTGATTTAACAAGGCATATGCCTGTTGTGGGGTTATTGATTGGGGCATTAATGCCGTTTATTATCGCAGCACTAACATTGAAAGCTGTTGGAAAAACCGCTGATAAAATGGTGATAGAAATAAGGAGACAATTTAAAGAAATCGTCGGTTTGTTAGAAGGAAAAGCAAAACCCGATACAGCGACTTGCGTAGATATTGTTACCAAAGGCGCTTTGAAAGAAATGATTCTTCCCGGACTTTTAGCAGTAATAGTGCCGATATTAATAGGATTATTTTTAGGTGTTGAAACTCTCGGCGGATTTTTAGCAGGTGCAACTGCAACCGGTGTGCTGCTCGGTATCATGATGGCAAACGGAGGAGCTGCCTGGGATAATTCCAAAAAATGGATCGAAGAAGGTAACTTAGGCGGTAAAGGTACAGCAACTCATGCTGCCGCAGTTGTTGGCGATACCGTAGGTGATCCTTTTAAA
This sequence comes from uncultured Ignavibacteriaceae bacterium, assembly GCA_964556005.1. Classification (GTDB taxonomy): domain Bacteria; phylum Bacteroidota; class Ignavibacteria; order Ignavibacteriales; family Ignavibacteriaceae; genus CAZKUR01. The sequence goes on along the minus strand of CAZKUR010000020.1, from coordinate 41,971 downwards.
GATACAACAGGCCCATCGATGAATATATTGATAAAATTGATGTCTGTTGTTTCATTAGTGTTTGCTCCGGTATTTTTCAAGTACTCTCATGAGATTGGCAGTTTAATCTCAAGTTTATTTAAATGATTTCGTAAAAGGCATGAACAACAAATAGAATACAAATTATTTTATCGGCTTGTTTATGCCTTTTCAATTAATAAATTTATACGACTGAATAAATGGAAGGTACATGAAAACTACTCAAATAAATAGTGAAGAACGCATAAAGGCATTTAAATCCGTAAAGAAACCGGAAGTAATTGAAAAACAAAAACTGAATGTTCGCTATCATGTTGAAGAATACGATGTTAATGATCGCCCGCGCCGTTTTTTAGAAGCTTTTGCAGCAATCCTAAAACATTCTAATTATAGAATGGCACTGGATCATTATGCCCGTGTTGTTTCGAGATGTTCCCGTTGTGCGACTACCTGCCAGATTTACCAGGCTACCGGAAACCCGGAAGATATTCCTTGCCGCCGTTCCGAACTTTTAATAGATGTTTACAAACGTCATTTTACTATTGGCGGATTATTAAAAGGACGTATTTCCGGTAGAGGTTATCTAACGGATGAAAAAATCCAGCAAATGGCAGACAGCTACTGGAACTGTACTGCATGCAGGCGGTGTGTTTTGGAATGTCCTATGGGAATTGACCATGGTTTAATAACACATTTAGCACGTTACATATTAAGTGAAATCGGAATTGCACCTCGTGCATTGGTTGTCAGTACAAGAGAACAACTCGAAGGTCAGACAAAAAATACTTCCGCTATTCCAGTACCTGCATTACAGGATACTCTTGAGTTTCTCGAAGACGATATGTTCGAAGAAAAATCAGTAAAAATAAAATTTCCGGTAGATGTTGAAGGCAGCGAATATGTTTTTTTCCCTGCTGTCAGCGATTATCTAATGGAAGCCGAAACTCTGATGGGAATAGCTGCAGTTTTTACCGCAACTGGTGATCCCTGGACTATTGGAACCGGTTATTACGATGGAATCAATTACGGTTTATTTTACAGCGATAGAATACTCGAGAGAGTTATTAAACATGTCGATGCGGAAACTAAAAGATTAGACGGTAATAAAGTGCTTATCGGTGAATGCGGTCATGCTTCGCGGTCGGCTAAATCTTTTATGCCGGTGTATTGCGGCGGTAAAGATGCGCTGCCTGTTGTGAGTATTTTAGAATACACACACAAAGCCTGGAAAGACGGCAGGTTAAAACTTGATCCAAATGTTGTTACTGAAAAAGTTGCATACCATGATCCCTGCAACTTTGCCAGGAACCGATGGATAGTAAATCAGCCTCGTGAAGTATTAAAAGCATTTTGTAAGAATTATGTTGAAATGACTCCTAACGGTGATAATAATATATGCTGCGGCGGAGGAGGGGGTACCGTTTCAATAGATGAGATAAGATCTTACAGAACAACTGTCGGCGGCAGATTAAAAGCCGAACAGATTCGAAAATCGGGATGCGAAATTTTGGTAGCACCATGCGCTAATTGTAAAAAACAATTAAGAGAATTAGTCGAGGACCAGAAAATAGACTGCCAGGTAGTCGGGCTGCATGATTTAATTTACAAAGCAATTATTTTTGATGATTCCCAAATAGTTAATAAAGAAGAGCAGCCTGCCGGTAATCAAGATGAAACGGGTAAGGAGGAAAAGTAATATGGGAGCTATACTTGATTTTGCACGCGGCCCGTTATTTCGTCTTTGTTTTGCAATAATGATACTTGGTTTAGCAAGGATTATATTTATAGACCTATGGGCTGCCTACCGGGCGTATAAAAAAACCGACGACAAAAAAATGCCCTGGAAATTAATTCTCGGCCGTACATGGGAATGGATTTTTCCGGCGAAAAGAATTTCACACGATTTCCGGATTTATTCAATTTTATCTATACTCTTTCATATCGGATTGATAATAGTACCTATTTTCTTATACACTCACATTCAGCTTTGGAAAGGAGCGATTGGAGTTTCATGGCCTGCGCTTCCATTTGGCTGGGCTTTCTGGTTAACTATAGGAACAATTGTTTTTGCGGTTTCGCTTTTTATCGGGAGACTTGTTATTAAACAAACAAGACAGTTAAGTAGAAAGCAGGATTATCTCTGGCTGCTTCTTTTGCTAATTCCGTTTACTACAGGATTTATTTGCGCTAATTTAAATATCAGTCCTCAAAATTATCAGTTCTTTATGCTTGTTCATGTTTTGTCGGGTGAATTGATTTTTATACTTCTACCTTTTTCAAAATTAGCACATTGCGTTCTTGAACCTTTATCCCAGCTTGTTTCAGCTTTAGCCTGGAAATTTCCACCCAATACGGATGATGACATTTGCACAACATTAAATAAAAAAGGAGCACCGGTTTGAGCAAAGGAATTTTAACAGATGTTACAAAATGTATAGGCTGCCTCAAATGTGTTTCCGCATGTAAAGAAACACACCATCTCGAAGCTGATGAGCCAAGAATATGGCAGAAGAACGACGGCCTTTCGGCAGAAAATTGGACATCGATAATTAGAAAAGAAAATAACCGTTATGTTAGAAAACAATGCCGTCATTGCCTTGAACCAGCATGTGCTTCTGTTTGCCCGGTTGGTGCGATGCATAAAACAAAGATTGGTGCTGTAGTTTATGACAGCAGTAAATGTTTGGGCTGCCGCTATTGTATGATGGCATGTCCTTTTGGAATACCGCGTTATGAGTGGGACAAAGCAGTTCCGTATGTTGAAAAGTGTATTCTTTGTTATGATAGAATTAAAGAAGGTGAGCAGCCTGCTTGTACAACAGTTTGTCCTCAGCAGGCTACAATTTTCGGTGAAAGGTCCGAATTGTTAAAGATAGCTCACAAGAGAATTAAAGAAAATCCGGGTAAATACATAAACAAAGTTTGGGGTGAGCATGAAGTTGGCGGAACTTCAGTTTTATATCTATCTGATATCGACCTCGGATTTCTTTCATACCCGACAAAGCTCGGCAACGAACCGCTGCCTGAAAAAACAGCAACAGCTATGGAATCGGTTCCGTTTGCATTTGTCGGAATGGGTGGAATAATGCTCGGCCTTAATTGGATTATTCGCCGCCGCATGGAAAACAGTAAAGAGCAAAATAAACCAAATAGGTTTATAAATAAGAAGAAGGAACCCGCAGATGAATAGAGTGCGTAATACAAAACTAATCTTATGGCTAATAACTGGATTTGCAGCAGCAATTGCACTTAATAGGTTTATTTTTGGTTTAGGCGTTACAACCAACCTTACTGATAGAACCCCCTGGGGATTATGGATTGGTTTCGATGTGATGGGAGGCGTTGCATTAGCTGCAGGCGGTTTTGTAATTACTGCTATCTTTTATATGATGAAGCGGGAAGAATTTCATCCCCTGGTAAAACCGGCGGTGCTGACAGCGTTTTTAGGATATGTTGCTGTTGTTCTTAGTTTACTTGTCGACCTTGGATTACCATGGAATATCTGGCATATGATAATTTTCTGGAATCCTCATTCGCCGTTATTTGAAGTCGGCTGGTGTGTAATGCTTTATACAACCGTACTACTGCTGGAGTTCAGTCCGGTTCCGCTTGAAAGTTTCAGCCGCTATGCAAGGATTAGAAATTTTCTTATGAAGTTCCGTTTTGTTTTTGTTCTCTTAGGGATAATGCTTTCAACTCTGCATCAGTCATCTCTGGGCAGCTTATTTTTAATAATGCCTTTTAAAGTATATCCTCTCTGGTATTCTTATATATTACCCATCCAATTTTTTATTTCTGCTGTTGCATTAGGTTTAATGATGGTTGCTTTTGAAAGCCTGGTATCTCACTGGCTTTTCAAACGTAAACCTGAAACTGATTTAGTAGCCAAACTATGTAAAACAGCTGTATGGGTGTTAGCAACTTATTTCCTGGTTAAGATGATAGACATTATTGCTGAGGGTAAGTTCGGATTAATATTTAACGGAAGCTGGGAAAGTAATCTTTTTATTGTTGAAGTTTTAATATCAACCATAATTCCCGCTATGATGTTTGCGGTTCCGAAATTTGCCGGTAAAAGCAAAGTGCAATGGATTGGTTCTTTCATGGTAATATTCGGAGTAGTATTAAATCGAATTGATGTCGGCGGATTGACAATGCTTTGGGCTACAGGAGGTTCCTATACTCCTTTATGGACGGAAATTTTTATTAGTCTTGGAATTGTATCTTTTGCTGCATTGGTATTCTTATTTGCAATCGAACACTTTCACGTTTGGGATCTTCAACCCAAAGAACCTGATGCATTACCACATACTCTTCCTTCTTTCGATTATTCTTCAAAAACCTGGCTGGGTACCCCAGATGTTTCCGGTTTAACAAAATATTCTCTTGCTTTTGTTATCAGCTTTGCTGTAGGAATGTTTTTAATGCCGGGAAAACATTTGCATAGTAAGGGAATTGAAAATTTTAAAGTAACACATGCTTCGGGTTTTGATACTTTATATGTTAACGGAAACAGAGATGACCAATTAGTAAAATTTCCTCATGAAGCTCATATTGCCTGGCTTCGTACTCATAAAAATCCGCTGGTTGGTGATGGGAATTTTAATAATATGTTGTCGATGGGAACCGATAGTTGTTCGGCATGTCATCATCTAAGCATACCAGGAGAAAAATTAAGCAACTGTTCGGAGTGTCATACAAGGATGTATACTCAAGTCGATTTCTTTAATCACAATTGGCATACATCAAGTGACGGAGCGAAATTAAGGTGCGATGATTGCCACAAACCGGGAATGAATAGAAGTGCGCAGTCTGCAAAGCATTGCACCAGTTGTCATACTACTTATAAATTTGCCATCAATAAAAAGAGTTCCGTTGAAAATTATTATATACTGTCATATACAGATGCACTTCATAAATTATGCGTATCTTGTCATATGAAAGAATCGAAAATAGTAAAAGATAAACCTAATCTTGCTCTGTGTTCTACCTGTCATAAAACACAGTTGCCTGAAAATTTAACTGCAGGACTTAACTGGAAAATTAGTTTGCCGCATTTTAACAATGTGATACTGCCTGACGTTAAACCGGAGATAGCGGATAAGGATAAGAAATGAGTTATGTCGTTAAAAAAAATATTAATTGTTGATGATGAACCGGATGTAGTTGCTTATTTAAGCGCTGTATTGGAATCGAATGGATATAAAGCTTATTCTGCCGGTGATATAAAATCGGCAATGAAATTTGTTAAAGAAATACTTCCCGACCTGATTTGCCTGGATATTGTGATGCCTAATGAAACGGGAATATCATTTTATATTAAGCTTCAGAAGGAAAAAGAATTCAAAAATATACCGGTTATTATTGTAAGCGGAATTATCGAATCGGAAAAGTTTAATTTTCGTTCGTACGTAAAAGATGAATCCATTAAACCGCCGAAATGTTATATGGAAAAACCGGTAAACATTAAAAGTTTTATTAAAAACATTGAAGAATTAACGAATTAAAGCAATGACCGGGTCATTTAATAATAAGAATCTTTGGAAGCAGGAATATCAGACACTCTTTGATAGGGTTCCCTGTTACCTTACGGTTATTAATAAAGATTTTAGGATAGTTAGGGCGAACGATGCTTTTCATGAAAACTTCGGCGATGCTTTAAATCAGCACTGTTATGCAATTTACAAGCGAAGAAAAACAAAATGCTTGAACTGTCCGGCAGTAAAAACTTTTAAAGACGGTAAAGTCCATCGCTCGCATCAGCAAGGGATAGGGAAACATGATCAAAAAATTTATTATGTAGTTACGACTTCTGCACTTATAAAAGGTGCCAATAATATAAATTACGTTATTGAAATATCCAGTGATATTACACCGATGAAAAAGCTGGAAGAAAAAGTAATCGAAACAAAAAGGCTTGGTGCAGTCGGTCAAACTGTTGCAGGGCTGGCCCATAGTATAAAAAATATTTTAATGGGGCTTGAAGGCGGTAAATATATCGTAAGCCTTGGTTTAAAAAAGAATAACAAGGAGATGATAAATCAGGGCTGGGAAATGCTCGAAAGAAATTTTGATAAGACTACTTCACTTGTCAAAGATTTTCTGAGCTTTTCAAAAGGCAGGATACCTGATTTGGAGATGAGTAATCCCGTCGATCTTATTTTGGAGATTGTCGACCTTTATAAAGATGTTGCCGCACAATCCGGTATTGAATTAATACCGCAATTTGATGATAAGATTAAGCCATTGCCGTTTGATAAAGCAGGTATTCATACATGTTTAACAAACCTTGTCTCCAATGCTATAGATGCATGTCTCATGTCCGAACAAAAAGGTACAAAAGTTCTAATAAAAGTGTATGAGAAAAGGAATAGACTGATTATTGAAGTTCATGATAACGGAAGCGGCATCGATTATGAAATCAAGAAAAAAATATTTACTACTTTTTTCACAACAAAAGGGGGCGGAGGAACTGGGCTTGGTTTGTTGACAACCAGAAAAATTGTAGAAGAACACGGAGGCAAGATTACTGTTGATTCACAAAAAGGCAAAGGAGCTACGTTTAAAATGGAATTCCTCCGGGAAAGGTTGATGGCATTGTATAAAGAATCCAAGAAAAATTAAATTTAATGATAGGAGTTAAACATGCCGGAAATAATAAAAAAGAAAGTTCTTGTTGTTGATGATGAAGCGGATGTTAGAAATTTTTTATCGGCGGCACTTATAGAAGCCGGATTTGATGTTGTTACTGCAGAGGACGGCGATGCTGCACTGGAAAAAATAAAAATGCAAATCCCGGATTTAATATCGCTTGATCTAGTAATGCCTCATAAATCAGGTGCAAAATTATACCATGAACTAACGAAGCATAAAGAATGGCAGAAAATCCCGGTTATAATTGTCACCGGTCATGCACGCGATGATCTTGGTAAATCCGATTTAAAAGATTTAACAATGTCAGGACCGGGTATATATCTCGAGAAGCCGGTTAAACCGGATAACTATATCGCCGCGGTTAAAAATATTTTAAAGATGGATACAACCGTTGAAGAAAAAAAAGCCGCTGAAATGGTTGTCCTTCAAAACGAATTAAAAAATATTATCGATAGTGCTGACCCGGATACCTTGAAGAAATTTAAAGAACTGATTGATAAAAAAAGTTAAAAACATTCCTCATCTTTTTATTGAAGTAAAACTGTATATTTTAAGAAGGTTCCATTTAACATGAGTACACGAGTCCTGATTAAAAATTTATTTTATTATTTCTTGATAGGTATATAAAACAGTTTAAGTGAATTTCCACATTCAAAACTTCTTGTATGAAAATTATTTATCATTTAGAGTTATCGTAATAATAAATTTTACTTAAAAAATAAACTTAAATTTTTCTTTCGGTAACTTTTCCCCATAAATCTCATAGAGTAATTCTTCCTTTTCAAATAAATTTCAAATTTATTTTCAGTTTATCACAATTAAAATTAAAATCGCTGAAAAATTATTTTTAGAAATATATTACAAGCCCTGACCCATGCTGATTTTAGAATTACCAACATTTGGGATACAGCAATTATTATACTTTTGTTTTTATTTCCTGTTTAATCTAATTTCTTTGGCAAGATTATGAGGCGTTTGAAATTATTGTACTCAAACAACCGGAGTATTAAAAATGATATTGCTTTATCTATTCTCTTATTTTTCAATCCTTACTTTTATAGTACTGGTAATTAAAAGAATTGTTAAGTACAGCAGTACACCGATTCATCTTAGATGGGAACTTTATCCTGTTGCTCATGAGCCCAAACGGAATAAGTACGGAGGTTCATATTTTGAAGAGACGGAATGGTGGGACAAAAAAATTAAAAAAAATCATCTCGCCGAGCTTTGGGTAATGTTTGAAGAAATATTTTTCTTAAAGGGAGTTTATGAAAATAATAAAAAGCTCTGGCTTTACTCTTTCCCGTTTCATATCGGTTTATATTTAATAACCGCTACTTTTTTTCTTATTACCGGGGCAGCAATACTGGATATAAATTCGGTTATTAATATGTACGCTGCTCAAAATGCAGGCGGGAAAATTTTTTTCTATCTAATTAATATATGCGGATATGCAGGACTTGCCTTAACCTTTATCGGGAGTATCGGATTAATATTAAAAAGATCATCGGATAAAAAATATAAATTTTACAACACCCCGATGGACTTTATTAACCTTTCCTTTATCTTGATTCTTGTCGCGAGTGTTTTTCTTACACTTATTTTTGCCGATTCATCATTTAATTTGAGTAAGGAATTTGTTAAAAATCTTTTGACTTTTAATTTTGTCAGCATTCCTAATTCGTTGTTTATAACTCACGTAATTCTAATTTCCTTATTTCTTTTATATTTTCCTTTAACAAGGATGATGCACCTCTTCGCCAAATATTTTACTTATCATGATGTTCGCTGGGAAGACGAGCCGAATTTCAGAGGTGGAAAATTGGAGAAACAAATTAAAGAAGCTTTGAATTTTGGTGTAAGCTGGTCTGCCCCACATATGAAAACTGGTAAAACATGGGCTGAAGTTGCTACAACACGTCCACCGGAGGTAAAAGATGTCAAATAGAATTGAATCTTCAGATGTTCGCGGAAAAATTCCGAAAATAAATTCCATCGAAGAATTTGCTAAAAGGGACGGCAGGTTAACCGAACTTGAACCGGAAGAATTTTTAAAGCTTCCGTATCCATACGATGATTGGGTTGACCCGCCGATTAAAGAATTAACGGACGATCAAAAAAACAGGCTGGAACATTCCCTCGACGGCTTATCCGTAATTTCAATTCCCAAACCGGAAACCGACCAAGAGAAAGAGGAACTTGTTGCAAAGTTTCTTGCAGGCTTAAAGAAATTATTTGATAAAGAAAATAACTGGACATTTCTGCAGCCGCTTATGCTTTCAATGGAAAATTGTATGAAGTGCCAAACTTGTTCTGAAGAATGTCCTATCTATATTTCAAGCGGAAGGGAAGAAATATACAGGCCGATTTTCCGCGGCGAAATTTTAAGAAGAATAATAAATAAATATTTAAAGCCCGGAGGTAAATTTTTTAATAAGTTGAATGGTTCCGATATTGATTTGAACTGGGAAACAGTCGCAAAGCTAGCCGAACTTTCGTACCGGTGTACTTTATGCAGGCGTTGTGCAATGGCTTGTCCGGTTGGTGTTGATAACGGCTTGATTACGCGTGAAATTAGAGTGCTGTTCAGCCAGGAGTTAGGCTTAGCACCGGATGAATTGCATACTTCCGGCACTATCAAACAAATGAAAACCGGCTCATCTACAGGAACAAATCCAACTGCGATGCTCGATATTATTGAATTTATCGAAGAAGACCTTAAAGATCTTTATGGCCTGGATATTAAGCTTCCGGTTGATAAAGAAGGAGCAGATATTCTACTGCTTCATAATTTTGGCGAATATCTTTCATGGCCGGAAAACATTATGGCATTTGCTATAATTTTTGAAAAGGCAGGTATTAATTGGACTTTGTCTTCTCAGGAGGGCGGTTACGATTCGGTTAATTACGGATTATTTTATGACGATGCACAGCTTGCAAGAGTGGCGCTTGATCATATAAAAATTGCACGAAAGCTAAATGTTAAAAAGATAGTTCTAAGTGAGTGCGGTCATGCACATAAATCACTGATGCCGATCGCCGATAGAATACTCGTCGATGAGAACATTTTTCACCGCGAAAGTACATTCCCGCTCCTCGAAGAGATAGTCTTTAGCGGAAAGATAAAATTTAATCCGCAAAAAAATAATTTCCCGGTTACCCTGCATGATCCTTGTAACGTTGTTAGAGCGATGGGAATTGTTGAACCACAAAGAAAAATCCTGCGTAAAATATGTCCCCAATTTGTAGAGATGGAACCGCATGGCGTAAATAATTATTGCTGCGGAGGCGGAAGCGGCTTTGCAATTTTTCAGGGCAAAAATTTTCCGGAATGGAGAAATAAAATTTCATTCAGGATGAAATTTAAACAAGTATTGGATGCCTTTAAGGATAATATCGATCCTTCAATTCACAAATATATTTGTGCGCCTTGTTCTAACTGCAAAGGAGCTTTTAGGGATGGCTTGACATATTACAATGCATTCGAAAAGTGCGGAATTATTTACGGAGGTCTTGTTGAACTAATTGTGAACGCTATGGAGGATATAGAGCAACCTTTTATTAAATGGGAACTGAAATAGTCAAAAAAATTTAGGAACTTATAAATGGAAAATCATAAAAAGATCTTAATCATTGATGATGAAGAGGATGTTTTAACATATCTAACCGCGTTTTTTACTGATAACGATTTTTATGTAATATCGGCTCCTAACGGAAAAGAGGGCGTTCAAAAGGCGTTGTCGGGGAAACCGGATATTATAACTCTGGATATTTCAATGCCTGAGGAATCGGGAATTAAGGCCCTGCGTGAACTTCAGAATAATAAAGATACAAAAGATATTCCTATTATAATTATTACAGGGGTCCAATCTGATTTCAAACGATTTATTAGCGCACGTAAGCAAGTTCATATGCCTGAAGGTTATTTTGAAAAACCTGTAGATAGGGACTTGCTTTTAAAGAAGGTTAAAGAAGTATTGAAGTCCTAAAAATATTTTGCACATAAGTTGTCCTAAATTTAGAAGGCCGATAAAATAACAGTACGACGTAAACTTAAAAGATATTTTTAACTCTTACTATTTTATTTATATGTATACAGCTTCCTTTTAATTTAAAACCAAAATTGGTTATCAAATAACAATATATTTTGGGTTGACGCATCCGGCAGCAAATTGGAAACAATTTAGCATCAATTCATCATTCAAAATATTTCATCATTAAAAACTATTACTATAATAGAAACAATATTTGACAAATCGATATTAATAATTTTAAATTTTACAGAGTTAATCCGCACTAAATTTTTTTTAATCTCTAAACAGAGACAAAAAATTTTTCATTCTTGATAATTTTAAATTTAAATCTTCCCTTATAAAATTTAATTGAATCTTTTTTAATGGTATATCTTTTGAATCAATTCGAAAGAAATTACGAAAGATCCCAAAAGAATTTTTATGACATGCGTAATCGATCAAATAGATATACACTGTCCTTTTTGTAATAGCTCTAAAATTATCAGGCATGGAAAAACTTCGGCCGATATTCAGCGTTATAGGTGTTTGTTTTGCCGTAAAACCTGGGTACAAAATAAAGTACCGAAACAAATAATTGATATTGGCGCTTTAACCGAAGCATATTTAAGTGGTTTTTCCTACAGGGATCTTCGTTCAATTTATCAAAGTTCACCAATCAGAATCAATCAAAAAATCAGAGAATATCTTGTAGGCTGTTCTTCGTGGGAAGAGTATCTTGATGCTTGTACTCCAACTCATGAAGCGCGATTAATCCATCTTGTCGGGAAAAAGTTCAAATGCAATATGGGTGACAATAATGAACATTCGATGTTCGTCGCTTTTGCTATAGATGCACTTTCAACTGTTGTGCTTGGTTTTGAACTTTCCAAGGTCGAATCAACCGAAGTATGGATTAGACTGCTTGATAGAATGAACTGCAGGGGATTTACATGCCCTACATTTATGTCGTATGGATTTAAAACTATTGATGAAGCATTGAAAGTTGTTTTTCCTTACTCGACCACGTTTAATAATTTTACACGTGCATGCTACGATAAGCAGTTAAAAAATGAATTATACTTTGCGCCGGATATTAAGAAATTAATTACCGAAGCAATAAATGCTTATAAGATAAACCAGAAATGCCAGCTTGAAAATTACCTGGTGATATTTAAAGACAAGAGGATGAAACAAATAGTTCTTAATTCCAGGAATTATTTTATGGATCGTCTTCAGGAAAGAGTTAATAAAAAACCGACAATCCGTTTTGAAGGTTTGCTGAGAGCATTTCAGAAAAGATTTGAAAAATTTCACATGATCAAATATGATCCATGGCCGATAATTAACGGATGGATAGCATGGTGGATGCTGGTTCCCTTACCAATCGGTTTCAGCAGACTTTCGTTATACCTGCAGCGTCCATGTAAAACATATTTTAAAAATTTCAATTGCGGTTCATTACCTATTCGTTTAGACCTGCCGATTGACAGCCCTGAGATGAGAACTTTCATCGTCGAATTGGCTGTGAGATCAGTTCACATTCCTATAAAATAAATTAGGCTGATTTTATTTTTTCGTTCCTATCTTCTTTCATTTCAATGCATTACCAATGCAACACAAAGATTACAAAACCCAATTTGTAATTGAATTTACACCTATGCATAATTAAGTTAATTCAGAATTTAGAATAAATTTTGTGCAGGGAAGTACAATGAACGTGTTAAAAAGATCTTTCATAAGTGAAGACTGGCTTTCCGTATGGATTGGTCTTTTTGTATTTATTCTTTCTTTAGGATTGTTTATAGATATTGATGTTTTGGGTTGGGGAATCAAAACAAACGTATGGAATGATATCACAACCTCACTGTCATCTGTATCCAAAACATATCAAGGAATGCCCGGTGTTGTTTCCCTTTTATTGACGTATATTTTCTTATTATTTATTGTTGGAATAGGGATTAAGATATCCGGCAGCAGCTTTAAAAAGTTTATCCTTCCCTTTACGTTGATTTTTTTTATTAGTTATTTTTGCTGGCTTCTTGGTCATTATGCGTATATTGCTGCTACCTCAGATACTCTCGATAAATTCGGTATCTCTTGGTCTTTAAATTTAACCGGTGAAGCAGGTTATATAGTCGCTTTGCTTGCCGGATTGTTAATTGGAAATTTTTTCCACGGGTTCGCCGGTAAATTAAAGGAAGCCACCAGGCCGGAATTATATATAAAAACCGCAATAGTAATTTTAGGAGCAGGACTTGGAGTTAAAGCTGCAGAATCTCTTGGATTGGCTTCATCTGTAATGTTCCGAGGTCTGTGTGCTATTGTTGAAGCCTACCTAATTTATTGGGCACTCGTTTATTTTATTGCGAGAAAGTACTTTAAATTCAGCAGAGAATGGGCGGCGCCGCTTGCTTCCGGAATTTCAATCTGCGGTGTTTCGGCTGCTATAGCTACGGGAGGAGCAATTAGGGCAAGGCCGATTATTCCGATTATGGTTTCTTCGTTGGTTGTTGTCTTTGCAGTTTTCGAATTACTCCTGCTTCCGTTTTTAGCGCAATTTTTCCTCTGGACTGAACCTATGGTAGCTGCGGCATGGATGGGACTTGCAGTAAAAACCGACGGCGCTGCTGTAGCCAGCGGTGCAATAACCGATGCTCTTATTCGGGCGAAAACAATTGCGGAAACCGGCATAGCATACAAAGAAGGCTGGATGGTAATGACCACAACCACAGTTAAAGTTTTTATTGATGTTTTCATTGGGATATGGGCTTTTATCCTGGCCATAATTTGGTGCTCAAAGATTGAGACTAAAAATCGCAATGTAAAAGTCCGGGCATCAGAAATCTGGGAAAGGTTCCCAAAATTTGTTATAGGGTACGTTCTTACTTTTGCCGTCTTTTTAATTCTTTGTATTGTTTTCCCCCAAGCAACAGGTAAAGCTTCTGCTGCTTCAGGAGAAGCCAATACTTTCCGGGTTATGTTTTTCACATTCACATTTTTCACAATCGGTGTTGTTTCCGATTTTAAAAAACTCAGAGAAGAAGGTATCGGGAAATTAGCGGCTGTATATGTTCTTTGCTTGTTTGGATTTATTATATGGATTGGTTTAGCAATCTCATGGATTTTTTTCCACGGCATAACACCGCCGGTTTTAAATTGAAAATAATTTTATAAAGGCAAATTAAATGCAGGACAAAAATCAGTTAGTAGATGAATTAAAAAAGATGGAATATGAACCCTTATTGCCGGTTGAAAAAAAACTTATTTCATGGAGCATAATACTTGGAATAATATTACTTGCTGTCCTTATGTGGATAAGCTTTACTTTTTTCTCTGCTTAATAAGGGATACGAAATTCTAAAAAATAAATTTTAATTGAACTCATTCATTAAATATTAAAAGTAAATAAATAGAATAGGAGTTAAAATGGCTGAAAAAAAACGAGAGACACCGAAGTTAGATGAGCTTGAAAAAGGTGCCTGGCCAAGTTTCGTTAAGGAAATAAAAACTGCAGCCGAGAAAAATCCTATGGCTGACGATCTGTTAGGGCAGTTGGAACGCTCTTACAACGAAAAGATCGGCCACTGGAAACACGGCGGTATAGTTGGGGTGCTGGGATACGGCGGCGGCGTTATCGGAAGATACTCCGATCTGCCTGAAGAGTTCCCGAATGTTTCGCACTTTCATACACTGCGTATAAATCAACCGGCCGGCTGGTTTTATACTGCGGATGTTTTAAGAAAATTATGCGACATCTGGGAAAAACATGGTTCCGGCCTTACAAATATGCACGGCTCAACCGGGGATATAGTTTTTCTCGGAACAAGGACGGAAGAATTGGAACCTGTATTCAAAGAACTAACCGAACTGGGATTTGATCTCGGCGGTTCCGGTTCTGATGTTAGAACCCCAAGCTGCTGCTGCGGTCAAGCTCGCTGCGAATGGGCTTGCTACGATACAATGGCATTAACTTACTTTTTGACAATGCATTACCAGGATGAACTGCATAGGCCTCCATTCCCATATAAATGGAAATTCAAAATGTCCGGCTGCCCGAACGATTGCGTTGCATCTATTGCCAGGTCCGACATGTCTATCATCGGAACATGGAGAGATGATATCCAGGTTGATAAAAAAGCCGTTACCGAGTATGCCGAAGCAGGGGTGAATATTGAAAGAGATGTTATCGGTAACTGCCCGGCAAAATGTATGGAATGGGACGGCAAGGAGATTAAAATCGATAACAAGGCATGTGTTAAATGTATGCACTGTATAAACACAATGCCCAAAGCACTTTCTCCCGGTAAGGATCGCGGTGCTTGTATTCTTATCGGCGCTAAAGCCCCGATAGTTGAAGGTGCGTTACTATCATCTGTTCTGATTCCGTTTATAAAACTTGAACCGCCCTACACTGAACTGATTGACCTTGTTGATAGAATTCACGAGGTATGGGGTGAAAACGGTAAGAACCGCGAAAGAGTCGGTGAGTTTATTCAAAGAGTTGGGATGGGCAATTTCTTAGATGCTATCGGTGTTGAACCGATTCCCGAAATGGTAGCTCATCCGAGAGAGAATCCTTACGTCTTCTATGAAGAATATTTTGAGGAGGACGGTGAAGATTCCGGCGAAGAGGAAGAGGGAAAATAATTCTATAAGTAAACAACTTTTTGAAATTTAAAATTAAATTCTATAAGGAATAAAAAAAATGGCTGAAGAAAAAAAGAAAAGGTTAACCGATATTGGTCCACCACATTATGAAAATTTCTTGCCGCCGATTATTAAAGAAAATTACGGCAAATGGAAATATCATGAAATTTTAAAACCCGGAGTTATGGTTACTGTTTCCGAAACCGGTGCAAAATTATATACGGTTCGGGCAGGTTCACCAAGACTTCTCAGCATTGATAAGATCAGGATTTATGCTGACTTAGCTGATAAATATTGTGGCGGCTATTTAAGATTTACAAGCCGGCACAATGTAGAGTTCCTGCTTACCGATGAAAAAAATATTGATCCTTTGATAAAGGATTTGCATGCATTAGGTCATCCGGTTGGCGGTATGGGAAATTCAATTTCCAGTATAGTACATACTCAAGGCTGGGTACACTGTCATTCGGCAGCTACCGATGCTTCCGGTATTGTAAAATCCGTTATGGATGAACTGATAGAATATTTTACCGAAATGAAATTGCCTGGAAAACTTCGTATTGCTTTAGCATGCTGCTTAAATATGTGCGGTGCTGTTCACTGCTCGGATATAGCAATACTTGGAATTCACAGGCGCCCGCCTAAAGTAAGCCAGGATAAATTGAAAGCTATGTGCGAAATTCCTTCTGTGGTTTCAGCATGCCCGACAGCAGCTATTAAGCCCACTACTTATGATGGAAAACCATCGGTAGAAGTTATAGAAGAAAGATGTATGTTCTGTGCAAATTGTTATACTGTCTGTCCGGCAATGCCGTTGAATGATCCGTTGAATGACGGAGTTTCAATTTGGGTTGGCGGTAAAGTTTCTAATGCAAGAAGTGAACCTATGTTCTCCAAACTTGCTATCCCGTTTATACCGAACAATCCGCCAAGATGGCCTGAGGTTGTTGATGCGGTTAAAAACCTTGTGGAAGTTTGGTCACAAAATGCTCACCCACATGAAAGAATGGGCGAGTGGATAAATCGTATCGGGTGGCCAAGATTTTTCCAAATGACCGGCATCCCGTTCGAAAAACAGCATATTGACGATTTCAAACATGCCGGTTTAACGTTCAAGCGTTCAACACATTTGACTTATTAAAAGGAGTATATCATGGCCGATCAAGCAAAAGTTGAAGAAGTAACTGATGCAATGTTTAAGCTGATAAAAGATAGCATGGGTCAGAAAAAATGGAAAGCTACCGATCTGACCAAAGCAGCGCTTGAATTATTCGGTGATAAATGCGATAAAACTTTAGCCAAGTCCGCTATAAGGGAACTGATAGAAAGCGGTAAGTGTGTTTACACTTATTTTGGCGGCAGCTTTATCGAAATCCCGCATAAAGAAGGTGCTGAGAATTAATTGGTATAAGGTATTAAGGAAATAGGGTATAAGGTTAATAAAGAAAAGATATAACTTTATTAAAGATACTGAATATTCGAAATTGGATACTCGATAACAAAAATTGGATTATCGAGTATCCAGAATTTAGCATCGAATATCCGAAGTCGGTTAAATCTTATACCCGTATAACTTATAATCTTTGCCTTGAAACGATTGATGAACCATGGACTTAAGAAATTATCCAAGAATTGTAATAAGCGGACTGTCGGGAGATTCAGGAAAGACTGTCGCAGCTTGCGGACTTCTTTCCTGTTTTAGAGACAGGGGAATAAATGTAACGGGATTTAAAAAAGGTCCCGATTACATCGATGCGGCATGGCTTAGTTTATCTTCAGGTAAACCGGCCAGGAATCTTGATACTTATATGATGGGTTTTGAAAAAGTTAAGAATTCATTCTTACAAAATGCTTGCAGCGATGGTATAAATATTATTGAAGGCAATAGGGGAGTTTTTGACGGAGCCGATAGCAAAGGAACTCACAGTACATCCGAACTTGCCAAGCTGCTGCAGGCTCCGGTGATTATTATTCAGGATGTTTCTAAAGTTACACGGACTGCCGCAGCATCAATTTTAGGATGCAAAAGCCTTGCACCTGAATTAAAAATTGAAGGAGTAATTTTAAACCAGGTTGCAGGTAAACGGCATAAAAAGATTGTTACTGAGGCAATTGAAGAATTAACAGGCATCCCGGTTGTCGGAGTGATTCCGAAACTTCAAAACAGGCTTGTTTTACCTTCAAGACACCTGGGATTAATAACTCCGGGTGAATTAGAATTAAATACTTTAATCATTGACGAATTAAAAAATATTTTTGAAGCTAATGTTGATATCGAGAAAATTTTGAAAATAGCTTTAAATGCTTTTCCGTTTGACATTAAAGTAAATATAAAACAACAAGATGAAAATGAATTAGCTGCTGTTAAGATAGGTTATTTCAAGGACAGAGCATTTTCATTTTATTACCCTGAAAACCTTGAAATGCTGCAAAAAGAGGGAGCTGAAATAATTCCAATTTCTTCAACTCATTATGCAAGTATTGATGAGCTGGATGCCCTTTATATCGGCGGTGGTTTTCCTGAAATGAATTTAGCAGATTTAGCGGCCGGCAAAAAAATTACCGACGGAGTAAAAAAATTGGCTGAAAGCGGTTTACCTATCTATGCCGAATGCGGCGGCCTTATGTACCTTGCTAAAGAAATTTTATGGAAGGGTAAAAATTATCCGATGTCCGGCGTACTTCCTATTTCGATTAGTATGCATGATAGACCGCAGGGTCATGGGTATTCCGAAATGATTGTCGATAATGAAAATCCGTTCTATGATAAAGGGACTGTAATTAAAGGACATGAGTTTCATTACTCAAAAATTGATGAGTATGAACCCGGATTAAATAGTTGTCTTTCGGTAACACGCGGAACCGGGTGTTTTAACGGAAGAGACGGCCTTACCTATAAAAATGTTTTTGCCAGTTATATTCATGTTCACGCACTGGCAACACCGGAGTGGGTTAAAGGTATGATAAATAGCGCACGAAATTATAAACAAATAAAATCATCCCGGTTAATCGGGGTCAATTAATAGGAGGAGAATATAATGGCAAATCAAAAAGAATTAAATGAAAAATTATTGAATACTCTTAAAAAGTGGCAAGTCGTTGAAGATCAATCTGTAAAATCTACTTCGGATATTATTGCAAAAACGAAGAACCCGATTGTTCGCCAGATAATGGAAATAATTCGGCAGGATTCTGCAATGCACAAAAAAGTTCAGCAATTAATTATAGACAGCTTCGAAAAAGAAGCTATTTCTTTAACACCCGAGGAATTGGGAGAAGTCTGGAATATGGTTGAGAAACATATTGAACTGGAAAAAGAAACTGTCCGGTTAGCTGATGAATCCAGAAGGAATTCAAATAATTTTGTCATCCGCTATCTGCTTGGATATTTGATGACTGATGAAATGAAACACAACGAAATCTTACAGCAGATGGAAGATATTAAATCGGGAATATATCCTTATGCTTAAGGAAATTTTTAAAGGATCATGACAGAATTATTTCATTGATAAATTTGTAGTTAAATGGAGTTAATTAAATGGCAAAAATAGTTAAAAAAGCAAAAAAACCGTTAGGCGGGTTAACTTCCCGTTCCTCTGGCAGTTCTTCAGTAGAAACCTCGCCGCTTCGACCGGTACAGGTTCTTAAAACTCCTCCCTGTTCAAATGGATGTCCTAACGGAACTAATATTAGAGAATTTATAACTACTATTAGTCAAGCTGAGGACTGCGGAAAATCCAACAAGCAAGCGTATGAAGAAGCCTGGGGAATACTAACGGAAAAAAATCCGTTCCCGTCTTCTTGCGGAAGAGTTTGTCCGCATCCGTGCGAAGTTGAGTGCAATCGAAATCATAAAGACAGTTCCGTAGGAATAAACAGCCTCGAAAGATTTGTCGGTGATTTTGCAATAGAAAATGATTTTAAATTAAAGAGAATATCCGAAGAAACGTATCCTGAAAAGATTGCTGTAATTGGTGCGGGACCGGCAGGGTTGTCATGTGCATACCAGCTGGCAAGAAGAGGATATACAGTAAAAGTCTTTGAAGCATTCAGCAAACCCGGTGGAATGCTGAAATACGGAATACCTGATTACCGGCTTCCATCTGATGTTCTTGAAAAAGAAATAAAAAGAATTGAAGAGCTCGGTGTCGAAATACAATGCAATAAGATTATAGGCAAAGACATTCCTTACGAAGAACTGCAAAATAACTTTGATGCCATATTTGTTGGAATCGGTGCTCACAAAGGCAAGCTGCTCGGTATTCCGAATGAGGAAGCATCAAATGTATTTACAGGAACAGAATTTTTAAATAAAATAAATTCAGGTGAGACAGTTAATGTCGGTGGTAGAGTTCTGGTCATAGGTGGAGGCGATACTGCGATTGATGCCGCACGTGTTTCGAGGAGACTTGGTGCAGACGTGACCATTGTATATAGGCGGACGAAAAAAGAAATGCCTGCAATTGAAGAAGAAATTATTGGAGCAGAAGAGGAGGGAATTAAAATAGAATTTCTTGCTGCCCCGGTTAATTTCGAAAAGGACGGCGAACTTATTACAAAAATGAAATGCCAGAAAATGGAGCTGGGCGAACCAGACGAGTCGGGCAGAAGAAGACCTGTTCCGATTGCAGATTCGTTTTTCGATCTGGATGCAACAACTGTTATTGCTGCAATTAGTCAGGAACCAGGCTTTGACGGATTGGACAAACTTCATGATGGAAAAGATTGGATTAAAACAGATGAAAACTTTATGACTAATGTTCCAAATACGTATGCGGGCGGCGATGACCTCGAACTCGGACTGGTTACAATTGCCATCTTTAACGGAAGAAAAGCAGCAGAGACAATTCATAACAGGTTCCGGAATATTGAGCCTGAAAAAGAAATTAAACCGCCTGTAATAACTCATGATAAGCTCGTTTTAAGTTATTATGAAAGTAAGTTGAGAAATGAACCGTTTAAGATCGGGCCTGATGAAAGATTAGAAGATTTAAATCTTGAAATTACTTCAACTTTAACCGAAGAACAGGTTATTGATGAAGCTAAAAGATGTATGAGCTGCGGTTCATGTTTTGACTGCGGCACATGCTGGAGTTACTGCCAGGATCAAGCAATTATAAAACCGCTTGTAAAACATGAAAAATATAAATTCAAACTTGATTTTTGTAACGGTTGTAAAAAGTGCGCGGAAAATTGTCCGTGCGGTTATATTGAAATGAAGTAAAACCGGATACTCGTTGCTGCCCGTCCGCCGAAGCGAACGTAGGCTGGGCGATAATCGATACTCAAGGCATGGGTATCTTTGACTGAGAATTGAAAGTAAAATTGTAATTAAACATAATATCACTAACAAAAAATAGGATAGAATTATGCCAATCTTTGAATATAAAGACCTCAAAATAGAAGTCGACGAAGACGGTTTCATTCAAAAACCCGAAGAATGGAATGAAGAAGTAGCAAAAGCTTTAGCTACTACCGAAGATGTAGAAGAAATGACGGAAGCACACTGGAAAATTGTTAACTACCTCCGTGATTATTATAAGAAATTCGGAATTGCACCGATGATTCGTAAAGTCTGCAAAGAGACAGGCTTTTCCCTAAAGGAAATTTACGAATTGTATCCATCGGGTCCTGCGAAAGGTGCTTGCAAAGTTGCCGGCTTAGCTAAGCCGACAGGCTGTGTGTAAAACTTAAATTTTAATCTTAGCAACCTTCGAGGTTTGCACGTTGTTATTTACAAAATAATCTCGAAGGTTTGCATATTTCCATCTTTGAGGATTAGATGGATAAAGTATAGTGAACGGCCTCGAGGATTAAGAGAAATAAAATTAAATGCAGCCTTCTATGTTAGGCAAGTCGTGCGAATAACTTTAAATGACGAATGAACAATGATTAAGGAAATGTTAATAAATAAGAAGTCTTCCATTGTAGGAAATTGGATTCAACACATTGTCGATACATATCCGCCTGAGACTTCAAAATTTTTAATATCGCAGAAAAATAGATTTAGTAATCCTGTCGGTTATTCAATTTCCAGCAGTGCCGAAAACATTGTTGATGAAATAGTTCATGAAAATGATATTGTCAAAATAAAATTATCATTAATCGATTTAATGAAAATCAGGGCTGTTCAAGATTTTTCGCCTTCTCAAGCTGCCGGATTTATTTTCTCACTAAAGAAGGCTATCCGTAAAGAGCTTGCAGGAGAAATTAAAGATGAAAATTCAATAATGGAATTATTGGACATCGAGTCGAGAGTTGATGATGCAGCTCTTATCGCTTTTGATTTGTATACGGAGGCAAGAGAAAAAGTTTTTCAAATACGCGTAAACGAGTTAAAGGCAAAGATAACATATGATCGTAACTCAGGGCCTATAAATAATATATCAAAGAATATCTGAATTTAAGGAAGTCGAGATGAATATTCTCTTTTCACTTTTTGCTGTTTTTATTTTGATAATTGCCGCTATTGTCGGTGCAGGTACAATAAAATTAGAACTCCTTTTTGGAGTAATAATACCTTATGCGGCAATAACGACTTTTATATTAGGAATAATTATCCAGGTTATCAAATGGGCAAAGTCGCCTGTTCCTTTTCATATTCCCACAGTTGCAGGCCAGCAAAAATCTCTTCCATGGATTAAAAGAAGTAAACTGGAAAGCCCGAGTACAACTCTGGGTGTTATCGGAAGAATGCTTCTTGAAATTTTATTCTTCCGTTCCTTATTCAGAAATACTAAAATGGAATTAAAGAACGGACCAAAATTGGTCTACGGAAGCAATAAATATCTTTGGCTCGGCGCTATGGCTTTTCATTGGTCATTCTTAATTATTGTATTAAGGCATTTCAGATTTTTCATGGAACCGATTCCTTCATTTGTTATTGGAATTCAGAACCTTGACGGTTTTTTACAGGTAGGGCTCCCGGTTTTATTTATAACCGATGCTGTGATTTCAATAGCATTATTGTACTTAATCTTTCGAAGGATAGTTGATTCCAAATTAAGATATATTTCGTTGGCCTCTGACTATTTCCCATTATTCCTCATATTAAGTATAGCAGTAACCGGAATTTTAATGCGATACTTCGACAAAGTCGATATTATTAAAGTTAAAGAGCTTGCAGTCGGTTTGTTCAGCTTTCACCCTGTAGTACCAGAAGGAATTGGGATATTATTTTTTATCCATTTGTTTTTAGTCTGCTCTTTAATCGTGTATTTCCCATTTAGCAAATTGCTGCATATGCCTGGTATATTCTTATCACCGACGAGAAATTTAGCAAACAACAGCCGCGAAAAGAGGCACGTCAACCCCTGGGATCGTCCGGTGAGAGTTCACACTTATGAAGAATATGAAGATGAGTTCAGAGAGGTAATGAAAGCGGCAGAAATGCCTCTTGAAAAAGAAGAGTAGATGTATGATGGAAAATGGAAGACTACCTTCAGTAGTTAAAATGTAAAGAATTTATGGTGAGTTTTTGAAATTTGAAATGCGAATAGTTTTATTAAAAAATACAAATTGGAAATCCGAA
This sequence comes from uncultured Ignavibacteriaceae bacterium, assembly GCA_964556005.1. Lineage (GTDB taxonomy): Bacteria > Bacteroidota > Ignavibacteria > Ignavibacteriales > Ignavibacteriaceae > CAZKUR01. The sequence continues at coordinate 19,108 of CAZKUR010000020.1, read as the reverse complement.
ATTAAAGTAGGAGTATAGAGTATAAAAGATGTCTGAAAAAAAATTAAAACCTGAAGAAATTACCGGTACTATTGAATATAAACCTGACCATAAGGGTTGGCTGGATCCGTCTGTTGAATTTAAACGTGGAGTTTTTAACTACAGCGGTGTTCCTAAAAGTGTTGAATACCTTCAGCAGCCAAACCCGCGAAAGTGGCAGCCGACAGACCGGGATTGGCAATTGCCTGAAAACTGGAAACAAATTATTCTTGAAGGCCTTAGGGATAGACTGGATAGATTTCGTTCACTAAAGTTGTTTATGGATATTTGTGTACGCTGCGGTGCTTGTGCCGATAAATGTCACTTCTTTATCGGTTCCGGTGATCCTAAAAATATGCCCGTACTTAGAGCGGAGCTTTTAAGATCCGTATATCGAAACGATTTCACTCTTGCAGGAAAATTATTCGGCAAGTTTTCAGGTTCGCGTGAATTAACTATCGATGTTGTTAAAGAATGGTTTTATTATTTCTTTCAATGCACACAATGCAGGCGATGTTCGGTCTTCTGTCCGTATGGAATAGATACTGCTGAAATAACAATTTTAGTTAGAGAGCTGCTTAATCTAATTGGAATTAACATCGATTGGATCATTACACCTGTTGCAAATTGTTTTAGAACCGGGAATCATCTTGGAATTCAGCCGCATGGATTTAAAGACAGTATTGATTTTGCCGTCGACGAGCTTGAATCGTTAACCGGGATTAAAGTTGAGGCGCCCATAAATAAAAAAGGTGCGGAAATTCTTTTTATAGCACCTTCTGCAGATTATTTTGGCACTCCTCATTATTACACTTTGCTCGGCTACCTTGCATTATTTCATGAGATAGGATTGGATTATACTTGGAGTTCTTATGCTTCCGAAGGAGGAAACTTCGGTTCTTTCATATCTCACGACTTGATGAAAAGCTTAAATGCAAAAATGTATGCCGAAGCTAAAAGGCTTGGAGTAAAATGGATATTGGGCGGCGAATGCGGACATATGTGGAGAGTAGTACATCAATACATGGACACATTAAACGGCCCTGCAGATTTCTTGGAGGAACCAGTTTCGCCCATTACCGGGACTAAGTTTGAAAATACAAAATCTACTAAGATGGTTCACATTTGTGAGTTTACTGCTGACCTTATAAAAAATAATAAGATAAAGCTGGATAAAAATAGAAACAATCACCGCAGAGTTACTTTCCATGATTCATGTAACCCTGCGCGTGCTCTCGGTTTAATTGAAGAACCGCGATATATAATTAAAAATTCATGCAATTATTTTTATGAGATGCCGGATAATACAATAAAAGAGCAGACGTTCTGCTGCGGAAGCGGTGCTGGGTTGGGAACAGATGAGAATTTGGAAATGAGATTAAGAGGCGGTTTCCCGAGGGCAAACGCCGTAAAGTACGTTAAAGAAAAAAATAATGTGAATTACCTCGGATGCATTTGCGCAATTGATAAAGCAACACTGCCGCCGCTTATAGATTACTGGGTTGGCGGAGTTGATGTCGGTGGAGTTCATGAACTAGTTGGTAATGCACTAATTATGAAAGGTGAAAAAGAAAGAACAACAGATTTGCGTAGTGAACCATTAGCTGGAATGACTGAAAAAGCAGCTTCATAATTCTGTATTCTATTATTCGATATTCTGCTATCAAATAATAAACGAAAAATAGTAGTATAATCGAATTAAAAAAGAAAAGTGAAATAAAGGAATAAACAATGTACGATGCAGGAAAAATAATAGTAGGATTAATAATTTTTGTAGGATTGTTTACTTCGCCTATTTGGTACGATCTTGCAAACGGTAAAGCGGCGCTTAAAGAACCACAATTAGTCCTGCCTCAACAACCAAATCAGAAGGAATGCGTTGAGAACACCGAATTTATGAGAACCAATCATATGGTTCTGTTAGATGATTGGAGAAATGAAGTAGTGAGGGAAGGGAAAAGGACTTTCGTTTCGGATAATCATAAAACTTATAATATGAGCCTCTCGGGAACCTGCTTGAACTGTCACTCGAATACATCTCAGTTCTGCGATCAATGTCATAACTATATGGGTGTTTCTCCCTATTGCTGGGATTGTCATATAGAAATTAATAAGCCGGAGAGTAAATAATGAATAAAAGCAGAAGAAATTTTTTAAAGATAGCCGGGATAACTGCAGCGGGAATTGCATCGGATAGAATTATAAACGCGCATACAAAAAGTCCTGTATCAAAGATATTGACAAAAGCTATTAGTCCGACTAAAAATGTTGTAAAAACAAAGATAGTTAAAAAGGAAAGATTGGCAATGGTGGTCGATTTGAGAAAATGCATATCGGAAAAAGGGTGCACTAAATGTATCGATGCCTGCGACAAAACACATAACATACCGGACTTCGGAGAATCAAAAGATGAAATAAAATGGATTTGGAAAGAACCATACGAAGGTGCATTTGTCGACCAGGAAAATTTTTATATGACCCAACAATATTCGGATAAGAAAGTGCCGGTCTTTTGCAACAACTGTGATAACCCTCCTTGTGTTGAGGTTTGTCCGACACAGGCAACCTTTAAACGCGAAGACGGAATTGTAATGATGGATTGGCATAGATGCATCGGATGCAGGTATTGTATGGCTGCCTGTCCTTATGGTTCAAGAAGCTTTAATTGGAGAGACCCGAGACCGTTTATAAAAGATGAAAACCCGGACTTCCCGACCCGCATGAAAGGTGTAGTTGAAAAATGTATTTTCTGTGAGGACAGGCTCGCAAAAGGTCTTCCGCCTGCATGCGTAGAGGCTTGCACGGAAAAAGCATTGGTATTCGGTAACCTTAATGATCCGAAATCCGAAGTTAGACAATTATTAAAAGATAATTTTTCAATCAGAAGAAAGCCGGGCTTGGGAACAAACCCGGAAATTTATTATCTCGTATAAGGTTTTAATATGTTAGAATATGCATTAAAAGGAAATAAAAAATATTGGAGCTGGCTCTTTTTCTTAGGGCTGGTAATTTTAGTAGGATTTTATTTCTACATGGAACAATTTAATTATGGTTTGGGAATAACCGGTATGAGCAGGAATGTAAGCTGGGGATTATACATCGCTCAATTTACTTTTATTGTCGGTGTCGCTGCTTCTGCTGTTATGGTTGTCCTGCCGTATTATTTACACGATTATAAAAAATTCGGGAAGATAACGATACTCGGAGAATTTCTCGCTATAGCTTCATGCATAATGTGTATGACATTTGTTTTCGTAGATTTAGGGCAGCCTTTCAGAGTAGCAAACATCTTCCTGCACCCAACGTTTCATTCTTTAATGTTCTGGGATGTGCTTGCATTAAGCGGTTACTTGATTATAAATATAATTATAACTCGCGTAACGCTGGATGCTGAACATAAATCAATTGCACCGCCAAAGTGGATAAGGCCGATTATCATTTTATCAATTCCATGGGCGGTAAGTATTCATACCGTTACCGCATTTTTACTTTCAGGACTTGCCGGCAGACCTTTCTGGTTAACCGCTATTCTTGCTCCAAGATTTTTAGCATCGGCGTTTTCTGCAGGTCCTGCGTTGCTGGTGGTTTTTTGTTTGATATTGAAAAGAATAACAAAGTTTGACCCGGGCGAAGAGGCACTTAAAAAATTAGGATTGATAATTACATATGCAATGTGTGTTAATGTTTTCTTTATCTTAATGGAATTCTTTACGACTTTCTACAGCGGAATACCGGAGCATTTAGCACACATGGAATATCTTTATGTAGGACTCGACGGCCAAACAAGATTAGTTCCTTGGATGTGGACTTCAGGCGTACTTGCGTTAGTGTCGCTGGTATTTCTAATTGTTCCCAAGTTTCGCTATAACCATAGAATGTTATTTATAACATGCATAATAGTATTTCTATCGATATGGATTGATAAAGGTTTGGGCCTGGTTATTACAGGATTCATACCCTCACCTTTCGGTAAAGTAACTCAATACTGGCCGACAATTCCCGAATCGTTAATATCTCTGGGAATTTGGGCAATGGGATTATTTTTAATAACTATTTTTTACAAGATTGCTCTTTCGGTAAGAAGAGAAATAGAAGTTTAATATGTGCTCATGTATAACGTAATTATAATAGGTGGAATGGCAGCCGGATGTAAAGCCGCCGCAAGGTTAAGCAGGCTGTCGTCAGAATATACGATTACTGTAATCGAAAAAAGTTCTTTTATATCATTCAGCAGTTGCGGTCTTCCGTTATTTGCAGCGGGGGAAGTCAATTCTTTATCAGACCTTAATAAAACCTCTTACGGTATTGAAAGAGATGAAAAATTTTTTCAGGATGTTAAAGGTGTAAACGTAGTAAAGAATACCGTAGTAGAAGAAATTGATGTTGAAGGTAAAAACGTAAAGTGCATCAAAACCGCAAATGGTGAAAAGTTTGATCTTTCATATGATTATTTATTAGTAACAACCGGTGCCGAAACTTTAAAACCTAAATTTATTTATCCCTCATCTCCGTTGGTTTCTTCATTTCATTCGCCTGCCGATTCAAAATATTTTAGAGAAGCTGCTCAAAAAGGAGAAATAGAAAAAGCAGTTATAATCGGCGGTGGTTTTATCGGCTGCGAAATGATGGAGGCATTGAGTTCGCTTTGGGGTATTGATACAACCTTAATTGAAAAAGAGAATTCAATCCTAACAGCTATTCTTGATAATGAAATTTCAGCTTTTGTCGAAGGCGAAATACCAACTAAAAATATTCATCTGCTGCTTTCGAATACTGTAAATAAAATTGAAATTGATGAAAACAGTTCACCTGTTGTTTCTCTTGATGACGGACAGAAAATTGTTACAGATTATGTATTCTACTGCCTTGGAGTAAAACCAAATACTAAGCTGGCTCAAAAATCAAATATTACAACCGGGAGCTGCGGAGGAATTATTGTCGATGAACAAATGAGAACAAATGTTCCTAATATTTGGGCTGCCGGTGACTGCACAGAAATTAAAAATTTAGTTACCAATAAACCTGATTATTTTTCATTCGGTTCTTTATCAAACAGAATGGGAAAAGTAGCTGCCGATTCTATTGCGGGTTTATCTTCAAAGGGAGAACATGTTTCATTTAAAGGTGCTGTCGGTACTGTTTCATTAAAACTATTTGATAATATAATTTGTACAGCGGGCATTACTGAAAGTAAGGCCCAATCGCTTGGTTATCAAGTTGGAAGTGTCATCGGCAATTGGTATGACAGACCGGATTATTATCCTGAAGTAAAAAATATTTTAGGAAAACTTATTTACGAAAAACCCGGATTGAAACTACTTGGTTTACAATTAGTGGGCGAAGGAGAAGTTACAAGATATATAGATATGTTTTCAATTTTATTATCACAAAATAAAAAAGTTGAAGATTTGGTCGATGTAGAACATGGATATACACCTGCACACTCATCACCGATTTCGCCTCTTAATTATCTCGGGTATATGGCAATAAATCAGGAAAAAGATGGAATAATAAATCAGAATCCTTCACAAATTTCAAATTTCGAGGGAATATTTATTGACGTCCGGGAACCATCTGAAGTAGAGGCACTTAACTTTCCGGGGAAATCCGTTCAGATTCCATTATCTAATCTTCGACAAAGAATAAAAGATTTTGAATTAAACCAGCAGATTATGTTTGTGTGTGAAAAAGGTACGAGAGCTTACGAAGCAGCACGAATGTTTATTAATTACGGGTACAAAAATGTTTCTTATTTAGGCGGCGGAAATATAATATATAATAAGATAATGAAGCTCTCCAAATACCTGGAGACGAACTATGGATAATGAAAATTTGCAGCTTTTTGTTGTTGGAATAAATCATAGGACTTCATCTGTTTCTGAAAGGGAAATATACCAGGTAAACAAGAAGGAAATGAGAACGGCATTAAACCGCATCAATTCTTTTAAAGAAGTTGAAGGGGCTGTTATTGTTTCAACATGCAATAGACTGGAATTTTATTTTGTGCTTAAACCGGGTGCCGGTCCTTTTTCTATTATTGAAGATTTCTATTGTAAAAATAAAATTATTGATTCGCCTATTAACAAAAAACTTTTTTATCAATACAATGGAATCGACGCAGCCAAACATTTATTTAAGGTAATAACCGGGTTGGATTCAATTCTGATGGGAGAATATCAGATTCAGGGACAGATAAAAGATGCTTATAGTTTAGCCTGTTCCGAAAAAACTGCGGATAAAATTTTACATAAATTATTTCATGCTGCTTTTCGCGCCGGCAAAGCAGTACGTACAAATACAGGAATCGGTTCATGCAACCAGTCGCTGAGCGGTGTTGCTTTTAAAATAATAAAAGAAAAGCTAAAGAAAGAAGATGTCATAACAATAGTTGGTGTAAATCAGAATACAAAAATAATTGCCGAGCAATTGTACAGAGCAGGATTTTCGCATCTACTATTTGTAAACAGGACGCTTCATAAAGCAGAAGAGATGGCTGAAAAATATAAGGGAGTCGCTTTTTATCTGGATTATATTGAAGAGCCCCTAATTAGTTCAAAGTGTGTATTTAGTTGCACCGGGGCTCCGGGATATATTATAAATGCCGACCTGATAAATAAAATTTACTTGAAGAATAAGCTTCCTAAATTATTAGTCGATATGGCAGTTCCTCGCGACATCAATACAAACGGGCTTATTAAAGATATCGAAGTTATAGATATGGAAGGGTTAAAAAAATATTTGGAAGACGAAAAAAATGAAATTGTATTGAAATTACCAGAAGCGGAAAAAATTATTGCATATGAAGCCAGCCTCTTTGAAGTCTGGAATGAATCACAGAAAGATGAAAGCCTTTGCAATTTCCAGGAGAAAATCGAGATGGTACGTTTACAATTAATTGACGAAGCAAAGGGAAAAATATCTGAGGAAGAACTTAGTCTTTTGGATAGATTTTCACGTTCGTTAGTTCACAGGATGAAACCAATAATTACCCAGGCGATAAAAACAACTTCGCCGGGTTCTTTTATAAATTAATATTCTGATTAACGCCGGGAGGTAAAATGAATATTATCACTATTTCAAGAGGTTCTTTAAGTGCTACAGAAATGCTTGCAAGAAAAGTTTCTGAAAAGCTTAATTGTTCCGTTGTGACCAGAGAAGATGTTATTAAAGCCGCTGAAAAATACGGTATACATGAAACCGGGTTGGGAGACATTTCTTTTATTGATAAGTCTCCGTCAATCTGGGATAAAATGAGCGATAGAAGGAAGCACTATCTTGCATGTTTTCAAACTACTCTACTGGATTTTGCGTTAGAGGGAAGTATAATCTATCATGGTCACCTTGCTCAATTCCTCTTGGGTGATATTCCATTTGTGCTGCGTGTTTTATTAACAGCCCCGACTGAATTCAGAATAAAAACTTTGATGCAGGAGGGAGGGCAATCAAGAGAACAAGTGGTTAACCACATAAAGTTGATTGATGAGAGAAGACAAAAATGGTCCGGATTTCTTTACGGGGTCGATTGGAAAGATCCGTCATACTATGATATAGTATTTAACCTTGAGAAAATGAACATTGATCTTGCTTCGGATATCCTCTCGAATATTGTAGCTCATAAGGATTTTCAATCCAATGTGAATTCACTTCGAATATTAAAAAACCTGCATCTTGCAGCAAAAGCAAAAGTGTATTTACAGCAGTCGCCTCGTACAAAAGGAAGTGAAGTGGAAATTGAAGCTGATGCCGAATCCGGTTCTTTAACTGTTACAGGCAACACTCCAAAAGTTGGCTCGCGGATGTGGGAAAGCGATATTCGAAATGTCCTTTCGAAAGTTGAAGGTGTGAAATCTATAAATGTTATAAAATCGATTGTGGGATATTACGAGTAGGATGAGATGTGCATGAGTTGTACTAAGTTAAAAGAAAAATTACACAGAGAGGCACAGAGAAGACACAGAGTGGCACTGTGGAAAAATGGATATTGAAAGAATAACTAAAATAACCGGTGATATTATTGCTTGTGCTATTGAAGTGCATAAAGCTTTAAGGCCTGGATTGCTTGAGTCGGCTTATAAAGAATGTTTGCGTTATTTATTAATAAAAAAAGTTATCATGTAGACTTTGAAGTCCCGGCTCCAATTGTATTTATGGAGGTTAAGTTCGATTGCGGATACAGAATAGATTTGCTCGTTGAAAATGAAGTTATAATAGAGACATAAGCGGTTGAAGCGTTGGCGCCGGTTCATACGGCTCAGGTTTTGACTCAATTAAAATTTGCAAAAAAGAAAGTTGGGTCGCTTATGAATTTTAACGTAACAATTATGAAAAATGGAATAAAGAGGTACATTTTATAATCTCTGTGGTTCTCTGTGAATTTCTCAGTGGAACTCTGTGTAACCTCTTTTTAGATAATTATAAACTTTCAAAAAACAGAAAATTTCAAAAATCTAAATACGGATAAATATCATGATAAAAAACGAAATGACATCTGATTTATTAGTAGTAGGTGCAGGTATCGCTGGAATTACTGCCGCCGTTGAGGCTGCAGAAACAGGAATAAATGTAATATTACTTGAAAAGAATCCTTACATAGGCGGTAAGGTAACTCAGTTCAATAAATATTTTCCTAAGCTCTGCCCGCCTGCCTGCGGATTAGAAATAAATATCCGCCGCCTTCGTTCTAATCCTTTAATAAAACTTTTTACTTTGGCCGATGTTACCGAAGTCGTGAAAGAATCTGGAAAATATAAAGTAAATATTAAGCTGAAACCGAGATATATTAATAACCAATGCACTTCATGCGGCGATTGTGTAAAAGTCTGTCCGGAAAAAAGGAAAAACGACTTTAACTACGGTATGGATGAAACTACTTCCATATATATTCCTTATGAGAATGCATATCCGCAAAAGTATGTTATTGATAAATCAACATGCAAAGGGACAAGCTGCAATAAATGTGTTGAAGTTTGCAAGTACAAAGCAATCGACCTAGACCAGCCTGAAAGAACTCTTTCGGTTGAAGTAAGCTCAATAATCTGGGCTACAGGCTGGGAACCTTATGATGCAAAAAATCTTGATGTCTTAGGTTATGGTAAATTCCCCGATGTTGTTACCAATGTAATGATGGAAAGACTCGCCGCAGCAGACGGTCCTACTAAAGGTCAAATACTTAGGCCTTCCACTAAAGAAAAAGTAAATAGTATTGCGTTTGTTCAATGCGCTGGCTCGAGAGATGAAAATCATCTTGAATATTGTTCCTCGGTTTGCTGCATGGCTTCTCTTAAGCATACAAGATATTTAAGGGAACAAAACCCGGATGCAGAAATTCATGTACATTATATCGATGTTCGTTCCAATGGTCTTCTTGAGGATTTCTACCGTCAAGTTCAAGACGATGAGAAAGTCTTTTTTCACCGGGGCAAAGTTGGAAAAGTATCCCGGAACGATTCCAACGGGAAATTAATTGTTGAAGCGGAAGATTCATTAAGCGGTAAGAAAATGCACAACGAAGTTGAACTCGTAGTTTTAGCTACCGGGATGAAACCTTCGACCGATAATATTCCGGTTGATAAATCGTTATTTGACAAAAACGGTTTTATGCATTTTAACGGAAACGGAATGAATGAACAATCCGGGCAGATTGGCTGCGGAGTTATCACGGAACCGAAAGATGTTTCTTCCGTTGTTCAGGAAGCAACGGGTTCGGTGATAAAGGCTATTCAAACAATCAAAAGGAATTAATATTATGGCTATAGAAACAAAAGTTGGAGTTTATTTATGCTCCGGTTGCGGAATAGGTGAATCTATAAATTGTGAGCAATTATCTCAAGTTGCATCCAAAGAATGTAAAGTCCCGGTAAGTAAAGTAAGTCCCTGGTTATGCAGCGAAGAAAATGTTGAGATGATTAGGAAAGATATCGAAAATGAAAAATTAAACCGGGTTGTTATAGGCGGCTGTTCATCAAGATTTTTATCGGATGTTTTCAAATTTAATGAAAATGTTTTAGTCGACCGCATTAGCTTGAGAGAACAAGTTGCATGGGCGCATAAACCTAACGATGAAGATACTCAAATGCTTGCGGAAGATTATTTAAGAATGAGCATTGCCAAAGTAAGGAACAGTGAACCGCCGGTACCGTTCGAGAAAAATATCAACGAAACTGTCCTTGTAGTCGGGAGCGGTATAGCCGGTTTAACTTCTGCACTTGCTGCGGCAGATGCAGGTAATTCGGTTGTGCTTACGGAAAAAGAGGATAAGCTCGGTGGCTGGTTAAATAAATTTTATAAGGTTGCACCGACTCATTATCCTTATCTTGAACCTGAACTTCCTGAAGTCGATAATTTAATTGCTAAGGTAGAATCCAATGAAAAAATAAAAGTTATCAAGTCATGTTTGATTGAAAAGATTTCGGGAGAACCTGGCAACTTTAATGTAACTCTTAAAATAAATAATTTGCAGATGGAAGACTTAACTGTCGGCGTAATTATTCAAGCCACAGGCGCAAAGCCGTACGATCCGAATAAACTCGGCGATTTGGGATACGGAAAATTCGATAATGTTATTACAAGTATTCAATTAGAAGAGTATTTCAAAAACGGAAGCAGCGATCAAAAAGCAATTAACGGAAAACCGGTCAAAAGCATCGCTTTTCTGCAGTGTGCAGGTTCAAGAGATGAGAAACATCTTCCTTATTGCTCATCCGATTGCTGTTCAAATTCACTGAAGCAGGCTTTATATATACGTGAGAAATTTCCCAATGCATTGATATATATTATTTACAGGGATATGCGTACTCCTGCCCAGCACGAACTCTTTTATAAGAGAGTGCAAAATGAAGATAACGTATTTTTCACTAAGGGAGATGTTGTCGGAATAAATAAAGGCGGAAACGGTTCAATGCTGATTGATATCGATAATACCCTTTTAGGAAATAAAATTCAAATTGAATCGGATGTGGTAGTATTAGCTAACGGAATGGTACCTTCAACATTAGTCGGGAAAATCGAATCCGGTAATAATGAACCTGCTGAAGAAGGGAAAACACTCGATGGGAAAAAAGCGGCAGCATCTGCAGAAGCCGGAGCAAAAATATTAAACCTTACTTATAGACAGGGAACAGATTTACCGACTTTAAAATACGGATTCCCGGATTCTCATTACATTTGTTTCCCTTATGAAACGAGAAGAACAGGTATTTACGCCGCCGGTTCTGTTAGAGGGCCAATGGATATTACTTCATGTAAAACAGATGCTTACGGCGCAGCCTTAAAAGCGATCCAGGTAATATACAATGCAAAACAAGGCAAAGCAGTTCATCCGAGATCAGGGGATCAATCTTACCCTGAATTCTTCCTCCAGCGTTGTACACAGTGCAAGAGATGTACAGAAGAATGTCCGTTTGGTACTCTGGATGAAGATGTGAAGGGCACGCCACTACCGAATCTTACAAGATGCCGAAGATGCGGTATTTGCCTTGGCGCTTGCCCGGAAAGGATAATTTCTTTTAAGGATTATTCAATTAATATGATATCTTCAATGATTAAATCAATTGAGATACCGGATGAAGATGAAGAAAAACCGCGTATGCTTGCTTTCCTCTGTGAGAATGATGCCTATCCTTCGCTTGATATTGCGGGCAGGAATCATTTTCAGTATAATCCTAATATCAGGGTAATTCCTGTTAGATGCCTTGGCTCGGTGAATACTGTGTGGATTGCCGATGCTCTTTCAAGAGGATTTGACGGTATTCTTTTAATCGGATGTAAATACGGCGATGATTATCAGTGCCATTTTATTAAAGGCAGTGAGCTTGCAAATAAACGAATGGAAAATGTCCAGGAAAAATTGAAGCAGCTTGTTCTTGAACCGGAACGCGTAAAGCTGATTACGCTATCAATTGATGAGTATGAAAAGATACCTCAAATATTCAATGAATTTGCAGAAGAGATTGACGAAGTCGGACCTAATCCGTACAAGGGAATGTGAAAAAATTACAAGATTACGTAATTACAAAAATTCAATATTAGAATCATTTTGCTCTTTAGAAATAGAACAACAGCAGGAATACAAAAGGTATAATCGCGTTGATTTTACTACGATATCGGCATATGTTTTTATTGATGATTTTTGATTTGTTTTGAAAAAAGTATCGTTTTTTATGGGCTATTTATTAAAAAAAGGGAATTTTTTGTTCCGGCTGCCGACTGTCCGATAGAGTTTTCAAAAGAAAAGTTCTTTTTAAAAATAATAAGCCTGTAATTTCTCAATTATGCTTTTAACTCTAATTAAAAAATTTACAATTTAAATTCGAGGAGACGTTATGAGTGAATCTATCTTAATACGGCCTCATGGAAGTGATAAATTAAAAGTTCTTCTTCTCAGCGGAAAGGAAAAAGAAGAAGAATTAAAAAAAGCTGAAAAGCTGAAAAAAATATCTATTACAAGTCGTGAGACCGGCGATTTAATTATGCTGGGTATAGGAGGCTTTACTCCGCTAGAGGGATTTATGGGGCATGACGATTGGAAAGGCGTTTGCGCAGACATGAAAATGTCAAACGGTTTATTCTGGCCTATTCCTATCACAATGTCTGTTTCTACCGATGTTGCAAATTCATTAAAGATTAATGAAGAGGTAACATTAGTTAATGATGAGTCCAACGAAATAATGGGTACAATGAAGGTTACAGAAAAGTACCAGATCGATAAGGACTTCGAATGCAAACATGTTTTCACTACTAATGACCCTGAACATCCGGGCGTAAAAATGGTTATGCAGCAATCGGATTGGAATATTGCCGGCCCGGTAAAAGTTCTTTCCGAAAGCTATTTCCCTAAGGAATTTGCAGGGTTATACCAGAGACCGGAAGAAAGCAGGAAAATTTTTGCTGAAAAAGGATGGAGAACTATTGCGGCATTACAGCTTCGTAATCCAATGCATCGTTCGCATGAATTTCTTGCAAAGATTGCTCTTGAAGTCAGCGACGGTCTTTATATTCATCAATTGGTAGGAAAACTGAAACCAGGCGATATACCGGCAGAAGTTCGCGCAAAATGTATCGATGTTCTGGTTGAAAATTATTTTATAAAAGATTCTGTCGTTTGCGGCGGTTATCCTCTAGATATGAGATATGCCGGTCCGAGAGAAGCTTTACTTCACGGCGTATTCAGGCAGAATTTCGGCTGCACGCATTTAATCGTTGGCCGCGACCATGCCGGCGTAGGAAACTACTACGGACCGTTCGACGCTCAGAAAATCTTTTATGAAATACCGGAAGATGCATTATTGCTTAAACCTCTTCCAATTGACTGGACATTCTGGTGCTTCAAATGCGGTGGAATGGCTTCAATGAAAACCTGTCCTCATAAAAAAGAAGACAGACTTTTCTTAAGCGGTACTGCTCTTAGAAAATCTCTTTCGGAAGGCGGCGACGTACCTGCCGAATTCAGCCGTCCGGAAGTTTTGGCTATACTAAGAGATTACTATGCACACCTGGAAGAAAAAGTTGAAATAAAAATGCACCAGTTTGCTACCGGTGATATGGACACTAAAAATAAAAAGTAATCAATTATATGAAGACTCAAATTCATCTATGTTATCAAATTAATTTAAAGGAGGTAATTAATGCCTAGTTATGTAATCCCGGATAAATGCGACGGCTGTAAAGCGCAGGATAAAACTGCTTGCCAGTACATCTGTCCAAACGACTTGATGGTGTTAAACAAGGATGCAATGAAGGCATATAACTGCGAGCCGGAAATGTGCTGGGAATGTTACAATTGCGTAAAAATTTGCCCAAACCAGGCTATCGAAGTACGTGGTTATGCCGATTTTGTACCTCTTGGAGCAACCGTTACACCAATGAGAAGTACGGATTCCATTTTATGGACAATCAAATTCCGCAATGGTACCTTAAAAAGATTTAAATTCCCTATTCGTACTACGGAAGAAGGTAAAGCAGTACCGAACGGCGGATGGACAACAAGTAATGAAGACCTCAAGAGCCCTGTTCTGTTTACAGAGCCTGAGTCTTTAGGTCTGCCAGCAGTAGTCACAATTAAGAATTAGAAAGAAGGGAAATATCATGGCAAATTTCAAAACTGAAGAAGTAAATACCGATTTATTGATAATTGGTGGAGGTATGGCTGCTTGCGGTGCGGCTGTTGAAGCTGCTCATTGGGCTAAGAAGCACAACCTTAAAGTCACAATGGTTGATAAAGCTGCAGTCGATAGAAGCGGCGCAGTTGCTATGGGCCTTTCGGCTATCAACCAGTACGTAGGAATTAAAGACGGAAACAACACAGTTGAAGATTATGTAAAATATGTTCGCAGCGACTTAATGGGAATTACGCGTGAAGATTTAGTTTATAATATTGCCCGTCACGTTGATTCAAGTGTTCATCTTTTTGAACAATGGGGATTACCCATTTGGAAAGATGCAGACGGTAATTACGTTCATGAAGGCAGATGGCAATTAATGATTAACGGTGAATCGTACAAAGTTATTGTTGCCGAAGCTGCTAAAAGTGCAATCGGTGCGGAAAATATTTATGAAAGAGTATTCATTGTCGGTCCTATTATGGATGGCGACGTTTGCGTTGGCGCTGTTGGATTTAGTGTCCGTGAAGAAAAATTCTACGTATTTAAAGCTAAAGCAGTATTGGTAGCAATGGGCGGTGCAGTTCACGTATTTAAACCGCGTTCATCAGGCGAAGGTCTTGGTCGTGCATGGTATCCGCCATGGAACTCAGGTTCAAGCGCATACTTCACACTTAAAGCCGGCGCCGAAATGACATGCCAGGAAGTTCGTTTTATTCCAGTTAGATTTAAAGACGCTTATGGTCCAGTCGGTGCATGGTTCTTGTTGTTTAAATCAAGAGCTACCAACGGCGAAGGCGGCAATTATATGATTGAAAGAAAAGGTGAACTGGAAAATTGGGTTCCTTACGGAAAAGTAAAACCTGTTCCGGCAAATCTTCGTAACTGGCTTATGATGCTGGATGTTATGGACGGTAAAGGTCCCATCTATATGAGAACAGAAGAAGCAATAAATAAAATCGCTTCCGAAGCCGGTGATGAAAAAGCTGCAAAGAAAAAATTAAAAGAACTTGAATCCGAAGCATGGGAAGACTTCCTGGATATGACTATTTCACAGGCAATCTTGTGGGCCGGTACAAACACAGCGCCTGAAGAAAAGCCATCTGAAATTGCTGCTGCTGAACCATACTTTATCGGTTCGCACTCCGGTGCATCCGGTGCATGGGTTAGCGGTCCTAAGGATCTTGCACCTGACGAATATTTCTGGGGCTATCCGAATATGGCAACAACAAAAGGTATATTCTGTGCGGGCGATGCTTCAGGAGCATCAAGTCATAAGTTTTCATCCGGTTCTCATGCGGAAGGACGTATTGCTGCAAAAGGAGCTATCGATTACATTGTTGATAATCCGAACCCGATTAACTACAATCAAGCTGAAATCGATGCATTGAAAGAAGAAATATTGAAACCTCTCGATATTTATGCTCAATTCAGCGGCGGTTCAACCGATCCCGAAGTTAATCCGAATTATATTAAACCTAAGATGTTCATGTTCAGGCTGCAGAAAATTATGGATGAATATGCAGGCGGAGTATCCTCTCAATTTAAGACCAGCAAAAGCTTGCTAGAAAAAGGACTTGATCTTTTAACTTACTTAAAAGAAGATTCAAACAAGTTAGCTGCTTCAGATCTTCATGAACTGATGAGATGCTGGGAAAACGTTCACAGGATGTGGCAGGCTGAAGCTCATGTAAGAGCTATTCTCTTTAGAGATGAAACAAGATGGCCAGGATACTATTTCCGTTCGGATAAACCTTCTATGGATGAAAAAGACTGGAAGGTATTTGTAAATATGAAATGGGATCCGAAAACCGATAAATGGGATGTATTTTCAAAACCCATTATTTCGATTGTAAATTAGTTCTATCCTGTTTCGGCAGGGGATTATCTGTTGGATAAAACTAAATTCAAAAGGGAATCCCGGTAATTGGGGTTCCCTTTTTTGATACTAATGTTCTTATTTTGATTATCTGTTTTCGATTGTTCTGATTTTTATTGTTTTGCATTCTTCATTTAATATAATATTAGCAACAGTGAATGTGTGAATGAAGGACAATTTTTAATTGAAGAAAAATCATTGAATTATTGAATGAAAATGTTAGGTTTAATTATGGAAGAAGAAAAAAAATATACGTGCCCGCATTGTAACCAGCCGCTAAAAAAATGGTTATGCCCACCGGAATCATCGTGGGAAGTTGATTTCCAATATGTTTGTTTTAACGACGAATGTTCTTATTATGTTCGTGGCTGGGACTGGATGAGAAATAAGTTCAACCAAAATATTTCTTACCGGTACAGGTTTAATCCTTCTAACGGAGAATCGGGACCACTGCCGATTTGGTCTAAGGATGCTCTGAAAAATTTTATAATTGAATAAACTGCAGCGCTTCTTATAAATAGGCAAGCATGCTTGTTAGAAAATACCAAAGAAAATTAAAAATAAAGGTGGAAACTATGGATGAAATAGAAAAATTAAAGGAAACAATATTAAAAGAATTTCCCAGACTTGATAAAGAAAGTAAATTCAAATTTAATTGTCATAAAAATATTAGCTGCTTTAATAAATGCTGCAGTGATGTAAATATATTTCTTACTCCCTATGATGTTATCCGTTTAAAAAACAGGTTGAAAATATCATCGCAGGAATTTTTAGACAAGTACACCTTACTTCCAATAGATGAAAAACAAAATCACCCGGTAGTAATGCTGAAAATGAAAAACGACGAAAATAAAACATGTCATTTTGTAGGCGAAAACGGGTGTACGGTATACGAAGATAGGCCGTGGTCTTGCAGAATGTTTCCACTTGGAGTAGCATCGCCGAAAGATCCCGGCGAAAACGGCGACGGGGAGTTTTATTTTATTCTTGAAGAACCTGTATGTAAAGGTTATGAAGAGGATAGGAGCTTGACCGTTGACGAATGGATGACTGACCAAAACGTTAAAGAATATACGGAGATGGGAGAATACTTTAAAGAAATTTCATTGCATGATTATTTTAAAAAGGGCAAAAAGCTTGAGCCCGCCAAACTTGAAATGTTCTATACAGTATGTTATAACATTGATAAGTTTCGAGAGTTTGTTTTTGACAGCACTTTTCTAAAAAGATTTGAAGTTGATGAAGAAGTTGTTAATAAAATTAAAGAAGACGATAAAGAACTTCTATTGTTTGGGTTTAATTGGCTGAAGTATTGCCTCTTTGGTGAAAAATCAATGCAAGTAAAAACTAAAAAAGATTAAATACAGGTTAGTTATGAACGACAGGAATTTAATTAAACCGGATACACAATTTATAAAATATATTAAAGAGAACGGCGGGGAAGACCTCAAAAAATGTTTTCAGTGTGCAACATGTACATCAGCTTGTTCACTTTCAACGGAAGAATACGGATTCCCGCGCAAGCAAATGCTGTACGCACAGTGGGGCATGAAAAAGGAGCTGCTTGAAGACCCAAGTCCCTGGTTATGCTTCTATTGCGGCGATTGCTCTGCAAGGTGCCCACGAAGCGGTAACCCCGGCGAAACTATGATGGCGCTGAGACGATATCTTACTACTTTGTATGACTGGACAGGACTGTCTCGTCTCATGTATCGTTCGGTGTTTTGGGAAGCAGGGATACTTGCAATTATGGCCACAGTAATAGTGCTTTTGTTTACGGTACCTAACAATTTCGGTTTCGGTTTGTTAAATCAATCAGGACCGGCGGCACTTACCACAGTAATGCTCGAAAAGTTTGCGCCCGTTGGTATTGTAGACTGGGGTGATAGAATAATGGCAGCTTTATTAGGTATTTTACTTTTAAGTAATGCTGCACGTATGTTTTCTGGTTTAACGCGGGGAGCGAAAATCCCTGCCAGGTTTTACATTACTCAATTTCCTCATTTTATAGTACAATTATTAACCCAGAAACGCTGGAATGAATGCAGCAGCAGTGATTCAAGTAAGAATTGGGTTCGCCATCTCTTCCTCGTTAGTGGATATGCAATCATGTTTACTCTTGTAGTTGTTTTTCTTCCATGGTTCCAAATCAAAGATACAAGCATTCATTGGACAAGCTTTTTAGGATACTATGCTACAGCGGTATTATTAATAACTACCGTATGGATTATATCTGACCGGATGAGAAAGAGCACTGAAATGCATAAGTTCAGCCACTTTTCGGATTGGTTATTTCCGATAATGCTATTCCTTGCGGCGCTGTCGGGCATTTTACTTCACATATTCCGGGTTTCAGATATGCCGATGACAACATACGTCACTTATATGGTTCATATGGCAATTGTAGTCCCGATGTTATTTGTTGAAGTACCTTTCGGTAAATGGGGACATTTACTGTACCGTCCACTTGCTATTTATGTAGCTGCAGTGCGCGACAATGTAAAGGAACTTGAAGGTCATAAATCGGTTGGTGCAGAGCATGTAACTGTATCAGCTTAGTATTCAAAAATAAAAATTATCAATTGATAATAGCAGGAGATTTTGTTTTCGTTCTCTAAATTATTTAATGTGTTTTTTAGAAAAGATTTAGATTTTTTCTGTATTTATTTTTCGGATTTTCTTAGCAGCCCAAATTGTTCTTACATATTTTAACAAGAAAATGAAATTTCGAATATTTTAATTGCTTGTTAAAACGTACTAATAAAAAATTCAGAGGAAGGCATTTTTTCTTAATCAGCGGGAGACATTTCATACTAAAAATACTCATACTTAAAACAGCAGTATAGTATTGCTAATATCGGTAATCGTAGTCATCAGAAATATTTATTAAGAGTTAAAACCCGGAAAATTTTCCGTGTTTAAATATATTACTAAAAAAAATTATTAAGGTAAAACCATATTATGCAAATCATTTGTATATCCCGTTTTAGTTACGGGTACGGCAAAGAACTTGCAGAAAGATTAGCCGATAAATTAGGATACCGGTCTATATCGAGGGAAGAATTAATTGATAAAGCAACAGCTTACGGTATCCCTGTCGGGAAATTAGAAACTG